>JAFGJN010000037.1 GCA_016929055.1 Candidatus Zhuqueibacterota bacterium
GTTACCTTTTTTATGAGTCAATGCGTTATAGATCGTCTGGCAAATTATTTCTTGCATTTATACAATATTTTTTTTATAATAGTGTCTATATTTTTGCCAAAAACAAGCAAAGAAAAACCGATAGAGATAGAGGAGTCGACCATGGCGAAAAAATGTGAAATTTGCGGCAAGGGACCGCAGGTTGGAAACGCCGTCAGTCATGCCCACAACCTGACCAAACGGCGCTGGATGCCCAATATTCGCAAATTGCGCATCCTGGTCAAGGGCAGTCCGAAATCGGCCTATGTCTGCACCCGTTGTTTGCGTGCCGGCAAGGTGGTTAAAGCCCTTTAATTTCCCTCTGCAAACGACCGAGGGGCTGTTCCAAAGCAAACGCGTTTTTAGCAACATGGCGCTTTGGAACAGCCCCTTTTTCTATCTATCCCCGTTGGATTTGTAGCAAGCCTATCGACTATCGCAGCGAATCCTTATCCTCATCGATAATAGCCGCTCCAGCGTCTGCGGCGATAGGTGGGGATTTCATAATCCTCAAGAAAACCATTGCTTTTCTTACCGTTTTCCAGCGGTTCGTCTCCATCCGGATTATCCTCACCAGCTCCGTGCGTTGGTTTTTCCTTAGGCGGTCTCTGTGGAGCTGGCCGCTCGCTCTGGTGTTCAGGAAATCGTTCTTCAGAGTGTCGGCGGTAGATGGCCGGTCGTGATTCGCTTGCGGGTGTAACCGGCGGTTTGGGTTTTTCTTCGCCTTGCTCCTCACCTCCAAACGCTTTGCGGGACTGCAGGTCTCGTTTGGGAATAAAACTGTCCCGTCCGTTGAACAAACGCGAATTCGTCTGTTTGGTTATCTCTTGGCTCAATTCATCGATGCGGTCGATTGCCGGGATTTCTCGCTGCTGCACCGATCCGCTTCGGGGCGCCTGTATTGCCGGACGATTGAGCCCCGGCAGACGTCGGCGGCCGTTTTGGGCCGACAAACCGGTGGCAATTACAGTCACGCGAATCTCTTCGCGCATCTCTTTATCGATCACTGCACCGAATATGATGTTGGCGTTCGGGCCTGCTTCCTCAAAAATGATCGATGTCGCGGTATTGACTTCATGCAGGGTCAAATCGGCACCACCGGTGATGTTGACCAGAACGCCGAGTGCACCCGAGATCGAGACGTTTTCCAGCAACGGGCTGGTGATAGCGCGTTCAGCGGCGGATTTGGCGCGGTTTTCACCTCGCGCGTTTGCCGAGCCCATAAGCGCATCGCCCATCTCGCTCATAACGGCTCGCACATCGGCAAAATCTAGATTGACCAGGCCGGGGATGCTGATCAAATCCGAAACGCCTTTGGTGGCGCTGAAAAGAATTTCATCGGCATAGCGGAACGCGGCATCGAGCGGCGTATCTTCGGGCACAATACTGAGCAAACGCTGATTCGGCACCACAATCAGGGTGTCGACACACTCTTTGAGAGTGCTGATACCCTCTTCGGCACGCTGCATGCGCTTGGGCCCTTCAAAGAGAAAGGGTTTGGTCACAACGCCCACAGTCAGAGCACCGATATCCCGGGCGATTTCCGCCACTACCGGTGCAGCACCGGTGCCGGTGCCGCCGCCCATACCGGCGGTCACAAAGACCATATCGGCATCGGCCAGAGCCTCGTAGACAGCGTTGCGATCCTCTTCGACTGCCCGCCGGCCTTTTTCCGGGTCCGCTCCCGCACCTAATCCTTGTGTGGCTTTGCCGCCGATACGAATCTTGTTCGGCGCCTGGCAGATTTCCAATGCCTGCTCATCCGTATTCACTGCAATGAACTCGACGCCTCTGAGCCCTTCATGAATCATGCGGTTGATCGCATTGCCGCCCGCGCCACCGACACCGACGACCTTCATACGTGCGGTAAAGGAAGCGGATTCATCAAAATCAAAAGTCAAATTCATTGGCAACTCCATCGGATGACAACGCTCGGCCATCCTCGCTTATTTTGCGTTTTAAATTGATTTCGCTCCGGTTTTTGAGCAACCAGTAATAAAGCTCTACCTGACTAAAGTGTTTCTGTTCAGGCCAGACTGGTGACACTGCCGAACCAACGGCGAAAACGTTTTTTTATCGTTTCAAACATGTTCCCTTCCGAAGAACTATAGTGGTGCCGCGCCTCGGAATGGTGGTGCATCGCATACTGTATCAAACCTACCCCCGTCGCGCACTGGGGCTTTCGCGCTTCTTCGATCATTCCGCCGAATCCAGAGGGCATCCCCAACTTGGCCGGCATATTGAAAATATCCTCCGCCAGTTCAATCGTTCCGGGCAGCAGAGAAGCCCCACCGGTCAAGACCACGCCGGTCGTCATCAGGTTGACATAGTCCGATGTTTTGGCCTCTTCGTAAGCCAAAGTGAGGATTTCCGCCATACGGGGTTGAATGATATCCACCAGCAGTCCCTTGGAGATTCGACGCGACGGTCGTCCATTCACACCCTCGACTTCGACCACATCCTCTTTGTCCTCGTCGTGCAGCGCACTGCCGTGTCGGATTTTAAGCTTTTCCGCTGAATCGATAGGGGTGCGCAAGACGATGGCCAAATCATTGGTCACATTGCGCCCGCCCAGGGCCACCACCGATGTGTGGCGAATGCATCCCTCATAAAACATGGCGATATCCGTGGTCCCACCGCCGATATCCATCAGAATAACGCCGAGTTCTTTTTCGTCATCCTTCAAAACCGAATAACTCGAAGCCAGCGGCTCAAGCACGAGATCAGCGACACGATAACCGGCTTTTTCAATGCAGCGATGGATATTCTGCGCTGAGGCGATGGCTCCGGTGACGATATGGACCTCGGCTTCCAGACGGACGCCTTTCATACCGACCGGGTCGCGAATACCGCGTTGGTCATCTACGGTAAATTCCTGCGGCAGGATGTGGATGATCTCGCGATCGATGGGCAGAGCCACGGCCTTGGCGGCATCGATGACACGGCGGACATCTTCGGGACTCACCTCACTGTCCGGCCCGGAAATCGCGACCACACCCCGCCCATTGATGCTGCGAATATGATCGCCTGCGATGCCGGCATAGACGGTATCGACCTCGACGTCAGCCATGCGTTCGGCTTCATCCATGGCCATTTTAATGGACCGGACCGTTTTATCCACATCCACCACAACGCCATAGCGCAGGCCATCGGAAGGCACCGACGCCACGCCGACAACCCTGAATTCCCCATCGGAATCCACTTCAGCGATAAAGGCGCCGATCTTGGTCGTTCCGATATCCAGGCCGGCAATAATGTCCACAGTTTCCATTGTCACATCCCTAATGATCCCGTTTCACCGGTCCCGATCAGCGGGACCGGACTCTCAAACACATAGTTTTTCTTGCCGGTCCGCCTCAGCCTGTTCGTTTCTTTAACACCACCTGTCCGTTCAGCCGAAAATCCAGATAAGCTGCCTGCGACAAATAGGGACTGGCCTTACCCGGCTGCAGGAGCGCCCGCAAATAGTCAACTTTGCGATCCATGGCGCCTGTGCCCAAAATCGCCGGTAAATGGTTGACGGTGGCTACCAAACCGAGTTGGGGATCGAGTTGAATTTCACTGATGAAGCTCAAGACCCGTGGATCTGCTTGATTACAACGAAAAGCGAATTCATAGAGATCTGCCAGCGCCGAATGAACCAGACGGCGACTTTTGACCTCGACCCGAAACCCGCTGCCGCTGATCAGAGGTGTCCGGACCGTCTGTAAAGAATCGATTCTGCCCAACAATCGTCCGTCTTTACCCAGAGCGTAGAGTTGTCCATCGGTATAGACAATCCATTCGGGTTCGGCGTCTGTGTTTAGCGCCAGCCATTTTTGTACTTCCGGGGTCGAGATAGGCAGCGATGGCAGCTCCAATTCACGTCTTTTTTCCAAGTCAAGTGTTTCTGTATGATGATGACTGGAAAATGCTTCGATCAGGCGAGCCGAAGTGAGAGTCGACACTCCAGATTGGCGCGGGACATGTGCTTCCAGCAATTCCAGGCCAAGAACCAGTCCGATTACCATGGCCGCAAGAACCAGGACAATTTTTTTGCCATAGACGAGATAATCCATTTTCCCCTCATTCGCTTTTTTCGATCAAGCGCAATAGCGCGTCAGCGATCTTTTCCGTGGCCTGCGGAAGAGCCGCCTGGCGTGCAGCGAAACTCATCTTTTCTCGCTGTTCCGGATTGCGAAGAATCTCCAGCAGTGTGTCAACCAATCGATCGGCATCCAACTGGTCTTCGGTCAAAACACGGGCAGCGCCTTGTTTTTCCAGGGCCCGGGCATTGTATTCCTGATGGTTTTCCGCTGCATGTCGAAAAGGAATTAAAAGTGCGGCGACGCCGCATGCAGCAAGTTCAGCACATGTCAAAGCTCCAGCGCGACACAATGCCGTATCAGCTGCGGCATAAGCGCGATCCATTTCATCGATAAACGGCCGCACCACAACGCGATCGCCAAAACCAATACTGGCGGAAGAGACCTGATCAAAATTCAGTTGCCCGGTGCTCCAGAGAAGTTGGGCCGGACTTTCGGCCATCAATCGGGGGAGTCCCTGTAAAAGTGTCTGGTTGATGATCCGGGCTCCCTGGCTGCCGCCAAAGACCAAAATCGTTGGCCGATCTCCGGCCAAACCAAAATAGGCGCGCGCCACAGCTGGCGCGATGTCGGTGCGCAACGGTCGAATCGGATTACCGCTCAAGTGAAGGCGATCGGGGTTTTTAAAATAGCGCCGGGCATGCTCAAAAGCGATATGCACCTGATCGACACGGTCAGCCAGTCGCCGGGTGGTGACGCCGGGATAGCTGTTTTGTTCCTGAATGGCGGTCGGGATGCGCAGCAACGACGCCATGTACACCACCGGACCGCTGACATAACCTCCGGTACCCACCACCAAATCGGGTTTGAGTCGGCGTAAAAGTCGAAAACTCTGGATCAGGCTGTAAAAGAGACGCCCGGCCACGGCTATATTAGCTACAAGCGAATGACGAACAAATCCTCGAACAGCGATCAAATGCAATGGAAAACCGGCTTGGGGGAGCAATCGGGTTTCAAGGCCCCGGGCTGTGCCGACAAAATGGATCTCGGCATTCGGAATCCGTTTGACAAGCTCACGAGCGATCGCCAGGGCCGGGAACAAATGCCCCCCGGTGCCGCCGCCGGCAAAAACGATGATCGTCTGATGTTGAGTCGAATGCTGCATGGGTGATACCGTTTAACGTTTAAAAATCGGCCGATCAAGCCGTTTACGATAGATTCGCCATCCCACCGAATTGGCGTGGGAGCGCGACCCTTGCATGGAAATATTCATCAAAATACCCACTGCACCGAGGTTCATCACCAAGGCAGTTCCGCCATAACTGACAAAAGGCATGGGTATACCGGTTGTTGGTAATACCGCAAGAGCCACACCGGCGTTGATAAAAGCGTACAGTCCCAGCGAAAGGGTCAATCCGGCAGCCAAGAGTCTGCTGTAGCCATTCGGTGCCTGCCGGGCGATGCGCATGCCGCGATAGATCAATGCAAGAAAAACCAGCAAAACCAAAACGGTGCCCACAAATCCCAATTCTTCACCGATAACTGAAAAGATGAAATCCTTATGCGCTTCGGGCAAAAATTCGTATTTTTGGCGGGTATTGCCAATGCCCTTTCCCAACCAGCCGCCTTCGGCTAGACTGATCAATGATTGTTTCACCTGCCAACCGATTTCATCGCCGCCGCGCAAGCGGTTGATCCAGTTGTCAAACCTCGACATCTGATAACTGCGTAATTCGATTAAAGCCATCGCGGCGGTTATCAGGGTCAAACCCGAGGCGATAAGATAGGACAGTCGTACCTCAGCGAGAAAGAACATGGCAAAGACAACCATCGTCAGCAGCACTGCCGTTCCAAGATCGGGCTCAAACAAGATAGGTATGATGACCGCCAGTGAGATGAGCAGCATCTTGCCGTAACCACGCCAAAAATCATCCAAAAAATCGCGTTCCGAATAGAGCGCACGAGCCAGCACCAGAATCAGCGCATAACGCGCCAGATCCGAAGGCTGAAAGGTCATCGGGCCCAGCCGCATCCAGCGACGAGAGCCATTGACCATGTGTACAAACGGCATATCGGTAAAAAGAAAAATCAACAGTGCCAGAGAAACAACATAGAAGAGAGGCGCATAGATGAGCCAGCGCCGATAATCGACCAGGGCGATCACCATCATAGTGATAAGGCCCAGAACAAGACGGACGAGCTGACGGGCGAGGAAATGCGCGCTGTTGCCATAGCTTAGCTCGGCGCGATAAGAGCTGGCCGAATAGACCATGATCGCTCCCACAATCAACAACAGCAGAACGCAGAACAACAAAACAAAATCGACTCGCGCCATTGTCTTCAAAGCTTGCATTTCTCGCAACTTTCGCCTTGTTTGAAGGTGAGGTACATCAACGAACTTTAAAGGTAGCCAGAGTCAGCAGAGCCAGCAAAATTCCAGCGATCCAAAAACGAATAACTACCTTGGGCTCAGCCCAACCTTTGAGTTCATAGTGATGGTGAATAGGAGCCATTAAAAAAATTCGTTTACCTGTCCTTTTAAAGAAAAACACCTGCAGGATAACCGAGAGACTCTCTACAACAAAAATCCCGCAGACCAAAATCAGCAGCAATTCTTTTTTCAGAACGACGGCCACAGTGGCAATGGCGCCACCCAGAGCCAGCGCGCCTGTATCGCCCATAAATATCTGGGCTGGGTAGGCGTTGTACCAGAGAAAACCAAGTGAGGCCCCCACCAGGGCGGCACAATAGATCGTCAACTCGCCGGCGTCGGGCAAATAAATAATATTGAGATAATCGCTGAAATCGACACGGCCGCTGACATAAGCGATTCCTGCAAAAACCAGCGCAGCGATGGCAGTCAAGCCGATTAGCAAACCGTCCAGACCGTCTGTCAGGTTGCTCCCGTTGCTGGTTGCGGTGATAACAAAGGCGACCACTGCGATGTAAAAAATACCGAATTCCAATTCGTAATTCTTAAAAAACGGCAACGTCGTGGACGAACGCGCTGCCTCGACGACCGGAAAAAAATAGACGACAACACCGACGAAAAGGCCAAGCACAATCTGGCCCAAGAGTTTGTAGCGTCCGATCAACCCCTTGGGCAGCTTTTTGACTATTTTTAAATAATCATCGAGCAGGCCGATCAGAGCCAACCAAAGGGTCGAGACCAGCACGAGCCACACTGTGGTTTCAGCGATCTTGGCCAACAGCAAAGTAGGCAGCAACACGCTGATAATAATGATAATTCCACCCATACTGGGTGTACCGCGTTTATTCAGATGGGATTGGGGACCATCAGACCGAATTTCTTCGCCGATCTGCATTGCTTTCAGTTTGCGGATCACACCGGGACCGATGGCCAAACTGATCAACAGGGCCAAAACCGCTGCCGCAGCAGCCCGGAAGCTGATATAACGAAAGAGATTGAAAAAAATGTGGTGTTCTCGCAGCGGATACAAAAGATAGTACAGCATAACCCGTCCTATTCGCTTTTGCGAGTTTGAATAAATTCAATCACCGCTTCCATCTGCATAGCGCGAGATCCTTTGACCAGCACTACATCCGTGGGTTGTAAAACCCGGAGCAAATGCTGCGCCAGCTCTTGCTTGTCATCGAAATGGCGAACCTGTAGGCCGGGAAATTCATGGGCACGTTTCGCAGTGTGGCGGACGAGTTCTCCGAAAAGAAACAGCAAGTCAACACCGGCAGCGACCGCTCGATCAGCCAAATTGCGATGTTCTGGGACGGCATAGTCGCCCAGCTCGAGCATGTCGCTCAGCACGGCAATACGCCGTCCGTTGGCCGGCAGTGCAAAATCTTGTAAAGTCTCCAGCGCAGTGGCCATACTGCTCGGATTGGCGTTGTAGGTTGCGTTCAAAAAAAGAGCGCCTCCCACACGTTCGATCTCCATGCGTTTTTCCGCTGCAGTGAAATCGAGCAATCCCGCCTGTATTTCAGCATCGGACAAGCCGAAAAAGCGACCCACCGCGATGGCGGCGAGAGCGTTGTAGACGTTGTAACGACCGGGAGTGGTCAGGCGAAAGGATATGCCATCCACCTGAAAACGATAACAGGCCAGCTCATCGCATTCCAGATTGGATCCCCGCACATCGGCGCAAGCTTTGAGGCCAAAACTCGAGCGCCCGGTCGCGTGGAATTCGGCTGTTGCCAGGTGTGGGTCGTCGCAATTGTAAAAGGCGGTACCATCGATTGCTAGCGCTTCAAAAAGCTCCAGTTTGGCGCGCAAAACACCGTCCAGCGATCCGAACGCCTCGAGATGCGCATAGCCGATATTGGTCACCACAGCCAGGTTCGGCTGCAACAAGTATCCCAGCCGTCGCAACTCGCCGAAATGGTTGGTTCCGACCTCAGCGACCAGGATTTCGTGCTGGCGGCTGAGACCGAGCAACGTCGCCGGAACACCAATGTGGTTGTTGTAGGATTTGCAGTTTCGATGCACCGAAAATCGCTGCGAAAGAACAGCCGCGATCATCTCTTTGCAGGTTGTTTTGCCCGAACTTCCGGTAATGGCGATAACCGGGATGGTAAAGAGCTCCCGATAACATCGGGCGATTTCCTGATAAGCAACAAGGGTGTCATCGACGATTAATAGCGGTTTTTCTCCTGTATTGTTGGGCTGCCGAGCGGCCCAGGCGCGTTCAACAATGGCCCCTGCAGCACCCTGTTCGAAAGCCCTGTCAACAAACCGGTGGCCATCAAAACGTTCGCCTCGGATAGCACAAAACCACTCGCCGGGGCGCAGGCTGCGTGAATCGGTGGAAATTGATCCAACGACGACGTCGGGATCGCCTTTCCAATCCGCCCGCAGTTGAGGCAGGTCGAGAATGAGACCAATTTTCAGCGCCGTTTCACTCATTTATCTTCCTAAAGAATGATCAGCTTTTTCAAATCGATGGACGATTCACAGCGCAACAAAACCTGCTCGCCGGGTTTGATGTCGTGGCCAGCCGAAGGCTGTTGTTTGACCACTTTTCCGGTACCATCGACCACAGCACGTATACCGTTGGCGGCCAGCAGATTCAGCGCATTGCGAATTGGCAGTCCCTCGACGTTGGGAACAGTGCGTGAATCAGCCTCAGCGGTCCACAACTGCACTCGCCCGTCCAGAGAAAGCGAGCTAATCGGATCGGGTTTTTGTTCCACGACGATATTTCCTTTGCCCACCCAGTGGATCTCCAGACCAGCGTCCTGGGCCAACTCGCGCGCCAATTCCCGATTGAATCCGATCAGGTACGGCACCGGCACACCCTCCGATGCCGGGGAAGCAACGATCGCCGGCCGATCGATGTTGAAATAATCGGGGCCCTCATGCTGAATCAGATCCTCGGCAATGGCACGGAAACAGGGTGCTGCTACATCGCCGCCATAATAGCCACTGCGCGGATTGTTGATCACAACAAAAATACAGAGTTTGGGATTTTCTTTTGGAAAAAACCCGCCGAAACTGCTTATATAGTTGTGGCGTGAATAACCGCCTCCGTTTGGCTGAACCATACGGGCAGTGCCAGTTTTGCCGCACACCTGCAGACCGGGAATCTGTGCCTTACGACCGGTTCCAGTCTGGACAGCACGGTGCATGAGATCCTTCATGACCACACTGGTTTCCTTTTTCAGGACATATCGCACCACTTCCCTGGGCACACGATTGCGAATCACCTGGCCATCGCGGCGGACCTGGCGCATGAGGGTCGGTTTCAAGAGCAAGCCTCCATTGGCGATGGCGCTTAACAGGGTGCACATTTGCAGCGGCGTGACAGCGATTTCATAGCCGATCGACATTGCCACCGGAGTGTAACCCGACCATTGGGAGGTCGGCTTTAAAAGCCCGTCGACTTCGCCGGGCAACTCGATACCTGTTCGCACGCCAAAGCCAAAATTGCGGGCGTAACGATAAAACTGGTTTTTATCCAATTCAAGCGCGGTTTTGGCGGCGCCGATATTGGATGATTTAGCCAAAACATCGGCTAAACTCAGGCGGCCATAGGGCGCAGTATCGTGGAGCGTTTCATTCATGATCTCGAATCGGCCATTTTCACAATAGACCTGATCTTCCGGCCTTTTGAGATCCAGGTCGAGTACCGCTGCCAACAGCACCAATTTAAAGGTGCTGCCCGGTTCAAACTGATCGGTGA
>JAFGJN010000038.1 GCA_016929055.1 Candidatus Zhuqueibacterota bacterium
ATATTCAGGGTATCCGCCATTGCCAAACGGTCGGTATCGACTTTTCCGAAAAAACGGGCGCGTGCCCCGAGCAGATCCAGGGACGAGACTCTGGCAGAAATCGTCTTTTTCGGTTGCTCTGCCCGGAGCGAATCGGAAATCAGCACCGGCCCGACGAACAGCAGAGCCAAACAAAAAAAAAGAAATAGTCCCGCTCGCCTGCGGGATTGCAGAATTTTTGGTTTCATCCGTCTCTCTTGTTGGGATAAAATCGTCCGCTTTACAGCGGCTTGAAAAGAAGGGCTCGAGTCACCGAGTGCGGCAACCTGCACAGACCTGAGGCCGGGGACTGAATTGCCGCCCGGCCTCAAGTTGTAAAATCAACCTGGAGCGATTGATTAAAAGCCCAGGGTCAAAGAGAAGCGCATGGTATTGGAGAGCGGATGCCCTTCATCGGCCGAAACATAGCCAAAATCGAAGCGATATTTGTGGTACTGAATACCGGCTCCAAAAGAGATAAACTCGACCTTGCCGGGACGATCCCAATAGTAACCGGTGCGCAGAGCAATGAGATCGCTGTACCAATATTCCAATCCGCCGCTCAAAATTCCGTTGAAAATCTGCTTGCCGTTCTTGCCGTCGCCTTCTTCACCGGCGTATACGGACTCGGTAGTGGTCCAGGGTGAGGTGAAAATCGCTTTGTAGAAATCGTCGGACGTTCCGTCTTTGTGGCGCGTGACCATCAGCTTGTTCATATCGCCGACAACGGTCAAACGGTTGTATTTATCGTCCAGAATCTTGTAGGCGAAACCGAATTTGAGATTGGTCGGCAGCGGATCGGCCTGAGCGACATCGGAATAGGTGATCTTGGGGCCCATGTTGGAGAGGTTGAGTCCCAGGCTGAGACGAGGCAAGAAAGGCATTTTGTAGAGAGTGGCCACATCGAAAGCAATGCCGCTGGTCTTGCCGTCCCCTTTTTCCTCGCCTGCGCCAAAAGGGGAAAGATTGGAGCGGATAAAGCGCAATCCCAAACCGACAGACCAGTTTGAGGCCAGCAGCGTTCCATAGCTGGCGGAAATCGCGAATTCGTTGCTGGTAAATTCGTCCAGGACGGTTGGACTGTCTTCAGCGGTATGGAATTGTTTGCCGAGATTAAGATAGGTGACGTTCAGACCGATAACGCCGATGCCTTCAAAAGATTTGGTGATTGCGGCGAATTCGTAAAAGAGATCAGAGCCAAATTGCGGCAACCAGTTGGTATGCATCAGTGTGAGCTCCATGCCGTCCTGAAACGCCAACCCCGCCGGGTTCCAGTAAACGGCCGTCGCATCATCGGCCAGGGCTACAAACGCTTCGCCCATACCCGCAGCGCGAGCGCCCGGAGCGATCATCAAGAAAAGAACGGTTGCTTCGCTCACAGCAAAAGCCTGGCTGATCGGTAAAAACGTCATGGCCATGAGAACCAGCGCGAGAAGGACCTTTTTCATTTTTTTTTGCCTCCGTATGGTATACAACGTGCATGAAATAAAAAAACCGAATGTTTTGCGATGATCTTATACAACTCACCTCGCATCATTCGGTCCAAGGAGACACACAAGGTGAGCCGCTATTTCGTTAAAGTTTAGTAATTCCTTTGCTTCTCATGAGCGGAAGCATTGTTTACAGGAATTTTTTTGATCAAACAGTCGTAAAACTTTAACGAAAATCGATAGGCTCACCTTTGATAGCTTAAACGTTGAAGCGGTTTGAAATTTTTTCAGCACCCTAAAATAAAAAGAAATCAATTCTTTGTCAAGATTTTTTTCTCTTTTTATGAATTTTAAAACACCTTTTTCCGACAATCCATTCCCGTTTTCTGCTATCCATTTATCGGGATCGCAGAAAAACTCCTTCCAATATTAGATACAAGAACCATACCAAAACTTTGAAAAACCTTTCCTGAAATGCCGATTGAAACGGCAAATCAAGACTGTTTTTTAGTTACTTAGAAACAAGGTGATCCAGTGCCTTTTCGACGAACGCTGCAGCCTTGTAATCTGTATCAATTCTGAAACACCGTGTCGGTTTTAAGTTACACTCGTTTCATAACACGCTGTTTAGACTCTTTCGCTCGTGTACAACAAATTATCGAGCGTTACGGAAGAAACGAACCGGCCGCGCTTGTTTGCCCGGACGATCCCTTTTCAGTCCGTGACAAATTTCTATTCAAGGGGTTTGAGATCATCCATGGTATTCTTTCAAGAAAGTCCTACCAGGTTAGAAACTCGCAAATCCGCTCAAGGTTCCCGTTTGGATTCTGTGACAACAGAATCCATAAAAAGGTCACTGGCTGAATCGGTGTTTTTGCACGATCGATCAACTGATCTTTTCGACATAGGCTTTAGAGGACAAGAGTTTTTCCGTCTCGTCTGGTGCGCTCATCTTGATTTTGATCATCCAACCGTCTCCATAGGGATCCTGGTTGATGATTTCAGGATTATCGTTGAGTGCGGTGTTTATTTCAGCGACCTGACCGGAAATGGGAGCGAACAAATCAGAAACCGCTTTGACCGCCTCGATGGTACCAAACGCCTGCATCTGGTTGACCGCGTCGCCGACCTCGGGCAATTCCACAAAAACCACATCGCCGAGTTCACTCTGGGCGTATTCGGTGATACCGATGGTGGCGATGTCGCCCTCAACTCTGACCCATTCGTGTTCTTCGGTATAGAACAATTCTTGCGGGACCTGCATGTTCGACCTCCTGACTGACTTGTTCGCCATTGGCCGGCTCCTCTCTCCTGCCGGCCAGAGGGATCAAGCTAAATTGAATTGGTTTTTTGAAGCCGGATTTTTTCCGATTCCGTTGTATTCAAATCGACTTTTTCCAAAAACTTTGTATTGAACTGTCCGCTGCGAAACTGTTGATTGCGAATAATCTTGAGCTGCAGAGGGATGGTTGTCGCGACGCCTTCGACGATGAATTCGCTCAGGGCGCGCTCCATACGCAGCATGGCTTCCTCGCGGTCCTTGCCGTGGGTGATGACTTTGGCGATAAGCGAGTCATAAAAAGGCGGAATTCGATAGCGGGCATAAGCGTGTGTATCCACTCGCACGCCCGGGCCTCCAGGAACATGAAAACTGGTGATTTGTCCGGGCGACGGGCGAAAGTTGTTGTCCGGATCTTCGGCGTTGATTCGGCATTCGACCGCATGGCCGCGCAACTTGTAGCGATTCATTTTTTTGGGCAGTTTTTCGCCAGCTGCGACCTGAATCTGCATCTTGATCAAATCCAATCCGGTCACCATCTCGGTTACCGGATGTTCCACCTGTATTCGAGTATTCATTTCCATAAAGTAGAAATGGCCCGTTTCATCCAGCAAAAACTCCATAGTTCCGGCGCTGTTGTATCCCACAGCCCGTGCGCCGGCGATTGCCGCTTCACACATGCTGCGCCGCAGTTCTTCATCCACCGCCGGCGAAGGCGATTCCTCGACCAATTTCTGGTGTTTCCGCTGGATCGAGCATTCCCTCTCGCCGAGCGCCAAAACGTTGCCGTAATTGTCGCCGAGCAATTGAACTTCGATGTGGCGCGGGTTTTCGAAATAGTGTTCCATATAGATAGCAGAATTGCTGAACGCCGACTGGGCTTCGGCTGAGGCTGTATCGAACGCATTCTTGAGTTCCGATTCCTGACGGACCACACGCATCCCCCGGCCTCCGCCACCGGCAGAAGCCTTGATGATCACTGGATACCCGATTTGCCGTGCCAGGTCGCGCGCTTGCTTGACGTCGTCAATCAAGCCCTCCGAACCCGGAATGATCGGAACGCGGGAATTGCGCATGGTTTCCTTGGCAAAACTCTTGTCCCCCATTTTGGCGATCACCTGGGGAGAGGGGCCGATAAAATGGATCTCACAGGATTCGCAGATATCGGCGAAATGGGCATTCTCTGCCAAAAAGCCGTATCCGGGATGAAGGGCGTCGGCATTGGTGATCTCTGCCGCGCTGATAAGCTGAGGGATATTCAGATAGCTCTGGTGGCTTGGTCCCGGCCCGATACAGACGGCTTCATCGGCAAAACGCACATGTAAACTATCGGCGTCCGCTTCGCTATAGACAGCCACGGTGGCGATTCCCAATTCGCGACAGGCACGCATGATGCGTAGCGCAATCTCTCCCCGATTGCCTACAAGTATTTTTCTGAACAATTCCCAGTCCTATGGCTTGGTAATCAGAAACTTTTTCCAGGCGGCGTTGGTCACACAGATATCGTTATCGTCGGTACTGGCGACGAAAAAACCGGGCGGTCGTAACGTCGTTTTGCGTTGATCAGGGTGCGATCAGGAACAATGGCTGATTGTATTCAACCGGCTGGCCGTTCTCAACCAGTATTTGTGCAATGCGACCGCTTACTTCCGCTTCGATTTCATTCATTAGCTTCATCGCTTCGATAATGCACAGGACCTTTCCCGGAGAAACCGAATCCCCTTCGCGGATATAGGGTTCGGCGTCCGGGGCAGGCGCTCGATAAAAAGTCCCAACCATCGGCGATTTGAATTCGATGAGCTCTTTGCCGCTCTCCACCTTTTCGCGCGCAAGACTGGCGGTTTCTGCGACCGGTGGTGGAGTCGGTTTGCTCGGTTCGTGTCGGATTTCTGGATAGACCGGAATATTTGAGGCGGCGGATTCCAAACCGTTTTTGCGAATTCGAATCCGTTTCCCCCACCAGCTCGTGATTTCCAATTCTCCGATCCCGCTTTCTTGTACGATCTTGACCAATTCTCGTATTTTATCGACGCGCATAGCGACTCCCTATTTTACTCGCTCCATATAATCCCCCGTACGCGTATCGACGCGGATCAGTTCACCCTCTTCGATGAACAAGGGCACCTGAACCGTGCCACCTGTTTCCAGAACCGCGCGTTTGGTGGCCCCGGATACCGTGTCGCCCTTGATTCCCGGCTCGGTCGAGGTGACGATGAGCGTGACAAAATTGGGCATTTCTACGTCGATGGGGAGATCCTGGTGGGTTAAAACATCCACGTTTTCCCCTTCTTTGAGAAATTCGCGTGACGTCACCATATCCTCTTCAATCGATACCTGATCAAAGGTCTCATTATCCATAAAAACGAGATGATCGCCTTCCTGATAAAGGTATTGCATCTGCCGGCGCTCGACCCGCGCGTCTTCCACTTTTTCGCCAGAACGAAAGGTGCGCTCGATCACCCTGCCGCTTTTCATATTTTTCAATTTGGTGCGCACAAACGCGCCGCCGCGTCCCATTTTGACGTGTTGAAATTCTGTGATGACCAATAACTCGCCATCGATTTTCAGGATCAACCCGGTTCGAAAATCTGCTGTCGACGCCATAGATCGTTCTTTCTTGTTGGTTTCAAGTGGACCCGGCTGATCCCGGGCTATTTTTCTCTAACCAGAAAATCTACTAAATAAACGCCACAGAGTCAATAAATTCTTATCGGTTCAGTTTTTGGCCGATCTCGTCTCCCGGATACACTTGTATGACCCGGCGATCGCTTGTATTTATCCCTGTGCACCCTCGGCCAGTCGCTGACGCAGCAACTGGGTCACCGCCTGTGGGTTGGCCTGTCCTTGTGTCTGGCGCATCACCTGACCCATCAAAAACCCGAACACCTTTTCCCGACCGCTGTAAAAAGCCTCGACTTCGGCCGGATTTTCCCGCAGTACCGCCTCGATCGCCTTTTCCAGAGCAACAGTATCGCTGATCTGAGCCCACCCTTTTTCACGTACGATCTCTTCCGGCTTCCGCCCCGATTCGAGCACGAGTTCAAAAACATCGCGGGCAATGGTGCGGTTGATCCGTCCCTCTGCGGTCAATTTCAGCAAATCGATCAGATGATCGGAAGTGGCGCGAAGCGTTTCGATCGGTTCCTTGCGCTCATTGAGTGAGCGAGCCACTTCGCCCATGACCCACGTTGCCGCACCCCTGGCGTCTCCCGATCCGACGGCCACCCGTTCAAAATAATCAGCCGTTTGTCGGTCTTCACTCAGGATTCGAGCATCGTAATCCGACAGATCGAATTCCTCCATAAACCGTCGTCTCTTTTGTTCCGGCAATTCGGGTAATTCGCTGCGCACCTGTTCGATCCATTCCGTCGAAACCTCCATCGGAACAAGATCCGGTTCCGGGAAATAGCGATAATCGTGAGAAAATTCCTTGGAGCGCATCGGTTCGGTTGTGCCGCGCTCGCTGTTCCACAACCGGGTTTCCTGCTCGATCGCTCCTCCAGTTTCCAACACATCGAGTTGACGGGCGATCTCGTAGGTCAGCGCTTTTTCCACATGGGCAAAAGAGTTCATGTTTTTAATTTCGGTCTTTGTTCCCAGCGTTTTCGTTCCTGTCGGCCTCAACGAAACATTGGCATCACAGCGCAGACTCCCTTCCTCCATATTGCCGTCGCAGATTCCCAGGTAACGAACGATTTGTCGAAAAGAAACCAAATAGGCATGGGCTTCCTTGGGTGAGCGAAGATCGGGCTCGCTGACGACCTCCAAAAGCGGCACGCCGCAGCGGTTCAAATCGATCAGTGTTTCGTCAGCCCCGACATAGGCTTCGGCGTGCATGGATTTGCCGGCATCTTCTTCGGCGTGAATCCGGTTGATGCGTATACTTTTCTTTTGGCCGTCGACCTCGATGTCAACGGCACCCGCTTCGCAAAACGGCAAGGCAAACTGGGAAATCTGGTATCCTTTGGGTAAATCGGGATAAAAATAATTTTTTCGGGCAAAGACCGCACGGGGATTGATGCGGCATCGGGTCGCCAAGCCCAGCAAAAGTGCAAATTCGACCACCCGGCGGTTGAGGATGGGCAGAACACCGGGCATGCCGGAACAAATCGGGCAAACTTGAGTGTTCGGGTCGGCACCGAATCGAGTGCTGCAGGAACAGAAAATCTTGCTTTCGGTCGCCAACTGGATATGAACTTCGAGACCGATGACCGGTTCGTATGGCATAACAACCTCATCGCTGAACGGGTTAATCGAGGCGGATTATCCGGCGTTTTCGATCGCTTGCCCCACACAAAAAAGCGTTTCTTCATCAAAGGGCTTGGCGATCAGCTGGGCGCCAACCGGCAGACCCTGTGTATCGGTGCCGGCAGGGACGGAAAGAGCGGGCAGTCCGGCCAAATTGACGGAAACGGTATAGACATCGGACAGATACATGGACAGGGGATCGTCGAGCTTTTCGTTGAGCCGAAACGCCGTTGTCGGCGCGGTGGGAGCCAGCAAGCAATCGGCTTGTTGCAATGCGACATCGAAATCCCTCTTGATCAGGGTTCGCACCTTTTGGGCGCGAAGATAATAGGCGTCGTAATATCCGGCGGAGAGAACATAGGTACCGAGCATGATCCGGCGTTTGACTTCCGTGCCGAATCCCTGGGTCCGGCTCTTGACATACATCTCTTCAAGAGAACGGACATCTGAGGCGCGATATCCGTAACGGGCGCCGTCATAGCGTTCGAGGTTGGAAGAGGCTTCGGCTGTTGCGACAATATAATAAGCCGCCACCGCATACCGGCTGTGAGGCAAAGAGACCTCGACCACCTGCGCTCCAGCCTTTTGCAGGCGCTCGGCAGTCCGGCGAATGACCGCTTCGACCTGAGGATCGAGTCCACCGGTAAAATATTCTTTCGGCAATCCGATTTTCAAGCCCGCTGGCGTCCGATTCAAGGCGGCCGAATAGTCGGGTACGGGGGTGTCAATACAGGTCGAATCCTGAGGATCATGCCCGGCG
>JAFGJN010000039.1 GCA_016929055.1 Candidatus Zhuqueibacterota bacterium
GACGATTTGACCCGTCAGAACATTCGCGCTTTTTTGGCTCAATTGGTGCGCAAGGGGTACCATAATACCAGTATTGCGCGCTCTCTTTCTTGTCTGCGCGTTTTTGCCAAATTCCTCGTCCGTGAAGAAGCGTTGGACGTCAATCCGACCATCGGAATCGCATCCCCCAGGCTGGAAAAACGCCTGCCGCATTTTATTACTCAGAGCGAAATGGAGACCATTCTTTCGCTGCCGGACGAATCGTCCTTGACCGGTTGTCGAGATCGGGCCGTGTTGGAACTCTTTTACAGTACCGGAGTAAGAATTAGTGAACTCGTTCAATTGAAAAAGAACCACATCGACTGGAAGCAGGATACGATTCGAGTCAAAGGAAAACGGAATAAAACGCGAATTCTTCCCCTGGGGGAGGTTGTCAAAGCCGACTTGCTTGTGTATCTGAAGATGCGGGCGAGTGACTTGAGCGGTGTGGAGAGCGAGCAAGACCCTTTATTTGTCGATGACGCGGGCCGACCCTTTGCCCGGCAGAAATTGGCGAGAATCGTTCGTTCATATCTTTTGCGTGGAACAAGATCCGAAAATGCCCATCCACATGCATTGCGTCACACTTTTGCCACTCATCTTTTGGATGAGGGAGCGGACTTGATGTCGGTGAAAGAAATGCTGGGGCATTCGAGCTTGTCTACAACCCAGATCTATACTCATGTTTCCGCCGAACATCTGCGCCAGGTGTATCGGAACAGTCACCCTCGTGCCAGGAAAAAAGAGGACTAGTGTCCGGGTTTTCAACCGGATACCAGTCAGATTGTGTTATTCAAGGCTGATAGAGAGGTGGTAAAACTAGAATTCCTAACCAAAAGGAAAAAGGAGGTGACCGCACGAGTTTTCACCCTGCAGAATCAACACCCATTTGACGGAACCGATGCAATAGGAGGCACTTATGAGAATTACCTTCACTGCGAGGCATTTTAAAACATCTGACAGGTTGAAAGAATTTGCAGAAGAGCGGGTCAGGAAATTAAAGAAATATTATGACGGTATACTTGATATTGAAATTATTTTGGATTATATTAGGCAGCAACAGGTGGCGGAACTCATCGCCAAGGTTTATGGAACGCGTTTAGCCGTGGTAGAAAAGAGCGAAGACATGTACAAGTCTATCGACCTCGCGGTGGACAAGCTGGAAAGACAGCTGGTGCGTTACAAGGGTAAGATGCGCGGATTCGACAAAGAAAGAATTGTCGAGAATATTCAGGAAACTGAATAGCCGCTTCTAGTCCCCAAGTTCCTGTCGGGTGGGATTTGCCACGTCCCACCCGTTTATATTTGCAGTTCGATCGGGTTTCCTGCCAAAAGTCCATGTCATCAGCCATTTTCCTTTTTCTGCAGAGTGAAAAATGGAACCAAAGCGCAAAACCCCATTTCTTACCGTCAAAGAGTTATACGATGCGTGTGCGCAAAACATCGATCTAGAGATTCTCAATTCGGATTGCAGCTTTCAGCGAAGGATTTATGAAAAAGAACTGCACCGGCCAGGTCTGGCTTTAGCCGGATTTGTCGAAGTTTTTACCTATTGGCGGGTGCAGATTATGGGCAATGCCGAAATTGGTTTCCTCAACACCCTTCAGGGAGAGGAGCGCACTCGGGCAATATCCTCTGTTCTCGGTTTTGATTTGCCCTGTATCATCCTCACCAATGACAATGTCCCTCCCCCTCAATTCGTTGAAATCGCCGATCAAAACAATATTAGCCTTTTTCGTACGCCGCTGAGCACAACGACCGCATCTCATTATCTCAGCGAGTTTCTCGATTCGGCCTTTGCTCCGGTAGATATTCTTCATGGATCGCTGGTGGATGTATACGGGGTGGGATTGTTGATTCTCGGGGAGAGCGCCATCGGGAAAAGCGAACTCGCACTTGACCTGATCGAACGCGGACATCAATTGGTGGCCGATGATGTGGTCAGTCTGACTCGTGTCGGCATCAACAAACTGCAGGGCGAACCCAACGATGTCCTGGCTCATTATATGGAGGTCAGGGGATTGGGAATTATCGATATTCGGCGCATGTTCGGTATACGGGCGATTCGCGGCCGCAAGACCATCGAAGTCGTGGTTCGTCTGGAAAGTTGGGATGAGAATGCGGAATACGAACGCATCGGTGTGGATGATCAAATCACAAAAATTCTGGATGTATCGGTTCCGCTGGTGCGTTTGCCGATTTTGCCCGGAAAAAATCTCACGGTTATCGTCGAAGCGGTGGCGCTGAACCAAAAGCTGAAACAATTTGGAATCCATGCGGCGCGGGAATTCAACGAGCATCTGATTGCCAAAATGAAAAAAGAGGATCATCCATGAAACAAGCGATTCTGTTGACGCATGGGCCCCTTGGCGAGGCGCTGATTCAGGCGGTGGCCGGCATCATGGGGGTGAGCGATGGACTGCATGCACTTTCGGTGACGGACATGTCAGTTGCGGAGATCACCCAGCGATTGCTGTCCCTTGTCAATGCTCCGGATGGCAAGCAGGATGGTGTCCTGATCATGGCCAGCCTCAAAGGCGGCAGTTGTTGGAACGTCTCGATCGCCGTTGCCGGACAGAATCCGTCGGTTCGTGTGGTGTCCGGTGTGAATCTCTCGATGGTATTATCGTTTATGACCAAGCGGGATGAGGCGGATATCGATGTGTTGGTGGATATTGTCGCCCAGGACGGCATTCGCGGAATTACACGGTTTATTCCTCACACGGTTGCAAGATAAGGAGAAGTGACGCCATGCCTTTGGTGCAGGTGCGAATCGATGACCGACTGATCCATGGCCAGGTTGTTGTCGGTTGGCGCAATGTTTTAAAACCGGAACGCATCGTTTTGTGCAGCGACGAGGTGGCCAATTCCGAATGGCAACGGACCATTTACATGTCGGCTGTGACCCATGATATCGAAGCCTCAGTGCTGACCCTGGAAGAAACCATCGCTTATCTCACACCCGAGACGATGGACAAAGAGCGGATTTTGCTGCTTGTGGACACACCGAAAACGATCGTCGATTTGGTCGAGTCCGGCATTCCGATTCAGGAAGTGAATATCGGCGGCATGCATTTTCGTCCCGGGAAGAACCAGATCGCGCCGTTTATTTTTGTCGACGACGAGGATGTGGAGAATCTGCGAGCGCTCTATGAGCGCGGTATTGCTTTGGACGGTCGCGATGTTCCGACGCGTTCTTCGGTCGATCTTGCCAAAGTGCTGAAATTCTATAAAGACGGTTTGCCCTAAATGTGTTTCGTCCTTTCGGAGAAGCGACTGAATCCAATACCGATCAGCAATGAGATCGTGGTGCCGATCAAGACATACCAGGGGTAAGCGATTCGCATTGCCGGCGTCACCTGCATCAATATCAGCAGCAGCGCACTCCAGAGGGCGATGAATATCCGGTGACGCCATTTCTTCAACCAGAAAAAAATTGCCGTTCCGGCAACAAGGTTGAGAAATGCAAGAACAAATCCGGTTGCGCCTTGTTGGTCGATGACCCAGGTCATGAAAAAGATCGCTCCCCACAGGGCAATAAGGGCATCGTCCTCTGTTGCCCGCTTGCAGTAGGTGCCGAGAAAAAAGGCGCCCAAGAGTCCGCCATAGGTAAAAGAAGCGATGGCCAATCCGAGTTCAACCACCGGATTGTTTTTATCCTTAAATAGCATCGCCCCGCCGATAAAGACGATACCCCAAAAAAATGTCAGCAGCCGAGAAACGCGCAGATCTTTTTTTTCCGTATTGCTTTTACCCCATCGGGATTTGTAGATATCGAGCATCGAAGCGGAGGCGAGAGAGTTGAGCGAACCGCTCAGGGTGGACATGGCGGCGGCAAAAACACCGGCGATGATGATCCCTGAAACACCGGCCGGCAATCCCTCGACAATGAAACGCGGTAAAACCTCATCCGAAGGCTGGGCGGCACCCTGATAGTAGACATACAAAAGTACGCCCAAAAAAAGAAAAAGCGAAAACTGGGCGATGACCAGAAATCCGCTGGTGATCAGCGCTTTGCGGCTGTCCTGCAGACTTTTGCAGGCGAGCAGCCGTTGGACGATAAGCTGATCCGTGCCATGAGATGCCATGCTGAAAAAGGCACCGGTGAGAAGGCCACCGATCAGAGTATAGGGGGTGCTGAAAAAATCGGCAATCGAGCCATGCAGACCAAGATCGATCAGCTGCCATTTGCCGGCCAGCCCCGCGGTCTGGTGTATAGCCGGCCAACCGCCGAGAATGGTGCGCAGCAAAACGACTGCGGCCAAGAGAGCACCGCCAATATAGATAAACATCTGAATGACGTCCATCCAAACAACGGCCCGAATACCGCCAATATAGGTGTAGAGAATAGTCAAGACGGCGATGATCAGGATGCTGCTGCTATAGTCGAGCCCGGTGATCACGGCCAGTGGAATGGCGGTGGCAAACAAGCGTACCCCGTCTGCCAGGAGGCGCGTGATCTGAAATATGGTTGACGAATACTTGCGCATGCGCGAGCCGAAACGATTGCCGAGCAGCTCGTAGGCGGTATACAATTCACCGCGATAATATGCCGGTAAGAGCGTATAGCTGATAAAAATACGTCCGAGAAGAAAGCCCAGGGTGATTTGTAAAAAATTCAAATTGGTCAGATAGGCAAGCCCCGGAATGCTGATAAAAGTCAAAGTGCTGGTCTCTGTTGCGACAACGGAAAAACAGACCGCTGTCCAGGGCAGGTTGCGGTCGCCGAGGAAATAGTCGCGGGTATTTCTCTGCTTTTTTCCGATCC
>JAFGJN010000040.1 GCA_016929055.1 Candidatus Zhuqueibacterota bacterium
AAAGATTTCCGCCCGCGCCATGGGGATTTTCAACCGGGTCATCCGCAACAACGGCGGTCCGGCCAACCTCATCGCCATGTTGCGCGAGCCGACCCTGCAGACGGCGCATGACCTGTTTCACCACCCGGAAATCCCGATCATCGTCGCCACCGGTGGTCCGGGACCGGTGCGCGCCGCCTTTGATGCCGGCAAAAAAGTGATCGCTGCCGGCCCGGGCAATCCGCCCGTGCTGGTGGACGAGACCGCCTGCCTCGAATCGGCCGCCCGGCATATCATCGACGGCGCATCGTTCGACAACAATATCATCTGTATCGCCGAAAAAGAGATATTCGTGGTGGAAAAAGTCTTTGACCGCTTTATGGAGGCCATGCAGACGGCCGGCGCCATCCGCCTCGACCGCCGTCAGATCGATGCGCTGACTGCCCGGGCCCTACTCAAAAACGACAAAACCGGCGAGCTCTATGCCAGCCGTGATTTTATCGGCAAAAATGCAGCGGTTTTGGGACGTGCGGCCGGACTCGAGCTGAGTGACGAGGTGCGCATGCTCTACGGTGAAACCGAATTCGACCATCCCTTTGTCCAGGTGGAACAGATGATGCCGTTTCTGCCGGTGGTCCGCGTGCGCGATGCCCAGGAAGGCATCGAACGCTGTTATGCCGCCGAACACAAGTTTGGCCATACCGCTATCATCCATTCCAACAATCTCGACACCATTACCCGCTTTACTCAGCGAATGGACACCGACATCGTCGCGGTCAATGGCCCGAGCCTGTCGGGATTGGGCCCGCAAGCCGGAGAAGCCTATTTCTCCCACACCCTGGCCAGTCCGACCGGCGAAGGCGTATGCACCCCGCGCAACTTTGCCCGCATCCGCCGCCTGGCGGTATATGGAGCCCTGAACATCGTCTAGATCTCGATGATTTTTTCCTTGATCGCAAATTTTACCAGCGCGGCAAAACTGTCCAGCTCGAGTTTTTCCATGATGCGGGAACGATGGGTCTCGACCGTCTTGCTGCTGATATGCAGCAGTTCGGCAACCTCTTTGTTGGTATGTCCCTCGGCCAACAGCTTTAAAACATGGCGTTCGCGTTCGGTGAGATTATCCGCGCGCATATACTCGGTCTTGCCCGGCTCTTGTTTTTTGGCCCACGCCTGAATGATGCTGTTGGAAAGCGCCGAACTGACGAAATATTTTCCCTGCATGAGGGTATCGATCGCCTTTTGCAATTCGCTCACCGCCGCATCCTTGAGAAGAAAACCGTCGGCGCCGTTTTGAAAACTCGCCTGCACATACTCGGGGTATTCGTACATGCTCAGCATGAGAATCTTGCTGCCCGGAGAGACGCGTTTGATCTCCTTGATCGCCTCGAGCCCGCGCATGCGCGGCATGGAGATATCGAGCAGCACCAAATCGGGTTCGGTGCGTTGGACGATATCGATCGCTTCCAGGCCGTCGCCGGCTTCCCCCACGACCTCCACGTCTGACAAAGCCTGCAACAGCTCGCGCAATCCGGCGCGCACCAGTTGATGATCATCGGCGATAACGAGGGTGGAATGGCTCATCTTTTATCCTCTTCTGTTGCGGAAATAACTCTTAACTTTTAACAAATTCGGCCGAAACTCGAGACGCTCAAATTCCCTTAACCGGTCAGGGTTCAAAAGCGGTTTGGGAACCCAACGGATCAAAAGGAATCGACACATAAACCCGTGTTCCCCGTCCCGACCATGATTGCAGCGAAAAATCGCCTCCGAGTATCTCGGTGCGCTCGCGCATACCGAGCAAACCGAGATGGTCGCCTCGTCCCGCGGCGTCGGTCTTATGCGTGTCAAAACCGACACCGTAATCCCGTACCAACAGGCATAGCCGGGTGGGGGTTTTCCACAAACGGATTCGTGCCCGCCTGGAACGGCTGTGTTTGCGCACATTGGCCAGCGCTTCCTGAGCAATACGAAAAACCGCAGTGGCCAGGGTGCGATCGAGATGATCCTCCAACAAATCGCACCGGCAGTATACCGAAACCCCCCATTGAGCGCTGAATTCGCGCATGTAATCCTGAACCGCTGCCTTGATTCCGAAATCATCCAGCAATGGCGGCCGGAGCAGATAGGATTCCTGGCGTACCATCGCAATCAATTCGGCCAAAAATTCGAGCGATCGATTGAGCAATTGCCGGGCATAATCCGGCCGGCTCGCCAGGACGGCGTCAGCGGTGCTCAACTTCATTTGCAGAGCGGATAGGTGCTGGATGATCGTATCGTGCAACTCGCGCGAAATGCGCGTGCGTTCCTCTTCCTGAACCTGCAACAGCCGGTTGGAGAGACGACGCGACCGTTCGATCGCCGACTCCAAATCGGTAATATCGGCGTTCAAACCTACAACACCGATCAGGAGATCTTCCATGGTACGGATCGCCTTCATACTCAACGAATAGATAATGCGGCGTCCGTCGCGTTCGACAGAAAAGGTCTGGGATACCACTCGACCGCCCTCGACCGACACTCTGAAATTTTGTTCAAGCACCTCGACGAGTTCGGGCTGGGCAAAAGCCTGTTGCGGCGTCTTGCCGGTCACATCGCCCCAATGGGCATGAAAAGTCGGGTTGGCGTCGGAGAATCGGCCTTTGGCATCGAGACTGAACACCTCATCGGGAATATTGGAAAAGAGCGCGCGGTAGCGGGCGCGTTCCTGTTCGATCTGCCGGCTAGCGGCGCGAATGGCGGTAAGATCCCGCAAAAAACCCTCGATGCCGACGACAATTCCGCGTTCCATTACGCGGCGGGCGCTGAACCCGACCCAGACATTGCTGCCGTCCAGGCGTTTCATCTCCATCTCTTGCCAACCGATACTCTGGCCCGACTTGACCCTGCCGCTGAGCTTGTCCATGATCTCGGTGCTAGCCGGCAAGGCAAACTCGGAATAATGGCGCCCGACAAGGTGCTCCTCCGAAGCGCCGGCAAGACGGCACATCGACTGGTTGATGGTGCGCAGATAACCGTTCTCGTCGAAAAAAAAGTAACAGTCGGGCGAACGTTCGATGATTTCCCTGATGCGCTCTTCGGAGCGGCGCAGCTGTTCCTCCGATTCCCGCTGTTCGGTCACATCGCGTCCAGTGCCGACGGTGGCAACGAGTTTTCTATCCGTATCCAAAAGCCCTTTGACATCCCACTGGATCCAGCGCCAGCCGTGCCGGGTAGCAGCGCGTTGTTCATAGCGGACGTGGTAGGGCGGCCGTCCGACCTTGCCCATTTGGCGCAATGTGAATTCGCGGTCATCCTCGTGCACCAGGGGCAAGAAAGGCTGACCGAGCAACTCTTCTTCGCTGCGGCCATACAGATCGCAAAAAGACGGACTGACAAAGGTAAAACAATTATTCTGATCCACCCGCACCACCAGATCGCCCTGATTTTCAACCAACAGTTGATAGCTTTCCTGGCTTTTCCGCAGCTCGCGTTCGATCTGCATTCGGCCGGCGATCTCTTGTTTGAGTCGCCGGTTCATCTCCACCAGCTCATGGGTGCGGTCCTGCACCAGATGTTCCAACCGCTGGTGATAGTTCTCCAGTTCCACCTCCTGCCTGCGCTGTGCCGTGATGTCGGTGGCGATAAGCATGATGCGCTTTTCGCCGCTTCCGGAATCGGCCAGCGGTTGAATATGGATGCTGAAACAGGCTTCGCCTCCGGGAAGAGGGACTGAAGATTGCAGGCGCTCAGATCTTTTTTCCAGGACCAGGCGCTGGAGGTTCTCGATATAACGAGCTGCCAGGTCGGCAGGCAAAAAATCGCGCAACGACCGGCCGATGCATACGTCGACTTTTTGGCCCAAAAGCTTTGCCGCAGCGGGATTGACAAGGCGAAAACAACCGGTTTCATCGATGACCACGATCACTTCCTGTGCCGATTCAATCACCAATCGGTGGAACGCCTCACTCTCGCGCAGCGACTGTTCTGTCTCTTCGCGGTGACGCGTCTCGATTTCGAGCCGGCGGTGTGATTTTCGCAACTCGGCGGCCTGGCTCTTGACATCGCGACGCAGAAACAGCGCCTGTTCGATGAAACGAGCCCGCTCCTGCCGGCGCAACGAAACATCGCATACACTGCCGAGCACCGCCTCGATATGGCCGTGTCGATCCAGGCGGGAAAAAGCGCGAATCTCTGCGGTGAAAACCTCGCCGTTCTTTTTCACCATCGGGTATTCGCGCAGCAGCATCCGGCCTTTTACCAAAGTTTCGGTGGTCTCCCGGTGCGCGCGTTCGCGCTCCTCGGGGAGCACGAGATCGAAAATCGTATCGATACTGTGCAGCAAATCTTGCGGTGTGTCGTACCCGAACAATTCGGCCGCTCGGTGATTGGCGTAATCGAGCTGGCCGCCGATGGCGCCGGCGAGTACCGCATCCGAGGACAACTCCTGAAGTCGGCGGCGGCGTTTGCCTTTGTTTTCGCCACAGCCGAAAATAAAGAGGTGGGCGCTGATATCCCATAGCGCCGAGTAGAAAAAAGAGCTGTCGGCTGGATAAAAACGGCGGTAATTTTCCTGCCAGATGAGATGGCTCTGACCGTGGCGATCGATCAGCCGATAGAGCAGATGATGCATGCGCGTTTTCGAATCTTCCTGCAGCGCCGCAGTATAAAAATCCTGATCCTGCGGTGCAACGACATCGAGCCAGTTGACACGGCCGGAAACAAAATCCTGCCTCGTATACCCGGTCACACGCTCAATCTCGCCCTCAATATCCTGTGGATGAAGAATGTCCTCCCCGATATAAAAAAGACCGGGGTCACCCAGATCCTTGGAAAACCCCCAACCGATTTCGAAGAAAAAAGCGACGATCATGTCGCCTGTGGAGGGACGATAGGTGGAAAGAGAAAAAACCCGGTGCTGATCCGGCATCAAGACTCTGATGTCCTCGGCCGGCTCGCCAATTTTCAGCATTCCGAGAATATGTTCAGTATCGATGCTTCGATGAATCTGAGAACCAGAAGCGGACAGGCGGGATCCGAATAGACTGCGACAGGCAGCATTACCCCAGCACACAACACCCGCATCGTCGATCAAACAGGTCGGCGTCGGTGACGGCTCAAAAACGATTCTCAGATCCACAGCGCCGCTCGTACCGGCAGCAACCATTGTTGCATTCCTCGTTTATTTGTGCCTCTCGTTTTTGGACACTAGACTACTTAAAATCACAATGCCCGCACCGCGGGCATCCGCACGCTTTATCTGTCCGTCACAATATAAACATCCAGACAGAACCGATGCCCGCACCGCGGGCATCCTCTCTCTTTATCTGTTCGTCACAATATAACCATCCAGACAGAACCGATGCCCGCACCGCGGGCATCCTCTCTCTTTATCTGTCCGACACAATATAAACATCCAGACAGAACCGATGCCCGCACCGCGGGCATCCTCTCTCTTTATCTGTCTGACACAATATAACCATCCAGTAAGAAACGAACAAGCAAAGATTGTCGGCGAGAAAACGGAGCAAGTTGCGGATCAGTTCAGATTGCGGACGGGACAGGGATAGCCGGGTGTCTGGTATTCGCACGCATCCCAGCTCGGGCACCAGGTACCGCAGATGATGGTGTCCGTGACACCGGACCGGTTGCGCGAAGGCAACCGCGAGACATCCGCTTCGCGAATCGATTCGACGCGATTAAGCCGGGCCACAATCTGATCGATCTGCCCCATCAGGGGCTGCATGGAGGGCAGTTTCTGCAAGAGCTGTTTTTTCTGTAAAACCGAGTGCAAGGCCGTTTCAAAATTCACCCGGCCGACCACACGAGCATCGATCCCGGTTTCACTGAGGAAATATTTTTGCAGCAGTTTTTGGGGATGGCGGTTTTCATCCGTGCGCACCATATTGTAGATAATGCTCGCATTGACGCTCGATACCGCTCGACGCACGATATCCCGAGCAGGCAGATTCTCGCTTTGCAACAACTCGAACGCTCGGTGCACTGCCGAACCCACGCATTCCTGAATATCCAGCTCGGTGCTGGAACGAACGAGGGTGCGCAACACAGTATCGATCTTGCGCTTGAAAACCGATCGTACAAACGCGGATAGATTTTGAATCGCCGTCGTCTCTGGTGTGGTAACCAACACATGGGTATCGGCAGTGATAAAATAATCCAATGCCTCCCCTTCCATGCGCGGCCCCAGATCGAGCAGGACCACATCAGCATCGAGGGAGCGCAGAGCTTCGATGAAGCGAATCTTGTCCATGATCGCCGTCTGCACCCCTTCGGCCTCTTGCGGTGGACCGGCAATCAAGCCGAGGTTAGGCACACCGGTCGGAATCACCAGCGAAGCAAAGGATTGCGGCCGCCGGCGCAGCACCTGCCAATAGCTGTGACGACGCGCAGAGAGGTTTAAAAGATCGTGCTGGTTGGGACCGCCAAAATCGGCATCGACGATTACCACTCGCCGTCCGGTTGCGGCCAAAGAGATACCGCTCAGGGCACAGATCAGTGATTTGCCCACCCCACCCTTGCCGCCGGCAAAGGCCCAGATTTTGGCCCGCTTGAGATGACCATTGTTGCGGATAAACGGTTGCAGTCCCGAAAGCACTCCGGCCCGCACCCGCAATCGCTCGTCTTGCACCAGTACATCCCCGGGATAAAGCAATCCCTGAACCCCCCACAACGCCAGCCCGTAAGAACTGATCGGCCCAATTCGGTACCCCCCATTTTCGATCTTCCATTTTAGGGTGGATGATTGCACTCTAATTGCCCTCGTTTGAGACACTGTTTCTCTCGCGATCACTCTTGCTGAATCTCCGGCAGTCGGTCGATTCGACCGAGCCTGGCCGGCGAACCTCCTATCCACCTGTTATTCAAGGCGTTTAGGCGATAGCGCGTCACGGCACACATTGTGCGCGTGAATCCTCCTCCGTCCTCGGTGGAGTGATATGCAACAGTTGTACCAAAGGGGGTTGATTATGCTGATCCGGAGCTGCCGTTGCTGTCATCCAGTGCATGTCCTCACCCGGTGCTTCGCACCGACCGGGGACGATTGCGGTCGATTGATCAGGCCGGTTTTAAGGCCCTGCGTTACGGGTGTTCATTCTGCCAGAACCGTATACTTTATTTTACGCATTTTTTTCGTGATGTGCAAGCCAAAAACCGCAGCCGTCGCATCAATAGGCATCGAACAAACGTCCCCACGGGTTATCCCGTTTCCACTCGCGAAAGATCTTGTTGCCGTACAGCGGCCACCAGATTTTGTCGTGATAGGTATCGGAAGCGGCGACAAAAAGATTGACCAACGGTGTGTGAAAAAAAAGCTTTTGCGCCCATTTCAGCGCTCCAAACCAACAGAGATCGCCGGCACGGCTGGCGAGGTTGTCGCCGACGTGAAATTTAAGAGTGAAACGATCGATATCCTCTCCGAGAATATCGATCTCGCTCAGGACACCGGTTCCCAGGCCCTGTTCGGTGGCCATGCGCACATACTTGAGATCGCGCATAGGATCGAACCCCATGATGCGCGCCGCCACCGCATCGATGGCCACTTGATCCGCCGACGCGAGAATAATGTTGCCCTGCACCGGCCGCAGAGTGCGCGGACCCGGCCCGTTGCCCAGCATGGTGCCGTCCATTACCGCAAAGAGGCCGGAGTGAATTTCTTTTTGAATCTTGAGCAAATCGACCAGGGTTTCATGGATCCAGGAATGGGTGTAATGGCGGTGGGTGGCCAGCAGACCGCCGAAAGCATTCTTCATGGCGCCGGTGGTCGTGGTATAGATGTGGCATTTGACCGTCGGCAAATGGACAATGTTCTTGCCGAAAAAATAATCCGGAATATAAATGCCTTTTTTATAAATACGATGCAACACATTCATTTCCGCTTTGGGCTCATAGAGAACCCATTTCATGTGTTCGGGCATAAAGTTGAATCGCACGGGTATATGATACTTTTCAAATACCCGGTCATATTTGTTGAGTTTTTCGCCGTGTTTGGGCCGTGTGACCACGGTTTTGTTTTCGACGGCGACAATATCGTCAAAGCCCATCTTGAGCAGCGCCCGTATGGTGCCCTCGATCTGGTAGGGCGTGCTGTTGGCCGATGGCATGGGCAGATGCCAGGAAATATTGTCTTTGAGAATCGTGGTCGCTTGCGGATCGAGTGCCGATTTGAGTCCCGCCTGCTCACAGGCGCGCACCACATCCTCCACCACAGTCTGCGGGGTGGTTCGCTTGATCACGACGATGGGTTTTGTCAAAACAACTCCTCGGGTTTGATAGAAGGTCAGAGATAAAGTATCACCAGGACCAAAACGATCCACAGAAAGACCGTTGCCAGAATATGCGCATCCTTGATCAGGATCTTTTCCGGCGCACCGCCGAGTTGGCATTTATAGATCAGGTAAAAATAACGAAATATTCCGTAAACCACAAAGGGAATCGTATAAATCAGGTTGTCGGTTTCGAATTTAGCGACGGTTTCTTCGTCCACGGTATAGAGGGCATAGGAGATAATGGTGGCAGCGGTGACCACGCCGATCATCTGGTCGAGAAGGGCCGGATTGTATTCCGTCAGGATGGGTCGGTGGTTGCTCGCATCGTCGCCGAGTTTGACCAGTTCATTGCGGCGCTTGCCGGTAACCAGAAAGAGGGCGAGAAAAAAGGTGCACACCAGCAACCAGTGCGAGATGGGCACGTCGATGGCCCAGGCGCCGGCAACGGCGCGCAAAACAAAGCCGATCGCGATGACGAGGATATCGAGGATAACGATATTCTTGAGCAGAAGCGTATAAGCCAGATTCATCAGCGCATAGAGTGCCAGGGCGGCGGTGAGGCGCAAAGAAACGGCAGCAGAAAGGACGATCGAGGCCAGCATCAAGGCGGTGGCCAGAGCCAGAGCCGGTGCCGGCTTGAGAGCACCTGAGGCAAAGGGACGCAAGCGCTTGACCGGGTGCAGTCGATCCGCTTGGCGATCGCGGATATCGTTGACCACATAGACCCAGCCTGCGGTAAGAGAGAACACGAGAAATGCCGCGATGGTGCGCAGGACATCGGCGGGATCAAAGAGATGCTCGCTGAATATCAGGGCCGCGAACACCAACAGATTTTTGCTCCACTGGTAGGGCCGCAAAGCGCGAAAAAAATGGATCACAACCACAACACTTTCCTCGAGGCGATAGTCATTCATATAGACAGAACAGGCCTATTGGTGTTCTCGTTTGGGCTTAACAAGAACCGGATTGAAAAACGGTGCGGGTTTCGGACGGAAACAGCTAACGCAGCACGAACGAGAGAGCGAGACCGGAGGTCAGCTCTTTCATTTTCCAGAGAGCGACTAAAAAATGGAGATGCGTTCCCAGATGCAGGCGCAGGCCGGCGTTGAATTCCTGCGAATCGTATTCGCCCAGAACCTCGAACCAGGAACGCGGCATCAGAGTCACGGCAGCGAAAGGGCCGGTGAGATAGCGTGTTCTTGCCGGCAGATCGTCCCTGCCCCAGCCGGCATCGACGCGAATTGCCACACCCCGGGGTGCGGCAATAGTCTTTGACGCCACGGCATAGAGGGCGGCAAAATGCTGAGCGCCTGCAGGCTCGAGGTTCAACGCCTCGATGCCAAAAAAATCCTGAGCGCCGACAGCCACTGCCGGTATTAGACCGTCTTCGGATAACAGCCGCACTTTGATGTGCGCCGAACGATCGCCTGCTCCCCCGCTATAATTGTCGGGCCGAACCAGCATGGCGGTGAGTTCGAGAAAGGGCAGGTAGCCGATGCGGCCGTAATAGACCGTGCGCTGGTAAGGCTTGAGCTCATTGGCATAGAGGGTGGGAATATCCGAAACGCCGAAAACCGCCTCTCCATCGGGTGCGGTCTCGGCGGATGGCACGAGCAACACACCACTGGCGCCCATAACGGTTCCCGCCTGCGCCCAAAGGCTTTTGCCCGGCCACGCGGCCCAGACAACGCAGCACAACACCAGAACGCCCCGCGTGAACCACGACTCACGCGGGGCGAAAAAACCTCTGACCTGTCGATTATTTAAATTCATTCCCGTCAACCGCCGATCAAAATACCCTGGTTATGGGCATAAGGTATCTTGCGGAAAATCAGAACATATTGGCTGTAGAGTTCGCCGTCAACTATGGTATCCAGTCGCACCAGGGTTCCACGGCCGAACGTCGCCCCGGTAAAGTTGGAAAAAGCCTGACCGTTGGCCGACGTGCGGCTGGTGTCGGCTGACAGGGCTCCCGGTCCATAGACGATCTGGAACGAAACAGGTATATCCTCATAGAAATTGCCGAGACTGTCCACCAGCACCCCCCAAATCTTGGTCGCGTTTGGATAGACGCTGAGAAAATCGACATCGGCGCTGGCAGCAAAGCGGACTTTGGGCGGCTTGCCGGGCACGACAAATCCCGGTTGCGTACCGCCGTCGATGATGTCGGTACCCGGATCATAGATCGAGTTGCGGTTGACGTCGACAATCATATCGTACTCGCCTGGCCAGATGACGATCGGGTTGGGGTCATCGGGTTCGGTTCGGCCGCGGACCTGCAGCAGTGGCAGACTGCCGGCGATGCCGTTCCACAACGCATGGATCGGCATTTCATGGGTGCCCACGGTGCGCACATCGACCAGAGAATCGCCGGCCATCCATACATCCTTGTGCGGCATGACATAGACACCGATCCGGTCAAAGGTCTCGAGCGGCTGTCTGAGCGAATTGACCCGGGCATAAAGAATCTCGTGGGAATCAAAGACATCCTTGTACAAACCCCACTGGTCGCAGGCAATGTCCTGAATGATGTCGCTGAACTGCGGGGGTTCCTGCACCAAAAGTCCGGCAGCCAGATTGTCGGCCACCAGGTCGCCCGGGTTGTATTCTCCATAGGGAGGAATGTCGGCTACGATATCA
>JAFGJN010000041.1 GCA_016929055.1 Candidatus Zhuqueibacterota bacterium
CGGGGGTTTCATAGACACCGCGGGATTTCATGCCGACCAAACGGTTTTCGACGATATCCGCTCTTCCCACGCCATTTTCGCCCGCGATGGCGTTCAGCCGCTGCAAAAGGGGCACAGCCTCCATTCGTTCGCCGTTCAGTCCGGTCGGCACGCCGGCATTGAATTCGACTTCAACAAATGTAGGTTTGTCTGGCGCTTCTTCGGGCGAGCGAGTTAAGGCAAACATGGCACTGCGCGGCTCGTTCCAGGGATCCTCGAGATCACCGCCCTCATGGCTGATGTGCCAGATATTGCGATCGTTGCTGTAGATCTTTTCTTTAGAAGCGGTGATCGGAATTTGACGCTCATCGGCATAGGCGATTGCGTCTTCTCGAGAACGGATATCCCATTCCCTCCAGGGTGCAATAACCTTGAGCTTGGGATTGAAGGCTTTATAGGTCAATTCGAAACGGACCTGATCGTTCCCCTTTCCGGTGCATCCATGGGCAACAGCAGTGGCACCTTCTGCCTCAGCGATTTCTACCTGTCGTTTGGCGATCAGCGGGCGGGCAAATGAGGTGCCGAGCAAATAGCTCTTTTCATAGACCGCGCCGGCTTTAAGAACCGGATAGATGTAATCCTCGACAAACGGCTTGCGCAGATCTTCGATATAGCACTTGGCAGCTCCTGTACGAATGGCCTTCTCTTCCAGCCCATCCAGCTCTTGTCCCTGACCGAGATCGGCGGCAAAGGCAATAACCTCGCAACCGTAATTCTCTTTCAGCCAGGGGATAATGATGGATGTATCCAAACCGCCGGAATAGGCCAATACCACTTTCTCAACCCGATCGCTCATCGCATTTCTCCTGATAACCCATTTTAATCGATTTTTTTGGCCCATAAAAAAGCATGCGCCAAAACCAGCATTCTTTGCGAATGGAAAACAATCGCCAGAAAAAAGATGCGCCAGACTCTTTCATTTTCTCATTCGAACAGGCGCATCCACCTGAGCTTTGCTGTTATTCACCGCTTTTCGCGGAATTCAAGCGTAAACCCCGATTCGGTGTCGACCCGATCAGGGTCACAATCACAAGGCACAAGTTTAAAAATAATACAACAATTAATCAAGTTGTTTTTATGGCAAAGCTTAGTTTATTAGCCCATAAATCCCAATGAACATAATATTTTCAGTCCCCTCCCCCAAAAAAAACAGGCCGCCCGGATCAACCGGACGGCCCTTCGGTCGTGGATTGCATGTTCCCAACGGAGGACCACCCCTCACAGAGCCTGTCGTTCACTTGCGACCAACGCCGAGTCGATACCCTGCAGACCGACAAGCGCAGGCCACAAGTGGCAGCCTCATCACCCAATGCAACCCTGTCAAGCGCAACGGAACATGAGGACGTTATACAATAATTATGCCGGAAATCAGGTTTGCGCCCCAAGAGTTCAAGTGGTGCAATGCGCAAAAAGGGTAAAATCCTCTTTGTAATTGTTTTATTGTACTTTAGATCCCATTGTATCCGGTTTGGTTATTTTTACCAGAATTGCACGCAATTCATTTTTTATTATATATTTGGAAGCATCAAGCCTGTGATAGTCGGTTTTGTCGGGTGGTTTCGCTACATTCGCTTGCTGGCAGTGTCTGATCATCGATAACGTCGTGAGGAATTACGGATTCGATGGTCGATCACAGTTTTGTAATACAAAGAGGTCAAAAACCTTGCCGTTGTGCGAATCGTACCCAACAGGTTTATCTTGATTTTAATCGGGATTTTGGCTATCGTTGATTTACTATGATTTCCAACGATTCGTGTCTAAAAACATAACAATGGAGTGTAAAGGATGACGGCCCTGGAACACATCAATTCCGACGATCTCTGTGTACATACGATCCGGTGTCTGGCGATGGATGCGGTGCAAAAAGCCAATTCCGGCCATCCCGGCACCCCAATGGCTATGGCGCCGCTGGCTTATGTTTTGTATTCCCGAATCCTGAGGCACAATCCCGCCAATCCGAGCTGGTTCAATCGGGATCGCTTTATTCTTTCCCCCGGACATGCGTCCATGTTGCTCTATGCGGTGCTTCATCTCAGCGGTTATGAGGTGACACTGGAGGACATGATGGCATTCCGGCAGTGGGGCAGCATCACTCCCGGACATCCGGAATTCGGACTGACACCGGGGGTGGAGACCACGACTGGACCGCTGGGACAGGGCTTGATGAATGCGGTTGGCATGGCTATCGCCGAAGCCCACCTGGGGGCACTCTATAACCGCGATGGTTTTCCGGTCGTCGACCACCGAACGTTTGTGCTCTGTAGCGACGGCGATTTCATGGAAGGTGCCTCGCACGAAGCGGCCTCACTTGCCGGACATCTCGGACTGAACAAGTTGATTGCTGTATATGATGATAACCGCATCACTATCGAAGGCAAAACTGATCTGGCGTTTTCGGAGGATATTGAAGCCCGTTTTAAAGCTTATCGCTGGCAGGTGCAGAATCTGGGTGAAAAAGCGAACGACCTCGCTGCCCTGCAAAAGGCATTGGAAGCAGCGATCGCCGAAAGCGACCGTCCTTCGCTCATCATCATTCGGTCGCATATTGCCTATGGCGCACCGAATCTTCAGGATACTTCGGAATCGCATGGCTCCCCCTTGGGTGAAAAGGAGATTTGGGAAACCAAAAAAGTCTATGGTATGCCTGAGGACAAAGAGTTTTTTGTCCACGAGCGCGTTTACAATCATTTTCGCCAACCCTGCTTGAAACAAGGCGAATGTTTTGAAAAAGAGTGGCAAACACTCGTCCAGAGCTACAGGCAAAAACATCCCGATCTGGCGGAGCAATTTTTTCGAGCCCTGGCAGGAGATCTGCCGGATGATTTTTTTGCATCGGTGCCGAGCTACAGTGCTGATGACAAGCCGATAGCGACGCGCAGTGCAGGAGGCCAGATCTTGAACGCGATTGCCGAGCGTGTGCCGATGCTGATCGGCGGCAGCGCCGATCTTTCGCCCTCGACAAAAACTCTGATCAAATCGTCCGATTATTTCAGCAAAACAAATCCGCAGGGCCGCAATATTGCATGGGGAATTCGAGAATTAGCCATGTCGGGCGCCGCAAACGGTATGGCTCTGCATGGTGGGTTACGCCCCTTTGCCAGCTCCTTTTTCGTCTTTACCGATTATGCGCGTCCGGCTATCCGCCTGTCTGCTGTGATGCGGTTGCCTGTCATCTATATCATGACGCACGATTCTATCGGTGTCGGAGAAGACGGTCCCACCCATCAACCGGTCGAACATTTAGCCGCGCTGCGAGCAATTCCCAATCTAAATGTCATTCGTCCCGCCGATGCCAATGAAACAGCCTATGCCTGGCGGGCAGCCCTGGAGCGCAAGGATGGTCCCACCGTACTGGCCTTGACGAGACAAAATTTGCCGATTATCGACTCGCAAAAGTACGCGTCACCGGCCGGATTGCTGCGAGGCGCCTATATTCTGGCCAAAGAAAAGGCCGAACCTCTTTCCGTCATTCTTATGGGCAGTGGTTCCGAGGTCAGCCTGCTGTTAAAAGCCAAAGAAAAGCTGGAATCCGAAGGAATAGGGACACGTGTTGTCAGCATGCCATGCTGGGAACTGTTCCGCAGCCAAGAAAAAACCTATCGTGAATCCGTTCTTCCTCCATCTGTCAAAGCTCGACTGGCAGTCGAAGCCGGCGTCTGTCAGGGCTGGCTGGAATGGATCGGCGAACAAGGCGCGACATTGACGATGGACCGATTCGGTGTGAGTGCGCCCTATCAGACCGTTTTTGAAAAATTCGGTTTCACGGTAGAAAATGTCGTGCAACAGGCACACGGGTTAATTCACTAGCCGGCGGGCTGTTATTGCTTGAAATCGAGCTGCTTTCGCACCTCTGTTCCCATTTTCCAAGACTGAGAAAGCCAGGCTTTTGTCTGAATTTTTCAAGAGTAGCCGGTTGATTTGAACAACAACGGGCCACCTGATATTTTTTTGATCGATCCACGAGGGCGACAGTCTGTGGCATGGATTGGACAGAATGGAACGCCTCGATCTCGCTCACAAATTACACAGAACCATCTTGTTTTACAAAAGAACAATCCAATATACGAGCAAATCGAGCCGATAAATATGCTTGTTTTTATTTGTTTTGTGCCATTTTTGCATGGTCACTGATAATCGACGCGAAGCGCCTATCGATGCAGTCCTACCCCGTCATTGTCAAATGTGGCATTCTATTTGTAGCGAATAACTGCAAACGGTCCCCTGATTCACCTGTGAATTAAACTCAAGTGGATCCTGGGATAAACTCCATAATACGCGGAATCGAGCATAATATCATTTCGCCGGTTTGGATGAAATCCAGTCATTTTCAAAACAGGGAGCAAAACAATGAAAAAGCGCACCATTCTTTCGCTGATCTTTCCGATTCTTTTGGTTGCATCGCTTGCGTTTGCCCAGGAATCCGATGTCAACTTTAACGCCGCCGAAGCCGAGTCTATGGTCTTTTTGTTCAATCAGACGACGATCAAGGGATCGGACGTCGAAGTGGTCGCACCTCTGGCGCAGAAATTGAACGCAGCATTGGAAATCGCCAAAGTCACTGAAGACAAAACGCAACTTGTGCCGCTGAAATTGACGGCTCAGGAAATCGAGATCTGTTTCAACGTCATCAACAATGCCACTTTTGAAGCCCGTTATGCTCAATTGGTGTTCAGCATGAAAAACAAACTCCAGAAGCATATGACGGTCAAAGTAACGGTTCCGCAACAGTGACCTTTCCTTATCCCGGGTTTGATATTTTGGCCAGGGAAATGAGCTCGCGTATTCACGATATGTACAAAAGTTCGGTTTGCAGCCCGTATCCTACAGGAGGAATTGCTGTCATGAATAAACGCTGGTGCATCCTCGCTCTATTGCTACCCCTTCTTGCAATTGCCGAGGAGCCGAAATCTGTTCAATTCACGGCCACCGAGAGCGAAAGCATGCTCTTTCTTTATAACCAAACCGTGATTCGGGGAAGCGATGTAGAGATCATGGCGCCACTGCAGAGCAAATTGGTAACGGCGTTTGAAACATCCAAGGAATTTCCCGACAGCACCAAAATCGTCGAACTCGATCTCTCTTTGCAACAGATTGAATTGTGTATGATGATCCTGCAACAGTCGGATGTGGAGGCGCGATATGCTCCCCTGTTGAACGGAATACTGCAAAAGCTCGAACAGTCGGGCGCAATCGTTTCCCCGGGTCAAAGCCAACCCTGAATTCCTGATCATTTTTCGCTATCCCATGCGGCTGACAACGGTTGAGGTGATCTGCTTTCGCTTCTACCCTGTCGGCCGCCTGGCCCTATCTCGAATCTGAAACACCCAGATCCGCTGCTTCGCACTGAAACCGAGAAACAAAATCCTTGCATCTATACCGGGGTTTCTTTAACTTTAATTGAATCGATTTTTAAATCGGTCAATTGAAAATGAATCCGTAGGGGTGTTTCGACTCTAATACACCGGGCGAGTTTATTCAAGTGCGGTGCAGGATTCGGAGCTGAGAGCATACCCTTTGAACCTGATCTGGGTCATACCAGCGCAGGAAACGGTTTGTCTCGCGACATATCGCCTTTTTATTTCAAGCCGTTTCCCCAGGGAACGGCTTTTTTCGTTCCCCCGACGGTTGTCTTGACCGACAAGCTTGACGGGAGGTTGTGATGAAATTTTCTTCAATTCTGATCATCGGATCATTACTGCTGGGGACGGCCTGGGCCGGTGTTGATTTTTCCGGCCAGGTCATTGACAAAAAAACCGGAAAAACATTGTCCGGAGCGAATGTTGTCCTGGAAAACAGGAACATCGGTACGAGTACCGACACTGACGGTAAATTTATCTTTCGCAACATTCCGGACGATGAATTGCTCCTGAGCGTCAGCTATATCGGCTACGCAGTTTACAAAATCCGCTTGACCCCTGAATCCGGCCGAGTCTATGAGATTGCATTGGAACCGGCATCTTTGCCCGGTCAACAGATAACGGTAACCGCGACACGGGCTGTGGAGCGGCAGACGCCGGTTGCGTTTTCCTCCCTGGGCAAACAAGAAATCCGCAACTCGTACTACGGCCAGGATATACCACTGCTGCTGAGCGAATTGCCGAATGTCTATGCCTATTCCGACGCCGGCACCGGATTTGGATACAGCTATCTTAAAATTCGCGGTTTCGACCAGTCCCGAATCGGCGTGATGATCAACGGAATTCCCATTAACGATCCGGAAGATCATCAAGTCTATTGGGTGGATATGCCGGATCTCGCTGAAAATATTGATGACATTCAGGTGCAGCGCGGAGTTTCGAATTCCCTTTATGGCATCTCGGCCTTTGGCGGATCCGTCAACGTCCTCACATCGGGACACAGTGGAGAAAAAGGACTCACCACTCACCTTGCGACTGGAAGCTATGGTACGAAAAAGATGTCCTTTTCCATGAATTCCGGTTTAATCGATAATTCGTACGCCATTTCGGGCCGTTTTTCACGCATCGTCAGTGATGGCTATCGTGAAAATTCGGGCATCGATTTTTGGTCTTATTTTCTCGCCTTTTCCCGTTTTGGCGAGAGATCAATGTTGCGTGTCAACATCTACGGGGGGCCGGAATTGACCTATGCGTCCTGGGACGCCGTGCATCAAGACAGCCTGGCACTAAACCGGCGCGCCAATCCAACCGCCGCAAAGTATCATAACAGTATCGACCATTTCAATCAGCCCCATTATCAATTGCTGCATGAAATCAGACTTTCCTCAAACCTGACAGCGACCACCACTCTTTTTGCCATTCAGGGCAAGGGATACTATGAGCTGTATAAAGAAAATCGGCGTTTGAGAGATTTTGGCTATCAACCCTATTGGACTTTGGATCCACAGCTCTTTGGAGCCGACTCGCTCGATTACTATGAAACCATCAGAAGCGAAAGCGGCGAGCAGCTGCTGCGGGATGAGGCAGGACGTTACCGGGTTTTAAGAACCGATCTCGTCAACCAGAAATGGGTAGAAAAGGAGCAATATGGAGTGCTGCCCCAACTGCATTGGCGGCACGCTCGGGGGGAGGTTGTTGTGGGTGGACAGCTGGATCGATTTCGCAGCCGTCATCATGGCACTGTCATCTGGGCCCAAGCACTTGCTGCTGGTGCAGGGCTTGATCCCAATGCTGACTATTATCGCTATTCGGGCAACAAATGGACGGCTGCACTTTATATTCACAGCCGTATTCAACTCTTGCCCAGCATCGATCTGGTAACCGACCTGCAATATCAACATAAAACCTATGATTTCAATCATCACCCGGCCGGCAATTTCTCAGGGGCGGATTTGCATGCCTATACGCTTCGCTACCGATTTTTCAATCCCAAACTCGGATTGAATTACAATATAACACGACGCTGGAATCTCTTTTCCAGCTTTTCATTTTCACAACGCGAACCTTCGGACAAGGATCATTATGATGCCTGGGAAGGACCCGACGACCTTGGAGCTGCTCCGCTCTTCTCGGTTCGACGATCAGTTTGGGAAAACGGGACGATCATCCGAACCGAGTTCAGCGATCCGCTGATCAAACCGGAAGAGCTTGCGGATTTCGAGTTCGGTATTGGTTATCTGCGCCCCGATCTTTTTCTAAAACTGAACGGCTATTGGATGGATTTCCGCAACGAAATCATTCCCTATGGCCAGATGAACGACGACGGCCAACCCATTCGCGGCAATGCGGATCAGACCGTACACCGCGGAATCGAATGTTCGGCCCAGTTTGATCTCGACCCTCTTGTCGTATCCGGCAACTTTAGCTGGAGCCAAAATTATTTCAAGAAATTTGTTCAACAAGGGTGGGACGATAATTGGCAGACTATCGGTCAGGATCTCAGCGGCAATTCGATTCCCCTGTTTCCCGATCGCCTGGGGAATTTGCGTGTAACCTATACCCGGGGGGCATTGCTCCTTTCTGCCCACTGGCAGTATATCGGAAGACAATACCTGGACAATCAGGAGATGCACAGCCGATCGCTCCCCCCCTATTCGGTTGCCAATCTGAACTCTGAAATCGATCTCTCCAGCCTGATTCACGCCAAAGGGTTGTCCATCGGGTTTCGTGTGATCAATGCGTTGAACAAAACCTATAATAGCTCCGGGTACTATGACGACTGGGCAGGCGCCAATTTCTTCTATCCTGCAGCCACGCGCCACTATTTTGCCCACGTCAGAATTTCCATTTGACGTCTGCGAGGATGGAGCCGACCATGCACACCATCGACGTCGCGTTGATTGCCGCTTATCTGATTGTTCTTTTAACCATCGGATTGACGAAATCCCGATCAGAGGGCACGGGAAGCATCGAGTCCTATCTGCTCGACGGCCGTCGATTGACGCTGCCGGCGTTCGTCGCAACACTGGTATCAACCTGGTATGGCGGAATTCTCGGAGTAGGCGAGTTTTCGTATCGATACGGGTTGTCCAATTGGCTGGTTTTTGGCGTACCCTATTACACCTCTGCTTTTATCTTTGCCCGGCTCATTGCCAGGCGGGCGCGTCGGTCGGAGCTGCTGACCATTCCACAACAATTTGAGCGCGTCTATGGAACCGGAACGGCTCGACTCGGATCCCTATTCATTTTTATCATGACCGTGCCAGCAGCCTATGTTTTGATGCTCGGCGTTCTGCTCAATTTTTTTACCGGCTGGTCTTTACCGCTTTGCATCGCTTTGGGTGGATTTTTCAGCCTGTTTTATGTGATCCGCGGAGGATTCCGCTCCGTGGTTCGGACCGATTTATTTCAATTTGTATTGATGTTCGGTGGGTTTGGTCTGCTGATTTTTTATGCCGTGCGCGGATATGGGGGTCTTGATTTTCTCTTGACATCGCTGCCTGCAACGCATACCAGTTGGCATGGCGGAAATGGTGCGGGCTATATCCTGGTCTGGTTTTTTATCGCCCTGGGCACATTGGTCGAACCCGCTTTTTACCAGCGATGCTTTGCGGCCAAAACCGAAAAAACCGCGAAAAATGGAATTTTAATATCGGTTCTTTTCTGGATCCTTTTTGATTTTCTCACCACCACCTCGGGGCTCTATGCTCGAACGATTTTGCCGAATCTCGAGGATCCCATGGCTTCCTACCTGCATCTTGCTGATCATCTTTTACCTCCCCTGGTTTTGGGGATCTTTTACGTCGCGCTGCTGGCGACGATCATGTCGACGGTCGATAGCTACAATTTTATCGCCGGTATGACCATCGGCCGCGATTTTATGGGAAACCGCCAAAACAAACGCTTTTCCGTGCAAGAGTATACCAAAATCGGATTGATTTTCAGCACCCTGCTGAGTATCGGTATTGCCGCTTATGCTCAGTCCGTGGTGCGAATCTGGAAGGATCTGGGCTCGATCGGCACCCCGGCGCTTTTGCTTCCCCTGGTCAGCAGCTTTTCCCGGCGCTGGCAAATGTCCCCGCACGTGGCAACCCCTGCAATGCTGTCGAGCGCCCTGATCTCCGCCCTCTGGATCGGTTCAAAAGAATGGTCAGGCTCCAGCGACTATTGGTGGAGTATCGAACCCATCTATCCAGGACTTTTAATTTCTTTGCTGTTTTATGGCGGTGACCAAATCGCTTTTACCATGATAAGGAAGCGACAAGAAGCAAAAAATCGAAATTAATTGTTGCACCTTTCAGCCGTTCTGTTAATTTAATGGAAATCAAGTATCCGGGTCTGTCGACCGATCTGTGCGGATGAACAACAGGAGGAGAGATGAAAAAAACGGGGTTCCTCTTTCTGGCTCTGGCGTTTTTGCACTGTGCAGGCGTCAGAATCGAACGTGTGACCGATTCGACCAGGAATGTCGAGGGATTGCGTTACTATCGGCCGCATCCCTATCTTTTGGTCTCTGAAGGTCGAGACGGCATCCTGACCAGCAAAGTCATCTTTTTGCCGAACCCGGATGAAGAATATGTGATTCGCACCACTGCCGGTTGGGGGAAAGTCGATGTAAAGGCCAAACTCGATCAAGGCTGGAATCTGGTCGAGTTGGGAGAGGTCAGCGATTCCCAAACATCGGCCAATCTTCGATCCCTCAGCGATTTGCTGCAGGTTGTCAGCAGCCTGGGCGCACAAGAGATCGCTCCCCTCAAACCCGGACTTTATCTTCTGCTCTACGACAAAGGCATGGTCAGCGGAATGAAAAAAGTGTTCTAATAACAAAACCCCGAATTCGGTGCTGCGCATTGAATTCTGAAAAACCTATGGAAACGGAGAAGGATTTGCAGTCAAAAACACGATGGGGAATTCTGGGAACCGGAAAGATCGCCTACGCATTTGCTCACGGTCTGGCCTATGTGGAGGACGCCGATCTGGTGGCAGTGGGTTCGAGACGTCAAGAAACCGCCGACAGCTTTGCTGATCGGTTCAAGATTCCCCGTCGCCACGGCTCCTATGAAGCGCTGGCAGACGATCCGAATGTCGATATCATCTATGTCTCTTCACCCCATTCCGAGCATTGCCGCGACACCCTGCTCTGCCTCGACCATGGCAAAGCGGTTTTGTGTGAAAAACCCTTTGCCATCAATGCTGCCGAATCGGAACGAATGATCGCGCGCGCTCAGGAAAACGGTCTGTTTTTAATGGAAGCCATGTGGATGCGTTTTCTGCCGGTTATGGAGCAGGTGCGGAAGTGGTTGCAGGCGGGCGAGATCGGCTCAATCGAGATGGTCGCTGCGGATTTTGGTTTTCAGGCAGAATTCGATCCCCAGTGGCGGCTGTTCAATCCCGAGTTAGGCGGTGGAGCCTTGCTCGATGTCGGCATTTATCCCGTCTCATTTGCATTTATGGTGATGGGACAAGCGCCTGTCGCGCTGCAGACCCAGGCCATCATCGGAACAACCGGAGTGGATGAATTGACATCGATGCTGTTTCGCTACGACTCGGACAAACAAGCCTTGCTTTCCTGCAGCAACCGCTGCGAAATGTCGCATAGCGCCTATATCTATGGCGATCAAGGTCAGATTTACGTCCATCCCGCTTTTTGGCGCGGACAACGCGCAACGTTAAAAAAACAAAATCGCTCCATCACGCTGGATCTACCCTTCCACGGCAACGGCTATTATCATGAAGCCAAACACGTACAAGCCTGTTTGCAAAAGGGAGAAACAACCAGTCCCCTGATGCCGTTGGATGAGACCCTTGTCATCATGCGAACCCTGGACGCCATACGCGACCAAATCGGGTTGATCTACCCTATGGAACGGTGAATCCTTATTGCTGCTCGAGTCGCTTATGGTTTTTCTTGTCCTTTCGATCTTTTCCTCTGTTGCGATCGCCCATATTTTCAAATGGGCACAGCGTAAAAAGCTGTCCACACTCGGACTGCTGACAGTCAATTATTTTTTGGCGGCTTTTTTGGCGATTCTGGACAGCACAGGAACCGACGCCGCAATGCTGCCTCCCCCCTCCTTTTTCTTTGCAGTTGTCGTAGGCGGCCTGTTTGTCGGCAGCTTTTTTCTCATGACAAAGAGTATCGAAAAAATGGGCGTAACCTTGCCCGTCGCCCTGATGCGCTTGTCTGCCGTGCTGCCGACTCTGGGCTCGATATTTTTCTTTTTCGAAATGCCCCACGCTGTGCAAATTGTGGGGATGCTGACGGCCTTTGTTGCGCTACCCTTGGCCAACCAACCGGATCTGACGGGATCGGAACACCGACGGCTTGGAAACCACTTTATTCAGGGTCTGGCCTTGTTTGGTCTATTTGGACTGACCGATTTTTCCCTGAAAATCCAGACGGAACTCTTTGCTCTGGACAATCCCAACAGATTTTTAGCTGTGGTTTTTACCACGGCCTTGATTATCACTGCCGTCGGCAGTTGGATCGAGAGAATTCGTATCAGCCGTGATTTGCTCATAGGCGGGATGATCCTCGGTCTTTTTAATCTGCTATCCTCATTTTTCTTTCTCAAAGCCTTGCCGCGCTTGCCCGGTCTGGTTGTTTATCCGACCAATGGTATCGGCATCATACTCCTTGCGGCATTGAGCAGCAAGATGATCTGGCGGGAAAATCTACATCCGCGAACGATCCGATTTTTGATCCTTGCCTCATTTTCTCTGGTTTTGATCAATTGGAAATAGAGGATTTTATACCGACAAATTCTTGTCTTTTTCGCTACAAGTGCTATATTCGGTTATCCCTATTTGGTGACCAAACTCGGTAGACCTGTATACAGCTGATCAACACAGTGAGGAGTGTCGTGCAAATTGACTTGTTGCCCACAGAAATCGATGACATCAAATTGATAAAAATCAGTGTTTTTCGGGATGATCGGGGATTTTTTGCGGAGACCTTCCAGGCCCGCGATTTTGCCCGCGCGGGATTGCCGGAGCATTTTGTCCAGGACAACCACTCGCGTTCAGTCAAAGGCGTGTTGCGGGGTTTTCATTATCAGTCTCCGAATGCACCCCAGGGCAAGCTGGTTCGCTGTACCGTGGGCGAGATTCTCGATGTCGCTGTCGACTTGAGAATCGGTTCGCCTACTTTTGGGCGCTCTGTTTCCGCCTGTCTCAGTGCGGAAAACATGTGGCAGCTCTATGTCCCGGTCGGTTTTGGACACGCATTTATCACCCTTTCCGACATTGCCGAAGTTCAGTACAAATGTACGGGCTTTTACAATCGTGAAGCCGAGGGAAATATCCGCTGGAACGATCCCGACATTGATTTTAATTGGCCCATAAATGAACCGGTTCTTTCACCTCGGGACCTTGCGGCTTCGTCGTTGGAAGAGTATATTAAAAATCCGGCCTTTATATATGGGCAAATTTGACAATTTCGTTACAGTCTCTGTTTTTTTTCATTCGGACTTTAGAGTTGAGATCCTTTGGGCACTGCATTCGATTTTTTTAAGCTTGCGTCAAATCGATATGCCGAATATATTAACCTAGTCGGCGCATGCAAATTTTAAACCGACCATATACGGTTCAATTGCAGGACACCCCACATTTTAAGCGGAGGTCATTCCCGTGAAAAAACTGTTGTACCTCTCTTTCATCCTGCTTTTCTGCCTCGTTTCTCTCAGCCTTGCCAGTATTAGCGGCAAAATTACCGGACACATCATCGATGCGGAAAGCCGGGAACCCCTGACAGGCGTGAATGTATTGGTGGAAGGGACAACATTGGGAGCCGCATCCGATCTGGACGGCTATTTCGTCATCCTGAATGTTCCGCCCGGGAGCTATACCGTCAAGGCGCTGATGATCGGCTACTCGTCCGTCAGCACCCAAAACGTACGGGTCATCATCGATCTGACGACAACGGTCGACTTTAGCTTGACGCCTGAAGTATTGGGAGTTGGCGATGTCGTTGTTGTGGCCGAGCGCCCGGTTGTGGCGCGCGACGTTTCCGCCAGTGAGATGAATGTCGAAGCCAAACTGATCGAAAGTTTACCTGTTGCCGAGATCACGCAGGTTGTCGGTTTGCAGGCAGGTGTGCAGGGATTGAGCGTTCGTGGCGGCGGCTCGGACCAAACCGCCTTTATAATCGACGGTTTTTCCTTTAACGACGAGCGCTCCAACATCCCCTATACCGCCGTGAGCCTCAGTTCGGTCAAGGAAGTCAAGATTCAGACCGGCGGATTCAACGCTGAATACGGCAATGTGCGCTCCGGCGTGGTCAATGTTACCATGCGCGAAGGTGATAAAAATCGCTACAGCGGCACGATCACCGGCTGGTATCGCCCTCCTGCTGAAAAACACTTTGGACCTTCCGTCTACGATCCCAATACCTTTTTTACCCGTCCCTTTCAGGATCCCGAGGTGTGCTGGACGGGAACGGACAATGGGGTCTGGGACGAGTATACCCAAAAACAATATGTGCGCTTTGCCGGTTACAATGCGGTTTCCGAAGCGCTGTTGTCCGATGAAGATCCCGCCAACGATCTGAGTCCAGAGGGTGTTAAACGCTTGTGGGAGTGGCAGCACCGCCGCCGTGGAGAGATCGAAAAGCCCGATTATACCCTGGATCTCGGTTTTGGCGGCCCCATGCCTTTTGTCAGCGATCGATTGGGAGGCTTGCGCTTTTTCGCTTCTTATCGCGACGTCGAAGAATTTTTTATTTTTCCGCTTTCGCGGGACAGTTATCGAGACCGCCATGGTCAGGTCAAGTTGACTTCCGACATCAACTCGGCCATGAAACTCATGGTTACAGCGCTTTACGGGGAAACCTTTTCTGTCTGTCCCGAAGATTATTCACCGCCTACCGGCACGATTTTTCGCAATTCCTACACCATCGCGCGCAAAGTCCGAAGCAACAGCAACGCTGCCAGCATTCTCTATGTACCCGGTTATTACAATCCCACCGACATCTATCGCACCCATTTGGGTGCCAAGTTTAGCCATGTTTTGAACTCTAATACGTTTTACGAGATCAATCTGCAGCACATGATCAGCCGCTATCGAACCTGGCGCACGGACGAACGCGATCGCACGCCCCGTTATGAAATCGTTGATGATTATTTTGTCGATGAAGCGCCCTATGGCTATTATGGCTTTCCTGATGTCGCCGTCGACGGTATGCGAATGGGCGGTTGGATGGGCTTGAGCCGTGACCGAAGCAATTTCTACACAACCTCGCTGCAGGCCGACCTGACCAGCCAGATCGGCAAATTCAATCAGGTTCAAACCGGGCTTCAGTTCGTCATGAACGATCAGGATATTCATTCATCGCTGGTGAGCCCGTTTTCGCTATCCTGGAATGAATCGCGCGATTGGAACATCTCACCTTTTCGGTTGGGCGCCTATGTGCAAGACAAGATTGAATTCCAGGGTTTTGTCGCCAACATCGGTCTCCGTCTGGACCTCTACAATCCCAACACCGAGTGGTACGAATTCACGCCCTATGACAATTGGTTGAATTCCAGTCAAGGCCGTTCAATCGAAACTGAAGCGCCGCGCAAAGAATCCGAACTCAACGCCAAGCTCAGCCCGAGACTGGGAATTTCCCATCCCATAACCGAAAACTCGAAACTCTATTTCAATTATGGCCATTTTCATTCGCTTCCGGACAACCGGTATCTCTATACCATCGACCGATTGGGCGACGGGCAAGTGCAGTTTCTCGGCAACCCATCGCTGGCTTACAGCCGCACGGTTCAATATGAATTGGGTTATTCGCACAACATCCTCGATCTCTTTCTGCTCAACATTGCGGCCTATTATAAAGATGTGACAGATCAGCCGAATTGGATCCACTATATCAGTGCGGATATGACAGTGGACTATTATCTGGCGGACAACAACAGCTATGAAGATATCCGTGGTTTTGAGTTCACCCTGACCAAAAGAATGGGTGAGTGGGTGACCGGATTCATCAATTACACCTATATGATGCGCACCTATGGCTATTTCGGTTTGCAAAGATATTACGAAAACACCAATTTGCAGCGCAATTATGAGAGACTTAATCCGTACCAGGAAAAACCGCATGCCTCTCCCTACCTTCGGGCCAACATCGATCTGCGCACACCGATGCAATTTGGTCCCACCTGGCTTGGCTTGAAACCCCTGGGTCAGTGGAGCCTGAATATCCTCGGTACCTGGCAATCAGGGGATTATTTCACCTACAATCCCGGTGGCAAACGCGGGGTCAAAGACAATGTCCAGTGGGTAGATTACACCAATCTCGATTTGAGACTTTCCAAGACGTTCAAAATGCAAAAAATCGATCTGCAATTGTTCGTCGATATAACCAATACCCTGAACACCAAACGCTTGTCGACAGCGGGTTTTTCGGATGAAAACGACTGGATTGCCTATATGGAATCGTTGCGCTTTGATTGGGAAGAAGGCGCTGAGCGCGGCACTGATCATGTTGGCGATGTGCGCGATGCGGGCGTTCCCTATCAGACGTACGATCCGACCGACCCGTCTTTGAGCGAAGCGGATCTGCAGCGCATTCTCGATACCAAAGCTTACATCGACATGCCCAATCTCAGCTATTTTTCTTTTCTCAATCCGCGAGATATTCAGATCGGCGTCAAGATCGATTTCTAAGTCAGGCGTGCTCGGCACACTGTAATGCTGACTCTATCATAGGAAACCCGACTATGCGAACCACTCAAAAAATAATCATCAATCTGTTTTGCGCACTTTATCTGATCGCGCCCGTCATGCTCCGGCAGACGGCCGATGCGCAGATCTCGCCTAAAAAAGAGAAATGGGTCAAAGTCGGACGGTTGCATCATCTGCTGCGCGCCTCGACATTGGAACGCGGATACAACGGCACCTATTATGCCGGATTGATGTGGCCGGCGGAATATGCCGAAACCGACAACTTTGTCAACAAGCGTTTCTGGGTGTCGTGCCGGGATTTTACCGATATCGACAACAAATACTGGCCGGTCAAGGCCACAGCTCTCGGCGAGACCGAAGATCTGACCCAATTCTGGACCGATGAATTCAGGCAGGTGGCGCAATTCGAGCCGACGCGGGTTTATGTCGATGGCGTTGAAATCTCGGAAACAACCGAAACCTATGCGGACATGATCAACGAAATTGACCCAACCCTTGCGGCCGATCGCATGGTCTTTAGTCGAGTGCACACCAATATTGGTCTGACCATCGAGCGGCGGGTCTATGTCTTTAGCCAGCAATACCATGACAACTATTTCATCTACGATTATGTATTCAAAAACACCGGCAATATCGATGGTGATGAAGAGATCGAATATCCGACCAACACGCTGCAAGACGTCTATATCGGCATGATGGTGCATTACGCCACAAGTCGCGATGGAGCCTGGAAGGTGCAGGGACGCCAAACCTGGGGCTACAATCAGTGGTTGACCAAGCGCGGCGAAGATTATGAGGATTTTGTCAACGGAGATACGAGTGCCGACTCGCTTCGATGCACCTTTAGCTGGCTTGGACAGGACGACAAGGTCAGCCATGACAATATCGGCGCTCCGGATGTTCAGGGAGGTACCGGGCGCTGGTGTTCGCCACAATATGCCGGAATCGTTTTTTTACACACCGACAAGAGTCCAAACGATCCCAGCGACGATCCCAATCAGCCCCTGACTGTGGGCTGGAACGGCAACGACACTTTTCCCCGATTGAGCGGCACCAACGAACTGGAGATGCAAAACGCCTATAAAATGTGTCAAGGTTTGATGATGAAAGGGGCCACCGATCGTATGGATGACCGAATGAAAGACACCAAATATCCCGGTCGTCTGACAGATGACGGCGGTGCTGCAGCCGTGATGGGATGGGGTCCCTACACCCTCGCGCCCAGCGACAGTTTTCGATTCGTCTATGCCGAAGGAGTTAACGGATTAAATCGACAGGCCTGCATCGATTTTGGCCGAAGCTGGATCAACGAGGATAGCCCGTATGAATTACCGGACGGTACTGTGACCAACGATGCGGACGAGTTTAAAAATACATGGATCTATACCGGGGCGGATTCCATTCTGCAGACATTTGGTCGCGCCAACCGCAATTACAAGTCGGGCTATGCGATCCCCCGGCCGCCACGTCCGCCATCTGTATTCAATGTGACCTCCGGTGGCGACCGCATCATGCTGGAATGGACGGCGGAATCGGAAGATTCTCCCGATTTTGCCGGTTATCGCATTTTTCGAGCGGTCGGAAAACCAGATACGACTTACCAGGAGATCTTTAGCTGCGGTGCTGGAACGGACAATCCCGCAATCGTCCACAGCTACGATGACATAGATGCGGTGCGCGGATATTCGTATTACTATTACATCACCGCTTTCAACGACGGAAGCCGCAACAATACAGATCTCAATCCACACGGATCTCTTTCCAGCAGCCGCTTCTACACTCAGACAAGCGAACCTGCCTACCTGCGCCGACAGGCGGCAGAAAATCTCAACGATATTCGCGTGGTTCCCAATCCTTACAACATTCGAGCCCGCGATTTGCAGTACCCGGGTGAGGAGAACAAGATTATGTTTCTCAACATCCCCGGCCAGTGTACGATTCGTATCTTTACCGATCGCGGCGATTTGATCAAAACCATCAACCACACCAATGGAACCGGTGACGAAGCCTGGAATCTGGTTACCGAATCGCGTCAGTTCGTTGTCAGCGGTGTCTATATCGCCTATTTTGAAACTCCGGACGGCACCAGCACATTTCGCAAATTCGGCGTTATCCGATAGAAATGAAAGGCTCGGCTTACGCCGACAGTCGATCGCTTACAAAAAATTGCGGTACTGAATCATAAATTTTGGGTAAGCCAATGAAAAAACAATTGATGACTTGCATGATCAGCCTGCTGCTTCTGCCGTCATTCTGCGGAATTTTGGCAGCCGATAAAAAACTGGCGCAGACGGGTTTCCAGTTTCTCAGCATTCCGCCCCATGCCCGCTCGGCTGCCATGGGCGAAGCGTTCACCACCATCGATGGCCGTTCCAGTTCGCTTTTTTACAATCCGGCCAATATGGCGCGGATGGATTGCTTTATGGATTTTTCCTTTACCAAACAGAATTGGATTGCGGATATCAACCTGATTTCGGCCAGTTTCGCCGTCAATCCAGCGCGTGGTGCATACGGCACCCTGGGATTTAGCCTGATGACAGTCGATTATGGAGAGATCCAGGGAACCCGAGTCGATGCCGGCAGCGATGCCGGATACATCGACACCGAAACCTATTCCCCCGGCGCCTTTGTCGTGGGAACCGGATACGGCATTGCCTTGACCGATCGGTTTTCAGTGGGTGGGCAAATCAAATACGCCTATCAATCCATCGGCAGCAATACCATCCCCATTCTCGATAAAAACGACCAGATGGTCGACACTGAAACAAAAGACAACGAGCTGGGTGTTGTGGCCTATGATTTTGGCACTCTCTACCAGACCGGTTTTCGCAGCATCGCCTTCGGCATGTCGGTCAGCAATTTTTCGCCCGAGGTCAAATATGAAAACGAGAGTTTTCAACTGCCGATGACATTTCGCATCGGCATTTCCATGGACGTGCTCGATTTTCTTCGGGTTGACGACTCGATCCATTCTCTGCTTGTTTCGATCGATGCCTTACACCCCCGTGCCTACTCTGAACGGCTGAATTTCGGAATCGAATATCTCTTTATGGATCTTTTTGCCTTGCGCGGCGGCTATTTGTACAACTATGACGAACGAGGACTCACAGCCGGACTCGGTGTTCAAAAGAACTTAAACAATCGCTTGATCGCTTTCGACTATGCCTATACGCCGTTCGGAATTTTCGACAACGTTCAACAGCTGTCATTTCGAGTTTCGCTTTAAGCCGGGCAATATGCCTCGCGGCTGCATTTGAATGAACTGCAAAAGGAGCGCAAGATGAAACGAGGACTCGCGATTGTATTGGTCCTGTGTGGTATTTGGGGGTGTTCAAAAGATCGCCCCAAAAGCCTTTTCGATCCGGATTATGTTTCACAGGAAAAGCCGACGATTCATTCTGTAACCCCGAGCGGCGAAGCCCTGGCTGCGGTGGTTCCCATCACCATCGAGGGTGCTCATTTCCTCAACGACACGGCCAAAGTCTCGGTCTGGTTCAACACGGTCAAAGCCAAAATACTGCAGGCTTCCAGCGACCGGATCGTGGTTCAGAGTCCCAATTTGGTGGCCGATTCTGTTGCGATCAAAATTGCGGTCCGCGAAGCCGATCGCTTAAGCGATCCGTACTCCTATCGCTTGTTGCAATCGGTTTTTGTGGTCGGCGGTTTCAACAAATACGACGATCCGTACGCTTTGACATGCGATCGCCATGGCACCGTCTACGTATCCAACGCCCCTTCGCGGCTGGAAAAAGTGACACCGGAAGGCGAACGCACCCAATTCGGCAGCAGTATCGGCTCAGGTATTCGAATGACAAGTGTGAAAAATATGAAAGTTGGACCTGGCGATTATCTCTACCTGGTCAGCAACACCAATTATATCGCTCGTATTTCAGTCGACGGCGGCGATATCACAAAATGGGCCACCCTATCGGCTTCGGTCTATGATCTGGATTTTCTCCCAAGTGGATCACTCTATACAGGGGGACGCAATGCGCCGCTTATTTTGGTTAAAAACGATGCCTCATCCTCCAATGTAGCCGACTATAAAGGATACAATATACAGGCGATACGTGTTTTTGACGGCTATGTCTATATCGCCGCTGAAATAACCGCAGATCGAACGGTGCATATCTGGAGACACCGGATCAATGCCGATGAAAGCGTCGGGGAACGCGAATTGGTCTTTAACTGGACTGAAAATTTCGGCACAGCTTCTCTCCTGGGTCTGACCTTTGCCGCCGATGGAACAATGTACATCGGCACTGATCTGATGGAATCGATCATGGTTTTACATTCGGACGGGAACTTTGAGCCCCTTTATCCCGGTGTTCTGCTGCCGGAAACCTATTCACTGTGTTGGGGACCGGATGAGTTTCTCTATATCGCCAGGCGAAATGACAGCAAAAATTCGAGTCAGGAACTGCAAACAGTGCTTAAGATCAATATGGTTAAATTGGGCGCCCCATATTACGGCCGACAATAACCCTCTCTATTCACGAACGGCCGAACGTCAAACCGCAAATTCCTCTGTGTCGCTCAAACCAGAACGCACACACGCCTCCCGCAACTTGCGGGTTTAAACCACTCGTGCTTGCCGGAAGTCCAAAGGCTTCCGGCAAGTGGAATCAATAACGATCACGTGCATGTGAAAAAGGACTGTACCATGAAACAACTCTTGGCCTGGTATTTCAAAATCTCACTGGTTACCCGTATCTTTACTGCTTTTCTGCTCGGCTCTGTTGCGGGTGGTCTGCTATGGGCTGTGACTGACAGTGCAACTGTACAGAATATTGTCACTTATATTTCGCCGTTTGGAACCGTCCTGATCAATATGCTGAAAATGATCGTCATCCCGGTCATTTTTTTCTCTCTCATCGTCGGTGCGTCTAGCCTGCCACTGAAACGATTTGGCAAAATCGGTGTCAAGGTCATTTCCTGGTATTTGCTTTGTTCGGTTCTTGCGGCCATCGTCGGAGTTGTGCTCGCTCTGGCCTTTAATCCGGGCGGAGGTGCAGATTTGAAAGGATGGGAAAATTTAGCTGTTGCAGTGGGAGACCAGAGCACCGAAATCGTTGATAGCGCAGCCGGACAAAAGGGATTGATCGCTCTCCTTGTGAATATGTTTCAGAATCCATTTCAGGCTTTGGCAAACGGCAATTTTTTATCGATCATCGTTTTTGCCATTCTATTCGGGCTGGCCATGCGTGTCATCATTGAAAATAATCCGGATAGCATGAATGTGCCGATTATCGAACAACTCATCGCTCTGATCACCACCGCCCGCGATGTTATGTTCAAACTCGTCGACTGGATCCTGGAATATTCGCCGATCGGCGTTTTTGCACTTTCAATTGTCAATTTTGGATTGTATGGTCCCAACATCGTCGGCCCCTATATCAAAGTAACCCTCGGCATTATCGTCGGAATTTTATTTATGGTCTTTATTGTCTATGCCATTTTGCTACTCCTGGTTACTCGACGTTCCCCGTACCTGGTCTTCCGTGCGATTCAGGAGGCCATGATCACCGCTTTTATCACACGCAGCAGTGCAGCCACCCTGCCCGTTTCCATGCGCGTCGCCAGCGAAGAGCTCAGAATCCGCAATGAACTCGTTAGCTTTTCCCTGCCCCTCGGTGCCACGATCAATATGGATGGAGTTTGTGTCCATCTTCCCATGTTTGCAGTACTGGCTGCCAATATGTTCGGTATAGAGTTGAGCGCAGCTTCCCTAATAGCTTTGACCCTCACCACTGTCCTCGCATCCATCGGTGCAGGCGGCGTTCCCGGCGGAAGCTTGATGCTTTTGTTTATTATTCTTGAAGGAATGGGACTCAACGGTATTCAGGTGGCGGTTATCGTTGCCCTGGCGCTGGGTATTAACCCGATACTGGACATGTTCGAAACGGCGAACAATGTGACCGGTGATCTGGTTTGCACTTATGCGGTTGCCAAAACCGAAAACATGATCGATGAAGAAAGTATGTCGGAAGAGGCGATTAAATAGGAGTATGGACAGTCATGCAATTCGACTTGAATGATCGGATAAAAAGCTTTGCCTATGCCGGCCGGGGCGTTTATCAGATGCTTCGCACACAACAAAACGCCTGGATTCACGCGCTGGCAACGGTTCTTGTTTTATTGCTCAGCGCCTGGATCGGTCTGACTGCGGGCGAGTGGTGTCTGATTATCCTGACAATCGCCCTGGTCTGGATGGCCGAGGCTTTCAACACAGCTTTAGAGATTCTGGCCGATGTCACCAGTCCGCACTTTAACCCACTCGTCGGTAAAGCCAAGGATGTGGCCGCTGGCGCTGTTATGATTTCGTCGATCGGAGCGGTAGTGATTGCTACAGTCATTTTTTTGCCCTATCTTATCGATCGATAAGGCAGGACATCGATAAAGTCAGGGTTAAATGCGGACTTGCAGGGTGCGCATGATTTGTATGACTGTTTCTTCGACATACTGCTCACCGTTGCGAATGGCTGCCTCGACCGATACCGGGCCGGGACAAATCGAAAACGCAGCGGTCAGACCCTGGTCGTGGAGCGAATCCGTTTGTGCGCCCCGCGTTCCGGTAACTGCAATTACGGGAATTCGATGTTTAGCAGCTTTTTCAATCAAAGCGCTGATCGTTTTTCCAAACTCGGTCTGTTCGTCGATCTTTCCTTCTCCGGTCAGAATCAGTTGAGCTCCCTGTATCTTTTCGTCGAATTGGCAGGCGTCCAATACCAATCTGGCGCCGGATTGCAGTTTGGCATGTGTAAAGGCCATTAAACCGGCTCCCAATCCTCCGGCAGCCCCTGCACCGGGTATCGCTTGAATGGATTTATCCACCGCTGCTTCGATTAATTTGATGATCGCTTGCATATTGCGTTCAAGGATGTCCAATTGCACATCGCTGGCGCCTTTTTGTTTGGAATAAGTCATGACCGCCCCGGTTGGACCGAGCAAAGGATTGTCGACATCGCAAGCAGCGATGATTTCCGTTTCCACGATCTTGGGGTTCAAATTCGATAAATCGAGGTGGCGCACCAAACCCATCAGACCACCGGTCATGTATTCGCGAAGTTCTTTGTGTTGTTTCTGATAAAACTTGACTCCCAAAGCCTGTGCCATTCCTGTGCCGCAATCTGTCGTGGCCGAGCCGCCAATGCCGACAATCAAACGTCGACAACCGCGTTTCATGGCGTCAGCCATCAATTGGCCGGTACCATACGTGGTCGTATCCAGTGGATTTCTGCGGTTTTGAGGAACCAAAGGCAGACCGGAAGCTGAGGCCATCTCGATAACCGCTGTTTTCTGATCGCCCAAAATTCCATACGTTGCTTCCACAGGCTCACCAAGCGGTCCAATGACCGTCATCCTTATCAACCTTCCCTGGGTTGAAGAAACCAAAACTTTTACTGTCCCTTCTCCCCCATCGGCCACCGGAAGTTTGACGATTCGGGCATGGGGGAACACTTTGACAATACCGCGACTCATAGCCTCGACAACTTGCAGTGCGCTCATGCTGTGTTTAAAGGAATCAGGCGCAAGGACGATTTTCATAGTTTTTTCCTCGTTTGTCGGGTTCTATCAGAAAAACCTCAAAGATAAGAAAAATTCGATTCCGATCATTGACTATAACCCGTGATAGCGCATCCTTTGATCGGTTTTGACCGGGAATGGTCAGAATTAGATCTTTGTGGTAAAAAGAATTTTGCCGACAATTCTTGGTAATTTATGATTATCAACAATACACTTTAAATAATAAGTATTTTATGCGTATTTTTCAAACAAAATTTAATTCGGCTTGGGACTGGTTTATTGTTTTTGAATCGTGAGGCCTACAGCCCGCGTGGTTGTTTTATCTTTATCGCGGTCGTAGTGTTGTTCCAGGTAAAAGGTTACCGGTGTTCCGATGTGAAGCGACGTGGGGCTGAGGGCATCTCGGCAGGAAAAGACAAAACAGCGTCCATCCGATCGGGATACCAATCCACCCGATCGGTTGGGATGCAAGGATTGAATAGAGCCGTCATAACAGGGTTTATCGGTAAAACGAATTTTACGCCAAAGTGGTTTGAGGCGTTCAACTGCGAGTTCGGGAGTGGGCAATCGATCGAGCTCGATATGAAAACGCTGAATCCATCCAGTTAATTCTCCACGCAAACGCCAGCGCATGGTTCGAGCGACTGCCAATACCAGGCGAGCATGATCGCCTGCAGCGGCTGTTTGTCCGGTTTTCTCCAACAATTGGACCAGCAACTTGTAGACGTTGATTTTGCTCTTGATTTCATCGCCATTCAAGGCCGCGCGGGCAGCGTATTCCAGCGCTGATCTCACGTCTCCCATTTCCTGGTAGACAGCAGCGATTTCTTTTTCGATGTACCATTCAGGTCTAAGGACGACCAGCTCCAACAACAGCTGCAGCGCGTCTTGAAATTCTCCCAGAGCAAAGAGAGACAAGGCGATTTTGCGTTTGAACCAGAGGGCATCATCGCCGCGAAGTGGATTGAGGCACGTCAGTGCTTCCTGGCACAGTTCCAGGCATTCCCTAGATTGGTTGTTTTTCAGCAGCGCTTCGGATCGCAAGCGGTAATAGCGTTCTTTGGGCGTTGGAGCTTTGCTCTGCACCTGACCAGCTGTATGCCGGAGCAGTGCTGGATTCAGGTAGGAGGTCCACTCGAGAACTGCCTGGACAGAAAAGGGTTCTGAAAAAAGATCGAGGACGCGCAAAACCGTATCTGTATAGGGAGAGCGCTTGTCCTGTTGAGAAGACAATCGAACAATTGCTCGAGCGGCTTTGAGAAAGTGCTGCCGATCTTGAGCCAGTTCGTGACGAATTTCGGCCCGATAAATAATCCATGCATAGAGATTGCGGATCGATACGTTTTGGGGAGCCATTCTGTAAGCGATGCGACAAATCTGCAGCGCAGGCTGAAACTGTTTGAGGCGGTACAACGTATAGGCATAGGCAAAGGCCAAATCGGGCTTCCTAACCGGCGGATCAACTTTCCAAAAATTCGATAATTGATCAGCGGCTGTTTGGAACCGGTTTTGTTTCCACAATTGCCTGACCGATTCGAGCAGACGTTTTGTTTCCGTTATGCGATTCATGCGCCTCCCCTGTTCCGACAAGATAGCAAATTTTTGCTTTCAATAAAATGGTTAATTTCGGATATTACACTCAGACAGTTTACAAACATACTTACTCTATTGATATCGAAAACAAAGGAATCGCACATGACTGCAAACCCAAGCGACGCAACAACGAATCATCGTAAAAATGCCGGATGCGGATTGATTCTGGCTTTGATCGTTCTGGTCGCGATCGGTGTTGTTATAACCCTTATCGGTGCAGTGGCCTTTTTTGGTGCTTTTAACCGTGAAAAGGCCAAGGTTGAGCCGAAAACCGCTTTGCGGCTGCAGATTTCTGGTCCGCTCAACGAGTTAGCCACGACCGATCCATCTTCCCTGCTCTTTCAAGGTCAACCCGGTGTTTCCTATTTTGATGTCTTGGCCGCGATTCGTCGAGCCAAAACCGATGATCGGATTTCAGGCATCTATCTAAATTCCGGAGATTTGCGCTGTGGTTTCGCCAAGGCGATCGAGATACGCGAAACACTGTTGGATTTTAAATCATCGGGTAAATTCATCCATGCCTATATCGAATTCGGAGATGAACTGGATTACTTGATTGCGAGCACAGCCGACACTCTTTCGATGGCGCCGGAAGGCTTGATCGACTTGAACGGTTTTGCCGTCTCTACTCTTTTCTGGCGGGGTGCGCTGGATAAAATTGGAGTTGATATTTTTGTCGATCAGCATGAAGACTATAAATCGGCTGCTGAAACAATTTCACGAACGGATTTCAGCAGGCCGGCGCGCGAGAGTATTCGAGAGCTTTTGTTGCAGCGCTACACGTTCTTGATCGATGCCATCGCCAATAGTCGAAACAGGCCTGCCGTTGAGGTAAAAATCGCACTCGAGGAGGGCATCTATACCTCACAAGGAATGTTGGAACACGGTTTGATCGACCGGATCGAATCGAAACAATCGGTTTTAAATCGCATCGCAGCACAGGTCGATTTGGAAAAACCCCGTCTCGTCAACGTGGGGGTCTATCTGAACAGCCGATCCGGCATGAAAGGCGAAACCGTCAACCGCGATCATGAAATTGCGTTGGTAATCGGTTCGGGAACCATCATATCCGGTGATTCAGGCGATCTGGAGCCCTTTTCAACCGGCATGCTTTCCTCCGGAAGCCTGATCCGCTCCCTTCGCCAAGCCCGTGATAATGATCGGGTCAGCGCCATCATCTTGCGGATCGACAGTCCTGGAGGTTCGGTGCTGGCTTCGGACGAAATCTGGCAGGAATTAGTGGAAATTCGCAAAGACAAACCTATCTTTGCTTCCATGAGCGATTTGGCTGCATCGGGCGGCTATTATATTGCGTTGGCTTGCGACACGCTGATCGCCCACCCCGCCACACTCACCGGTTCGATCGGCGTGATTTCAGTTATTCCAAATTTTAGCAAATTGATTTCCAAAATGGGAATCAGCGCCGACACAATCAAGACCTCTCCTTCTTCCGATTTTCTTGATCCTTTTCTACCCTTTACTGAATCAGATAAAAGCAAATTTTCGTCAATCGGCCGCAAGACCTATCTCAACTTTGTCGACAAAGTGGCTGACGCACGGGAACTGCCGTTCGATCGCGCCCGCGAGCTTGCGAAAGGCCGAGTCTGGTCCGGAGCCGATGCCTATAGCAAAGGATTGGTTGACACCCTGGGTGGATTATGGACAGCTATCGAAATGACCAAGGACTATCTCGGTATTCCACCGGAGGAAAAGGTTCGAATCCGGTTCTATCCCGAGCCTGAAAGCGCCTTTACAATGCTTATGAAACTATTGACATTGAACATGCAAAACCCAGTGATGCAAAACTCTAGCTTGAGCGATCCTGTGCGCCAGATCTGGGCATTTCTAACAGAGGCGGAGAGGCGACAATTCGCCTATTTGCTGCAACTGGTGCACCTGTCGAGATCCGAAAGATTGTTGTGGGCCCTTCCAGAATCCCTGTCTTTTGATTGGTGAATTGCTGCGTAATCCTCCAAAAGGACACCACTGGAATAACCGATAGGATTAAAACGAGTTTTGTACTGAAGAGCAGATACCCGGTTTGGGTGCTTTGCACCGAATCCGGGTGATATAAAAAAATGGATGGCCTGTTCAAGGCCATCCATTTATCTGGAATAAACAAATCGTCAGAAGGCCAGGCCGAAACTAAAAACGTGCACGCCGTTGAACAGGCCATAGTCCTGATAGGCGTAATCAAAACCGACCAACTGTCCCTGAAACGTTTTCCTCACCCCCACTCCGGCAGTCAAACCGCGTTCGTCGAAATTTCCCATATATCCCATGCGCACGGTCAAAAGCTCGAGATAGGTGTATTGACAACCAAACTGAATTTTTTCTTTAAAATCACGCGGATGCCGGGTTTCAAAGCCCAGAAGGAGCCGGTGCTCTTGCCCCAGAGGGTGAAAAAATGAAAAAGGATCGACGGTCAGGCTGAAAGAAACGGCAAACGGAAGAGGAAATTTTTCATCCTCATAACGAATTTCGCGGCTAATATTTTGTATCGCCGCTCCGAAACGAAGACCATGGGCAAGGAAATCATAGACCGTACCTACATCGATCGCTGGTTCCCCCAGGGCATAATTTTTCTCCTCCATACGCAATTCGGGATCATCGACATCGCTGCCTGAAGTGGCGATCCATGCCGAACCGAGATCCTGGTGAGCGTATTTAACCCGAATACCGTAAGAGAATCGATCGCTGACTTTTTGACTAAAAGTCAGACCGAGCGCATAGGCCTGGGGAGTAAATGTGCCCGTCTCTTCAAAACCGACTTCATTGTTGGCTCTTCGCGTTCCATAAAACTCACCATAATCCATCATCAGCAAGTCTGCGGCGATCACACCGAGCTTTCCGACCTTGGCAGCGAGAGCGGCAGAGTTTGTCTGAATATCTGCTATCCCGTTGGTGTGGTTGAGACGGAGGTCGAAGCGGGACTCGATCCAGCTCACGCCAGCCGGGTTCCAGAAAACGGCATTGGCATTTTGCAACAAAGAGACACCCATGCCGCCTCGACCAATCGCTTCGGCAGAAATTGGATTTTCCAAAAATCGAAACCCCACCTGACCTTTTTTAACAATATCGCCCTGGAGCGGCGCTGTGAACAAAGCACAAAACGCCAAAATTAAAAACGATAGACGCATTTGACGATTTATCGGCATGGTTTTCTCCTCATGCTAAGCGAATGCGGGTCCGCGGACTCAACGCACGACGACAAATTTTACAAATTGATCAGAAAGCGCGTTGCCGGCCTGATCCACAGCCTCCGAGACAGCAAGAATATAGATGCCGCTAACAATGTATTGGTTGGAATCGGTGCGTTGATCCCAGACTTCCTGGTCGGTACCAAAATGATCGATCGATGCGATTCGGTCGCCAGTTTCGGTAAAAATTGTGAGCTTGCATTGATAGGGCAAGCGGGTGAACAGAATACGCGATCGGTCGCCGGGAAAACCGAGCGATCCGGCATTGATGGTTGCCGGATTGGGCACGACACGAACCCGATCGGTTTCATCCAGGCCGGCTTTGAAAGAAATTGCGGGCAATCCGCTTTTATTGACATAACGCGAGCTTTCAAGAGGCTGGCCGGGAATCAAACCGTCGGTGTTCTGCGAGCCATCGTCTATAGCGGTGACGGCATAATAGTAACTTACACCTGGAACGACGTTTTGGTCGATGTATTCCATCTGCTGCCGATCCTGGGTTTCAAAAACTCGTTGCCAGCGGTCACCCGAAGACTGGTCTTCCGGATCGTTGACAAATGCCGCGCCTTTTTTGCGATAGACGCGCCATAATGCCCAATCATCGACTCCCGTGTCGGGATCTTTATAATAGGTTTCGGACGGATAGGACCAGCGAACGCGAATCTGGTCCGCATCGCTGATAATTTCGACGTCCGGTGGCGGAGGCGGGTCGGGTATATTTAAGTCGCGATTAAAAGCCCAAAAGGCGCGATCCATGGTCTGAAAGAGCGAATCGCGGCCGGTCATGATTTGGGCGTTCTTTTCTGCGTCGCTGATGTCGCCGGCAAACCAGGCTTTGCCGACGCTGTCGGCTTTTTCCCAGGAGATGGAGCCGACGCCGACGGCATAAACGACAGTGATCGAGTCCTGTCGGTTGCTCTCCCAATCAAGCGTCAGATCGTAGGGTCCGACGGTGATAAACCGCATCGGACCTTTTTCCGGTGCAGCGGAAAAACCTTCGGTAACGGCATCGAGCGGAAACCGGCCACGAGAATCGAGTCCGAGATAGGTATCCCGCAGACCGAAATCGCGTCTCCCCCATAAATCTTTGACGATGGATGCATGGGGCATGGAATAAGGCTGGGCAGGATCATCTGCTGGATTGACGTGGGATGTTGCGGCGTACAACAGCGAGAATCCGGGAATCTGCGGGGACAACAGGTGTCCTGTTGTTCGGTCCGGGTCTCCGGTATCGTCGATGCTGCCATTGGGATAGGGCGTGATGCCTTTAAATTTGTCGTCCCAGTAATAAGCGATCTTTAATGTATCGCGTGCAGCAGATGTCACGAGATGTGACGGACGGCCGAACCAACTGTCCAGGTCATCCTCGCCTTCATAGGTAAAAGAACCGAAAACGGCGTATTCACCAGACTTGGTTGGTCCCAGGCTGAAGGAAATCGGCCACCACAACCGAATGGTTTGCGATGGGAAAAAGTCTTCCAGACCGGGATTTTCGATCTCGCGTTTGGTTTCGCCTGTGAATTTGTAGGTCGCTTTCCAGATGACATAGTTGTCGTGGTTGGGATTGCTGTAGGCATAGACCTCGATGCGGGTTCGAATACCCCAAAACGGCAGGATATCTTCCCAGCTGGCGATGATATCCGCCGGAAGATTGGGATCAATTTGCCAGCGGTATTCGCGAAAGAGGGGTGTTCCGTCAACGGTTACATAAGGCGGACGATAGCGGCGCCGTTCCCAGGAATAATCGTTGACCCCGTTGCTGACAAAGGGGGTGGGGATGATTTTCTTTTGACCCAGCTGGTCGATACAACCATTGTCATCCAGGCAAACCGGATTAAAGATCTGATAGAGCATCTGCGAATGCCACTCATCCTGAGGATAGTAGAGCAATTCGGTTTTTTCCGCTCCGGAACCGGCCAGCATCCAGCTGTATTGGGTTGTAAACTGTCCCTCGCCATTCAATTTTTTCATATCCCATTTGATGGCATTGACATCGACAAAGAGAGGCGGTCCGTTCAAATCTTTTTGCGCAGAGACGGGCGCAACGGTAAAAAGATAAAATAGCGGCAGGCATATAACAAAAACACGGATAATATTTTTTGTCATGGTAAACTCCCAATTCAATTTGCCGTGCAAGCCAAAGCTCGTCAGAAATTCAGGCGCAAACCGAGCAAAATTCTCTGCGGATTGAGAAAAAGCGGTGCGGTAAACCATCCCACATTGATATGCTCTTTATCCCATTCGCCTAATTTGTCGTCGCCTTTTTCATCGCCACTTTCGAATGGAAAATGGAGTGAGTCGATATAGCGATCGTATTGAGCTGTGCTCATGTTGCGAAAAGAAAGCCGTTTCTGGTCGAGCAGGTTTTGTACGGTACCAATCAACTCCAGCTGCATCCCGGCCAGGTGGAACATTTTAGATACGCGTAAATCGAGATTGGAATAATCGACCACCTGAATTTTCTTTTGTTGATTTTCGGGTGCAAAGGGATTGATGATCTGTTCGCCGCCGTCGCGCCATTCAAAACAAAAGTTGGCATACCAGGCGCTCAGAGGTCGCAAGCCGAGAACACGAATCCCCCAGTTGTCGGGTGTGTGCAGATTAACGTTCAAGTGTCCTCGCGGCAGCGGCTGAGTAATGGAGATATTGGGATTGCGCATCTCTTCCAGAGACAACAAGCGATTTTCATAGACGCGTGCCAGGCCCGAACGCCCGCTGCTCTGCAGCATATACTCGTAATTGCTCCAAAAGGTGACAAATCGGCCAAAACTTTTTTCGAATCGCAATTCGATTCCGCGGATATCCTTGTAGGCGTCAGGAAAATATTGCTGGACGTAGAGCTCTTCCCAATAATCGACATAGGTTCGGCTGAGCGGTTCGCCTTTGATATCTTTGTAATAGATCGACAGATTGATGAGATAATCCTTGAAAAGGCTATGTTCATAGCCGAACTCGTAGGCGATTGTGCGAGCCATATCGAGCTGCGGCGATGGAACATTGGCCGCACCCGGCATGACGGCTTGATTGTAGGTAAAGTGAATATTGGGACGCTGATAAAAATGGCCATAATTGAAATAGAGCTTGCTGTTGACCGTTACCGGGAAGGAAACACCCAATCGCGGCGACAGGCGGAATTGTACCGGTTTTTCTTCACGCGGCCAACCCTCCGGTTCTTCCAATTGTTGGCGAAATTCTGCCCAGCGCTCCCAGGAACCAAATTCTCCGGGCAAGTATTGGTAAACCAAATTGTAAAAATTCGCATAATCCAGGTCTAAAGGATGCTGAACCAGGTAGGAATATTTTTGCGGATTGAAATAATCGCCGCGAAGACCAAGGGTGGCGATCATTCCCTGAAATTCCAGTTTATCCTGAACATAGACGCCACCCTCAATCGGTTTGGCGGTAAAATATTGCCAGCTGTCAGGGGTCCAGCTTTTTTCAGATTGCAGCCAGCTGCCGGAATTGATTGACAGATAGTTGTATTTAAAGCTGAATCCCGCTTCGATCTGGTGATGTCGACCGGCCTGATAGGTTAGATCGGCGCGCAGATTCGAAACCCAGGAATAGGATGAATCGGCCGATTGCAGTCCACCATAAAGCCAAAACATGTTGTTGATGTCTGTCAACCAGTTTGTGGATGCATTGGGTGTACCCACAGTGGGAGCATTCAGGACACGAATCGAGTCGACAAAAGCCCAGGAGCTGCTGAGAGTGGTATCGGCGGCAAACGGAGTGAGTTCATGATCATTATAACTGAATTGAAAATCGACCGTATAAAAACCCTTGGCCGAAAAAGCATGGGTGAATTTAAGCCCGCCAATAATATAACGTTGATCGTAGAATTGAAGCCTGCTTCTGTTGAACATCTGTTCAAACCCATTTGAGCCGCCTAAAAGACGGGCCTGTTGCTGGACAGATACTTCGGTGCTGCTGAGGAAATTAAAACGGCTGGAATTGTCGATCAACGCGCCCCCATAAGTCGTCGGGGTTCCGGCGGTGATGGTGTTGACCTGCGCATAAAGCCCGTTGACAGCCAGCTTCATATCGGGATTGAGGCGAGTGGTCAATTTGAGCTGGGTGTTCCAGTCGACATAATTGTCGCGGGGGCCGAGTGGAAAGGCGTATTGGGTGTCTTCGTATTTTCCGCCGAGCAGAAATGTGGTATTTTTTAAATACTCGCCGATGAGCGGTAATCGAGCGCCCGGCATCGGTCCCGTGAGGGTGGCCTCGATAAAGGCATCGGGGTTGGTGCCGAACTCGTATTGTGGATGCTGCAGCTGCCACAATTTGCGTTTTTGTTCGGGTGTCAGCGTCACCCCGTCGGGGATACCGATAGCGCTGTAATTGCTGATACCTTCACGCCGATTGTTCCATCCACGGAAAAAACGAAACTCTTCAGGGACCTCTTCATTTCCTCGGGCACCGATATAGGCATAACCGGTTTCGGAGGTATCCGCAAAGACGCGATAAATCCACGACTCGTCGCTCCAGGGATTCTGGCCGTAAAATTTTCTCTGATTGGCGGGTGTGATGTCGAATTTCAGAGCCAGATTGTATCGTTCACGAGTTCCTTCCTTGGTCACCGCATTGACCAGACCCGAACGAAAACCGCCGAATTTGGCTTCAAAACCGCCTGTGAGCACCTGCAGTTCGGCCACCGAGGTCGAATTGAGCGAGAGATATGAATTTTCTGAACGCGGATCGCGAACCGAGATGCCATCAACGCGCACATCTGTTTCGCGGATAGCGCCGCCGCGGATACTCAATCCGTGTCCATCGTTGCCCGAAACAAGCTCGACACCTTTGAGTTTGCCGACAAATTCATCGATGCGCAGAACCGGCGCTGCTTCGACGCGTTCGGTTAAAATGATCTCCTGGGTGCCAGCGATATCTGGTTTGATAATTTCGCGTTCGGCAATGACCGCCACTTCATCCATGGCGATCGCTTGCATTTGCAGGGGAAAATCCACGGTGATGGTTCGGTCGATATTGACACGAACCTGCTTTTTGATCAGTGCGGTATAGCCCATGAAGGAGGCGCGAATATCAAACGCACCGGGCGGCACATTGAGGATGACAAAATAACCGTCTGTATCGGTGGCTGCGCCTTGCTTTTGCGATAATTCCACCGGTCGACCGGCTTGATAAATACTTTCGATCACCACATTGGCGCCAGGTAAGGATTCACCTGTCTCCTGGTCATAAACTCGTCCGGTCACTTTACCACCGGCAGCATCAACCACCGAATTTACAAAGAACAGACAAAGCCCCACCAGCTTCCAGCAGCAAACCAGAGTTCGCCTGCTTGCCTCATTCATAAGGCCTCCTTAATTGAGATGGATAAAAATCGTGGAATTGAGTGGGATAGCGAAAGGAATCGAAAGGATAGTTTTACAGTCTTTTGACACTTGAATATATTAAATCCCGCTTGACCTGTCAACTTTTTTTTCCAATCCCCTATCGATAGTATCTGCCTTCACTGGTGTCCGGTAACCGGACACCAGTGATCTGCCTTCTTTTCTGTTGATTATTTTTTCAGATTCCGTATATTCACGAGTTATCCATTCAAAGCAGGGAAAAACTATGGCGATCATCGCATTGGATCTCGGCGGCACCAAACTCTTGGCTGCACTGATAGACGAAACAGGAGAAATCCTCCACCGCGATTTTTCTCCTTTGCAAAATCGCAAAGGCGACCAAGTAGCCCAGCTCCTCGACGACCAAATCGACGGGCTGTGCAGTTTTTCCTCTGAACCGATTCGAGCTCTGGGCATTTGTGTTCCGGGAATTTATCGCGATCGGAGCGGAACCGTCTGGGTCCCCAACATACCGGGATGGAGCGACTATCCTCTGCGCGCCCATCTTACCGCTCATGTCAGGGATCGAAAGATCGCCGTAAAAATCGACAGCGACCGCGCCTGCTATATTCTCGGCGAGGTTTGGCGAGGCGCAGCCCGGGGATGTACCGACGCTGTCTTTTTAGCGGTGGGAACCGGCATCGGCGCCGGAATCCTGGCGGATGGACGCATTCTTCGCGGAACGGGCGATATCGCCGGTGCTGTCGGCTGGTTTGCTCTGGATCGTCCTTTTCACGAGGAATACAAATCCTGTGGCTGTTTTGAATACGCGGCATCCGGAGAGGGTCTGGCACGGTATACGCGGGACCTGCTGTCGAACAGCAATCTGCCCAGTCGACTGCGCCAAATGGAGCCCGCTAGCATCGACGCACCCATGATTTTCGCCGCTGCATCGGAAAAAGATCCGCTCGCAGAACGCGTTCTGGAAAATGCGATCGAGTTGTGGGGAATGTCTGTCGCCAATCTCGTCAGTCTTTTTAATCCACAAAAAATCATTTTCGGAGGCGGTGTTTTCGGCCCGGCCATCGCGTTTCTCGAAGAGATTCACCGCAGTGCACAGCGATGGGCTCAACCGATCGCCATGCAACAGGTCAAACTCGCTGCCTCGTCTCTCGGCGGCGACGCTGGATTGCTTGGAGCCGCAGCTCTGGCGCTCAAAGAATCCACTTGACCCATCTTTTAACCGTTTTTCATCGTCCATGCGTTGGCCAGTGTTTTCGGCCCTTATACTAATTTGTCATTTGCCAGCGAGGAGCACGAGATGTACGACAAAAAACGCGTCTTTTTGTCATCCTGCCTGGCAATGCTGATCTTTGGCATTGTCATGACCTTTCTTGGAGCAATTCTGGCTCCGTTGATCGATCACTATCGCTTGAGCGATTCCCAGGCAGGATTCATCGTCTCCCTCCTGTCGGTGGGCATGCTGTGTGGCTCGCTTTTTTTCGGACCGATCGTCGATCGGCAGGGTTATAAACCCATGCTGCTGCTCTCTGTAGCTTTGATTTTTCTTTCTCTTTTGGCTGTTTCCTGGATCGATGCTGTCTGGGTTCTCGGATTGGCCATTTTTTCCATCGGTCTTGGAGGCGGGGTGCTCAATGGCGGTTCAAATGCACTGGTGGCTGATATCAGCTTGGAAGGGAAAAGCTCAAATCTCAGTTTCCTCGGCATCTTTTTTGGGCTGGGCGCTTTTGGCGTGCCCTTTTTGCGCGGTGTGCTGCCGGCGGATCTGTCTTATCGGATTCCTCTGACCTTTCTCGCCACTCTGACACTGCTGCCCTTAATTTTTTTTGTATTTATCTCTTTTCCGCAGCCCAAACAGGAGCAGGGATTTCCACTTCGCCAGGGGATCTCGCTCCTGAAAAGCAGTACCCTTATTGTGCTGGGAATGGTTCTGTTTTTTGAGAGCGGAATCGAATTTACTCTGAACAACTGGGCTCCGCGGTTCCTGATCGATGTGCTCAATTTGCCTGAAAACAAGGCTACACTCTATTTTTCCATTAATTTGTTGGGGATCATGTTTTCCCGCCTCTTTCTCGGCTATTATCTCAAAGGCCGGGATGCTGCGAAAACGCTTTTGATATTTTTTGTAATCAGTCTTTGCGGTACGGTTTTGCTCCTGTTATCGACACAAGCGGCCTTGACGGTTGTCGGGTTGTTCGTGCTCGGAATCGGGATCGCTTCGGTCTATCCCATTATTCTCGCTTTCATCGGCGAGCATTTCCCCTCGTTTTCAGGAACAGCCATTGGCATGGCGATGGTCATGGCGTTATGCGGCGGCGCTCTTTTTCCCTATTTAACCGGTTTGATCTCGGCTCACAGCAACTTGAAAACCAGTTTTCTATTGATACCAGTAGCCATTGTTTTGCAAATCATCCTGTTTGGTCTCTATCGTGGACATCAGAAAAGGTGAATCGACTCGACCGTGTGGGCCTGCGATTTTTAGTGTTCGTAATAGAATGCTCCCAGATTCGGAATTAGACGAATCCACAACACGCTCAACTTTTCATTCTCCATCATTCCTGTCCAAAATAGATTTTAGTAGCATGACCAGCTAACTGATAAATACAAACTTGGGCCAAACAGCAAAATAGCGAACCTGATCTGCAGTTCATAAAAACCTCTATTCTTTTTACATCAGATAGTTTGTGTGGTGTCCCCGTTTGGAACACCCGTGATTCTCCATTCAGTTGCGGAGATAAATTTTTTCACCCTTTTTGTGGCACGATCAAATGGGTTCACCGGTGTCCGGTCGTTCGATCTGACACTAATGAAATTGGTTTTAATGGAGATTCGGTGCTTCGCGCCGAACATAAAAACTGTCCAAAAAATAACCTCAACTCGGAGAAAAAAACATGCTGGCACTGCAATGGTTGGAAAATTCCCGCCGCGTCATGGCGCAGATCGAGAAAACGCAGATGGAAAATATACGACAAGCAGCATCGGCCATGGCCGACAGCATCGCAGCAAAGCGCTGGGTTCACACGTTTGGTTGTGGGCATGCGACTCTGCCGATCGAAGAGATGTACCCCCGTATCGGCGGCTTTGTCGGTTTTCATCCGATGATCGAACTACCCCTCTCTTTTTTCACCCATATCGTCGGTGAGATGGGTGTGCACCAGTTCGTATTTCTCGAGAGAGTCGAGGGTTACGGACAACAGATCATGAAAAGTTACAGCTTTGACAAGCAGGATACGATGTGGCTCTTTTCGCATTCGGGCATCAACAATGTCAACATCGATATCGCACTGGAAGCCAAAAAGATGGGCATGACCGTGGTGGCGATGGGATCGGCGGAGGAATTTAAAGACAAACCGACACGACATTCATCAGGCAGACGGATCTTTGAACTAGCGGATATTGTGGTGGACACCTGTGTGCCGGCACAGGATGCGAGTGTGGTCTTGAAAAATCATGTCGATCGCATCGGACCGATCTCGACTATGGCGTTTACCACAGCGGTCTGGATGACCATATGCACGGTTGCCGAGATTCTCATCGATCGGGGCGAGCGGCTCTATATCCATCCCTCTCACAATGTGCCAGGCGATCAGACAGCCCGGGAGAGACTCGATGCAGCGCTTGCAGAATACAAAAAACGGATTGCCGGAGTTTAGGCCTTCGCCTGATAGACAATCTCTCCCCGTACCAGCGTGAGATCGACTGAACCCTCGGAATTGAGCAAAACCAGGTCGGCTTCCATGCCGACCTGCACCTTTCCCAGGCGATCTTCCATCCCCAGGAGTTGTGCCTGATTGGTGGAGCACACTCGGGAAACCTCTTTTTGCGATATCCCAACGAAATCGATCAAGTTCCTGCCCATTCTTGCCAGGCTTTGCGTGGAACCGATCAGGGTATCGTCGTCCAGATAACGCGCGACGCCGTTTTGGGCGCGATAGTCTTTACCGTTATAGCGATAGATCCCATCCGGCAAACCCATGCTGCGCATACCGTCGGTAACGACCAGCAGTCGTTTGAGTCCAAGCAGGCGATAGACCAGCCGTAGAACGGCTGGATGGATATGATGTCCGTCACAGATAAGCTGTGCCGTGACTCGCTCGTCTTCCAAAGCCGCCACAATCGGCCCGGGGAAGCGATGATGCAGACCAGGCATGGCGTTAAAGAGGTGAGTGATGTGGCGAACACCCCAATCAAAAGCAGTTTTTGCTTCTTCATAGGTACAGTTGCTGTGTCCGAGAGCGGGGATAACGGAGCGGCTTTTAAGCTGCTGGACGAGTTGTCGGCAGTCCGGCAATTCCGGCGCCATCGTCATCATGCGCAACGACTTACCACAGAGTTCCAGGAGTTCGTCAAGGGCCGTGGGAGTATAGGAATAAATGCTGTTGGTTAGAATGCCTCCCCTCTTTTCCTGACTGATAAAGGGGCCTTCGAGATGGAGCCCGAGTAGACGTGCACCGCCTAGGTTGCGACTCAAGCAATCTGCGATCAGGCGAATATGGTCATTATTGCCCGGCCGGACCATGGTGGTTGCCAAAAATGCGGTGGTTCCCAGTTGTGCCAGTGTTCGGGACAGGGTCTCGAGCGCAACAAGATCGCCGTCAAAAACGTCCGCATCGCCAGCACCGTGGACGTGGATATCGATATATCCTGGAATCAGCATTTTGCCGCTGCCGTCTACTAGTCGATCTCCCGGTTTGGGTTCCAGACGAGTGGCAACAGCAGTTATGCTTCCCTGCGCGATCGCGACATCCGCGACACGATCGTGTTCGAGAATATGTGCACCCTGAATGATCAGCATCGAAGATATCTCGGGTTTAGCTATAATTCTTCGCTTTAATAAAAACCATATAGATCGATTGCAAAACTGTCGTTCCCATCATGATCAGATTAAACCACAGCAGATAATAGCTGAAAGCGGGATTGATCGGATAGACGCTTATCGCTGCGATATAGGGAACAAGGTATTCGACGCGGTAAGCGATACGCCAGATCACCTTTTCTGTCGGATCGGGCACGGCACCCCGATGATTGGCATAAGCGACGATAAAAGGCGGCAAAAGCGTGGTGAATAAAAGAAGAAACAACAACAGACCGATCAGCATCGGATCGCGTTCCAGCGGTAAAAAGAAAAAGCAGGCGATTAACAAGCTGTCGACAAATCGATCGACGGTTCCGTCCCAAAAGGCTCCCAACGTCGAAGAGCGGTTGGAGAAACGAGCCACCTTTCCATCGATCAGATCGCACAAGGTGGAAAAAATAAACAGGCTTACACCAACGAAGATGCGACCGGATATGACCAGAGCAAAGGCAAGAACAGCAATGACAAGGGATACAGTGGTCCAGGTATTAGGTGATAAGAACGAAAATGTGCGTCCGACCCATTTTTCCAGCCGTGGTGTTTCGATAAACTCTTTGATCATTTGTGCCTCCACAGATACAAGCCAAAGGTATTGTTCGTTTCACCCTTCCGCTCGGGGCGGATAGTCAGCAATAAGGGGTAGGCCTCAGGACTGTTCTTGTGCGATCAGCCACCAGCAATTGAGATCAGAGATCTCTTGCACGGAAAAGCCATGTTCCTGCAACCAGGATTTGATACCCGGCGGATTCCAACCCGTGTGCGGATGGTTTTCTTTGTTTGTTTGGGACAGCAGTTCCAGTGCTGCCGCGCTCCAATCACCGAGAAGCAAAACCCCATTTTTTTTGCAAAGATTTTTGCACGTTTGAAGCAGCTTTTCGGTCTGTGCAATCCGGTGTAAAACGGAGAGACAGATGACGGTATCAAAACTCTGCTCCGCCAAATCCGCTTGAAAAACATCGATTTGCCTAAAATCGGCCACATGATCGACTTTAAAGTGAACCGCGTTGAGTTGTGCGATATGCACAGCATGTGCTGAAACATCGATGCCGAGCACCGAACGGCCGCGTTTGGCCATCTCGATTGCCAACAGACCGTGCCCGGCTCCAACATGGAGGATTTGGGCAGCTTTTGCAGGCACCAAATCGGCAGTCCGGGTGTGAAAAGCGGCGAGATCCAATCCCGCTGCGGCGTATCGTTCCATGCGGCGATTATAGGCCAAATGGTTTCGGCGAATGAGATAATCTGCCATGGCTGTATGTAAACCCTGAATTCCCAAAAGTGAACAATGGCGCTTCCCCTGCGGCAATCCGCCGAGGAAGGTGACCACGTCGTCGTCGGTCATCTGAATCGCCATGGCAAATTTTTTGCCAATGACCATTTCGGAGACAGCACTGGTCGTGGCGATAGCCGCACCGCATCCATAGACTTTGTATTTGAAATCGGTGATGGTTTCATCTCGAACTTTGATCCACACCTGAATAAAGTCGCCACAATTTGGATCGCCTACCCGCGCTTGTCCATCCGCATCCTGCAATTTCCCTACATTGCGAGGATTGTTGAAATGATCCATCACCTTTTCATTATAGTCTAAAATCGAAAGGTCTCCATTGGTTTGGTCGAGTTTTTTAGCTGTTTTGGGTTTTAACCAGCGTTCCGATCCGTCGGCGCATTTTTCTTCGTTGAGGGGAAAGAAAAGTACAGATGAAAAATACAGCGGTTGCGGTTAAAACGATTGTAGCGCCGGAAGCGATATTGAGAAAAGCGGATAAAAAAAGTCCGCTCCAGCACGAAACCACACCGATAAAAACGGCATAGATGATAGCTTTTTTAAAATGAGCCGTCAACTGCACGGCCGACGCGGCAGGGATAACGAGCAGAGCCGAAACCAAAACAATGCCGACGGCTTTAATCGACAAAACAATGGTAAAAGCCATAAGAGTAAGCATGAGAAAATTGAGCCATTTAACCGGTAAACCCGTAACCGCCGCCATTTCGGCGTCAAAGGTCAACAATAGAAATTCTTTGTAGAAAAAGAATATAACAAGGAAGACGAGCAGCGCAAGCACAGCCATAGCGATGAGATCGTTGCGACTGATGGCAAGAACGTTGCCGAAAATATAGCCAAAAAGATCGATCTGATAGCCTTTAATCAAACTGACCAACAGCACGCCCATGGCCATGGTGGAGGCGAAAAAGATACCCACAGCAGCATCCTCACGCAACCTGCCGATTTCGGTCACCCAACCGATGAGCCAGGCAACGAGAACACAAAACCCGATTGCCGTATAAAGCGGATTGATGTTCAGAACAAAACCCAGCGCCACACCACCAAAAGAGGCGTGGGAAATGCCGGCGCCGATAAAAGACATACCGCGAAAAACGACAAAAACGCCGATCAGGGCGCATACTGCGCCTGTCAGGGAGGCAGCGACAAGGGCGCGTTGCATAAAAGTGAATTGCATCAGGTCGATCATTTGCGGACCTCACGTTTTCTCGGGATCTCGGGTCGACACGACCAAATGCGGCACTTTGCCGTGGTGGAAAAAGACCGCATCACAACCGTACATCGCCTGCAAACCTTCTTCGGTCAACACATTCTCGGGCAGCCCATGCGCCACCAAACGTTTATTGAGGCAGGCAATGGCTGTGACATAGCGGGAAACAACACCGACGTCATGGGTAACCAGAACCAAAGTCAGGCCAAGATTTTTATGGGTGTTGTGCAGCCATTCATAAAAGCTTTCGGCGGCACCGACGTCCAGCGCAGCGGTCGGTTCATCAAGCATCAACAGATCGGGTTGGAGGGCCAGAGCTCGAGCGATCAGAACACGCTGGCGTTGGCCGCCGGACAGCCGTCCGAATTGTTCATCGGCAAAATCGGTCATATGGACAAGTTCAAGCGCTTCCTCCACCGCTTCCCGGTCCTGGTTATGCGGCCGTTTTCCCAGCCCCATCTTGTAGGCACGACCGAGCAGAACCACATCCTTGACCTGAATGGGAAAAGTGAGATCGATGTGACTCTGTTGTGGTACGTAGCCGATTTTTTCTCGCAAGCGTTTGAGTTTTTTTGGTTCCTTGCCAAAAACCCGCACCGTACCGTCAAATGGATCGGTCAATCCGAGCATCGTGCGCAACAGAGTGGTTTTACCCGATCCGTTGGGTCCCAGGATGCCGAGAAACGCACCCGGAGAAACTGAGAGGGTGATGTCCTGCAACACGATCTTGTCCTGATAGGCCACTGAAACATTTTGGAGATCGATCACGGGTGTCGTCATCAATGCTGCCCCTATTGGAGTGCCTGATTCAGGTTTGAGAGATTTTCCCGCATAGTCGCAATATAGTCGCCACTCCCCAAGGGATCGAGTGTCAGAATTTGGACGCCGGTTTCGGCGGCTATCATATTGACGAGGGTCGGTGAAAATTGCGGTTCGTTAAAAATCGCCCGTGCCTGTACGCGTCTAATAGCCCGCACAACATCGCGAAAATCCTTTGGAGAGGGTTCACTGCCAGGATTTTTTATGATGACCTGGGTAAGTTCGAGGTTGTATTCGCGAGTAAAATATTCCCAGGCTGGGTGGACACAGATCAGCGAACGATGCGCCCATTTTTCAGCAGCGGTTCGAATTTCCAGATCCAAACTATCCAGACGAGACAAATAGTGTTTCTCGTTTTGGTTGAAATAGGCCGAATCAGCCGGCGACAACGATTTCAAAGCAGCGCCAATCATCCGCACTTGCTGCGCAGCCATACGCGGATTGAGCCAGACGTGGGGATTGCCGGAAGCATGATCATCATCAGCAATTATTTCCATGCCTGTGGTTGTTTCCAGAACGATGACAGAGTCGGCAGGCAAATTGTCGACAAGCTTGTCGGCCCAATATTCCAGGCCCACGCCATTCAACACTACCAGCCGGGCTTTGGAAGTGATTGCCATCATTTGCGGGGTCAATTCAAAAGTATGCGGGGAAGCGCCGGCTGGTACGAGTGTGGTGACTTTGACTCGATCGCCACCGACCTGGCGGGAAAAATCGGCCAAAGGAACAATACTGGCAACGACCGCCAGGCGGTCATTTCGCACAGGGGGGCGGGAGCAAAAGCTGAAAAAGCCAAAGCCGAGAGCGATGACGAGAGAAACCGGCAAAAGGCAACGACGCTTCATTTGAATGGTCTCCTCATGAGAGATCTTGTGGCTGCAATTTTCGTCTGTTGTGCATCAGCCGGGCATAGGCGCTGGCTGGCAGAAAACGGGATGCTCTGGCCAGAAGCGACAGTCGATAAGGAAAATGAATTTCCAGTTTTTCGCGCTGCAGGCCCCGAACAATAATTTTCGCCGCTTTTTGGGCGGACATGAGAAACGGCATTTTAAAACGATGATCAGCGGTCATAGGCGTGCGAACAAAGCCAGGGGATATAACCATTACTCCTATCCCCATATCCCAAAGATCGAGGCGAAGACTTTCGGCAAAAACGGACAAAGCACTTTTGCTGGCGCTATAGTCGGCAGCTGCGGGCATGCCGCGATAACCAGCGAGGCTGGAGGTTACGACGATCCAACCCCACCTCCGATCAGCCATGGCCGGCAAAAAATACTTTATCATTCGCAAAACTGAAAAAAAGTTGAGCGAAAAAAGCTTTTCAATTTTTTGCAAATCCATGTCCAGAGCGGAAAAATCGCCACCCATGCCGGCGTTCAAAAAGAGAATATCTGGAACGATTCCGGCATCGGATAGATTGCGACACACGCGATCGACCTCGGTAGAGTCGGCAAGATCCGCATCATAAAACAGATGAGGTTGCGACGCGGGTGACAGTTCATGCACCAGTTTTTCGAGCAGGTGTCGTCTGCGAGCGATCAGAATCAAGCGGCAACGGTTTCTGCTCAGGACGAGCGCCAATTCACGACCTATTCCGGAAGAAGCGCCGGTGAGGAGAATGGTTTGATCGGTTAACTGCATTGGTGAGCTTTTCACTTTTTCTTGTTCGGATTCATATGACCCCGAAAAATATGGCGTGAATCGTGCATAGTCACGAATGCAGCGGAATCGATGGCCTCGACCAACTTTAAAACCAACCCGGTTTGGCGACGGCGGACAACGGTGTAAACCAATTCGATCGGCCCTTTGAGACCGCGCCCGTCGACAACAGTAACGCCAAAGCCGTTTTCCCGCAATATCTGGGTGATCTGATCCGATTTTTTAGAGATAACACGAACATGAGACCACCCCAACGCCAATCGATTTTCAATGGAAATACCTAAAAGCGTTCCGATAGCAAAACCGCTGCTATAGGCGAAAACGTGAAAAAGATTTCCGATGCCAGAAATAGCTTTGGCGATTGCCAGCAAAAAGATGGTAACTTCAACCAATCCCACCAGGGCAGCGATATATTTACGACCCTGAATGATGAAAATCATTCGCATGGTGCCGAGAGACACGTCTGTCACACGTGCAACAAAAATCAACAATGCACCCAGAAAAACCGAATAGGTCATGATTCATCCTTAAATATTTGCTGAATAACAGGCATCACTGGTGTCTTCACTGGGACACCAAAAGAGTGAAATTAAAACATGAATTCGGGACTATCGATACCCTGTTCAATTAAAAAGCCCGGCGACGAATGTTGCTCAAATTGGGTTAAATGTAGATAACTTTTATCGAAAAAGCAAGTCCTGAGAGCCAGGTCAAATTCCGACTCTCTGTTGCCAGAGATCAACCACCATGCCAAGAAAAAACGAGTTCTTGATTGCGCCAAAACTTTTTCATCCTATACTGCATTCGGTGCGAAAACAGCAACTGTCTCACAATATCAGTCGAATAGCGTTCATTACAAACGTGAAAAGCAATTTCCACATACAAGTAACAACATCAAATTGCACCTGTTGCGATTCGATCAAACCCGAAAGGGAATCAACGTATTTCGGATTGCTTTTAAATGAATTGTTTAGTATTTTAGAAAGCGGTCGGTCGCGAGGGATTTTAGATAGAATCATCCTTTCTGTAGGAAAAGATCGGCCATCGATGCAAGCGCTGTATCAGGTCTGCAGGTGCGCGTTTTCAGCATTTGGCGTCTTGCCGGTTTTTGGCTGTCGCCGGATTAAAGGAGGTGCTTACCGGGTTCATAGAATAAAAATCAACAAGGAGGATACGATTGATTGACCCCAAACACATTGAAAATTTCTTCTCGATCGACAGCGCTTTTACCACGATTTTACGCGAATCTTCTTCTGCAAAAGATGCCCGCTCGCAACTTTACCGCTTTTTAGACCGCCTCGATCAAAGCCTTCAGGACACGATCGACACTACCGATTCTCTAGAGACCGCTCTCCAAAACAATTGTACCAGAGTTCTGCGCTCACTGATATCGCTGCGCAGTGAAAAAATCAGCGGTTTTCAACTTGTACATGCGCTTCGCATGCTCGCGCTCGATCAGCGCGATACGATCAGCAATTCCTGTACCGAGGCATTCATCGAGGACCTGAGCCACTTAGTGAAAGGCGTTGTTGGCAAGAGTGGTATCTATTCCGCCCAAGAATTGCCCGAATTCCTGCAGCTACAGGGACGGCAAGCAGCACGGGTCCGTTCCGATGAACTCGATAAAATGGCAGACGAGGCTCAACACTTTATGTCCCGGTATACCGATGGCCTGGATCGATCGATCATAGATGAACGACGGGCAAATAGGCAACGAATTTTAGATTATTTCAATGCCGATTCCAAAGAGTGGGACGATTATCTCTGGCAGATTCGTCACGTGATTCGCAACAGCACCGACCTGGCAAATCTGATCCAATTGACTGCCGACGAAAAAAAATCGATCGACAGCGCCAATCAATACGGATTGCCGTTTGGAATCACGCCCTATTATATATCGCTGATGGACTATGAAACACATCGACGGCTGGACCATGCGGTTCGAGCTCAAGTTATACCGCCCCCGAAATACATCCAGGCAATAACTGAAAAGCGCGACCGTGTAGAAATCGAATGCGATTTTATGCACGAACATGATACGTCACCGATCGATTTGATTACCCGTCGGTATCCCAAAATCGCCATTTTCAAACCCTACAATACCTGCAGTCAGATCTGTGTCTATTGTCAGCGCAACTGGGAAATCGACAATGTCCTGGACAAGAATGCAATGGCTACAAAAAGAAAAATTCTCGAGGCCATTGACTGGATCAAAAACGATTCGTCGCTTACCGAAGTTTTGGTCACAGGCGGAGATCCGTTGGTTATGCGCGACGAGCGGGTCGAATTTGTCCTGAGTCAGCTTGCGAATCTGGAACAAATCGAGCGCATTCGAATCGGTTCGCGTACGCCCGTTGTTTTGCCTCAGCGAATCACCGACTCGTTGATTCGTATCATCAGCCAATTTCACCAACCGGGGAAACGGGAAATCGCCCTGGTCACCCATTTTGAACACCCCTATGAAATCACGCCCGAATCGATGGAAGCAGTACAAAAGTTCCGTCGTGCCGGCATTTCTGTTTATAATCAGGCGGTCTTTACCGTTGAAAATAGCCGCAAGTTCGAACTCGTCGCTTTGCGGCGGCTTTTGCGTCTGATCGGAGTCGATCCCTATTATTCTTTTAACACCAAAGGGAAGGAAGAAACAGAAAATTATCGCGTCCCCATTGCCCGTTTGCAACAGGAAATTCGCGAGGAAGCACGGCTCTTTCCTGGACTGGTTCGCACCGACGAAGCCGTCTATAATGTACCTCGCCTCGGGAAAAATTACCTGCGCGCGGACATTAATCATTCTCTGTTGACAATTTTGCCGGAAGGTAAACGCGTTTATGAATTTTTTCCCTGGGAGCGTTTTATCGCTCGAACCGAGACCTATATCGATACAGACGTCCCCATCGCCCTTTACCTCAGGGAATTGGAACGTCGAGGAGAAAACGTCGATGACTATCGCACCATCTGGTATTATTTCTAATTGTGACCAGCGTCAATAGAAATAAGCGGGAAAAGTAAGATTTTAAATTGATCTCCGTATAGCATCCTCGAACCGCAACTTGGCATAACTCCCAATTCGTGAGAGCTGTATCACGATATGACAACTCGAACGAATTGTGCGATTTTGCGACATCCCGCGCCAAAAACCATTTGCCGACGACCGATAGTGAGCTCTTTTTTTTGCCCACTGGTTCGCCGAATAGCCTTTTTTATTAATTAACAGTTATTTACAAGCAATTTGCCTGGTTTTTCAGAAAGGTTTTTAATTGATTGAATATATTGTACTTGTTTTTTTCCCGCAGAAAAGGCGAGTCCAGGCCGGCATTGTACCAGGAATTTCTGGCACTGCATTTGATTGGTTAATTGCAAAGGATCCTCACTTCACCGGAGGCTTATCATGTCGCATCAACCCTTTTATCGCTTGATCCTCATTTTGACTCTATTGGCCTGCATAGGAACCGCTGGCGCACAGGTCAAGTTGGATGCCTGGTTGTTGAACAAGGATATCAAAGTCCTTTTTCTCAGCGATTTCAATTTTACTGGAAATGCGGCGATGAGCGGGGACTTTTTTCAGTTGCAGCTCACCAACCAAACGCCGAGCGATCAATCTATACGCGTGCGTTTGGAGGTTGGATGGGATGGTGGAGAGGACGGCAAGATTGCCGAGGGTATTACCCGGCCTTTTCTCCTTCAAATGGGTGAAATACGTATGATCAGATCGAGTGACCTGCTGGGCGGTCACCACACCTACTCGCTTGAAGACTATGCCATCGATTCCGACGCGGAACTATTGAAAGACAAAATTCTCAAAACCGGCAAGGTACCTTCTGGCGTATACAGCTTTAGGTTTCAAATTATGTCCGAATCGATGGACAGCGTTCTCGATGAGCGTCAGATCGATATCCTGATCACCAATCCGACAACACTGTATCTACAATCGCCGGGGGCATCAGCGGAACTGGAACTGCAATCCATCTTTTCTCCTTATCCCCTATTCCGCTGGATTTCAGACATGAATCGGTTTCGGCTCATCGTTGCCGAGAAATTGGACGATGTACACGATCAGGCCGCTCCCGATGAAATTATACAGGATCGAGTGATTTTTGAAAAAGAACTGATCGTCGATCCAACACTGTCGCAGGTTGAGAACGGGGTCGAAACGGTTGTCGCTCCCGCCTACACCTATCCATCGGTCGGGGCCCCTGCTCTGCAGGCGGGCAAAACCTATTACTGGCAGGTACACGGATTGGTCAACAGTGCCGGCCAACAGATCGAATTACCCAGCGAAATCTGGGCTTTTCGGGTTGCCGACCTAACCCAGGCATCGACCTCCAGGGTTTTGGCGACACTCTTGAGCTCTCTGCAATGCGGCAATCTGGAATCCTTTTTTGGTCCTGGTTCTCCTCTGGAAGGGTATGAACCTACAGGAATTTTTATGATCAACGGTCAACCGATTTCATTGCAAGCGGTACAACAAATACTGGCCAAGATTCAGAGCGGCGAATATCAATTGGTGGACACCACCTGCGAGTAATCGGGTGGACTTTCAGAACACCAACCATGGAGTTTTATCGATGAGACAGCGTTTATTTTTTGGGATCGCAACACTGGTCGGGCTTTTCGTTTTTACCGCCGATGCCGCTCCTTCCCCCTCCTCATCGGCAGAAAAGGATATCGCTCTGGTCCTCAAGGTCAAGGGAGAGGCTCAAGTCAAACTCAATTCTAGGCCCTGGCAAAGTTTACAAAAAGGCTCGCGTTTGAGCAGTGGTACGGAAATTCGGACTGGACACGATGCACTGGTCGCCCTGGTTTTTACCGACGACAAAAGCATGATGAAGATACGGCAGGACTCGCAGGTTCTGCTCAAGGGCCAACGGGATCAAAACCAGATTCGCAAGCAGATCGCTGTCGATTTGGGCGCAATTTGGGCCCGAATCACGCCGGGTGGAGCAGGATTTCGCATGGAAACGCCTTCGGGTGTCGCTGCCGTCAAGGGAACCGAATTTTACGGTATTGTGGGTCCAGACGGAGTGACCATTATTATTGGAATCCGCGGTCTGATTGAATTGTTCAACGAAACAGGATCGGTTTTGGTGGGCGCCGGACAAACGGGTACAGCAACCAAAGACCAAATTCCAGAATTGCAGATGACCCAGCAGCTCGACAACTGGGCCGAGGAAGATAATCTGGTGCGCGAACTGGAGATAGAATTTCAAAACGAAAAATCTGAAACCAAAACCCTAAAAATCCGATACCGAGAAGTCGATCGCTGATCAATACCGATTCACCCCTTTCCTATCAAAGGCTTTTCAATGTTCGAGTTCCACCTCTTCGCAACCGAATATTCACTGGACGGAGAGGCCGTGAGTTCTACGGCGATTATTTCCATCGGCAAAACCGACTCTATTGACACTATGTGAATTGCATCCGTCGGGAGAGCTTTTCAATGAAACGCTGCTTTGTCCGGGTTGTTATGGTTCTTTTAGCATCCGTGGCTGTCCTTTATGCTGAGCCGAATCTTTTGCACATGCCCCCGCCTCAGATTTTCAGCGGCCACGATGCCAAACTGCAATTTACTGTAGAGCCGCTCGGAACTCGCCTTATATTTGCCCAACTTTATTACCGGCGAGCGGGTGACAACAACTTTCAAGAAATCCCCTTTTCTCCGCAAGGTAATGGTTGGGCGGCCCTAATTCCCGCAGGCGATGTGACCGGTGTTGGGGTGGAATATTTTATATCCGCCCTTTTGATTGATGACATCGTTCTCACGTACCCTGTTTACAATCCCTACAAAGAACCTCAGCGGCTGGATGTTCTGCCGGCTCCCGTCAAGCCGGAAATACAACAAGTTAAATCGGCCGCCGCGATGCCCACGTCAATGGTCGAACCAGAGAAAACGGCAGAACCGGCCATCGCGGCTACTCCAGCCGATTCCATCGATTGGCCCCAGACGGATGATGAAATCATCATTCTTTCTCCAGACGATCACGCCGCGATGCCAGCCGCAGACCTTCTTTTTGCCGCCTCTATCAATCGAGATGAGCCAATCGATTCAAATAACGTCAAACTGTTTCTCGACGGCCAGGAAATCAGCGACGGCCTCGAGATATCGGAATATATCGTTTCCTATGTTCCGAAATCCATCCCGGCAGGAAACCATTGGTTTAAATTGGTCTTGCAGCGATCCGCACAACCGTCGCTCTCTCGAGTGGTCCATTTTAGCGTTCAAAGCGAGGAGAAACCGCTTTCAATTCCGGCCACTTTCTCTTCCTCGTTTTTCGCTGAAGCGCGTTCCGAAGAAATCAGCAACAGGGAAGAATCCTTTGCTTTTGCCGGCGGCAGATTCGACGGGCAAACCGGTTCTCTTTCCTACAGCGGCCGTCTGTTGTTCACTTCGCTCGAAAAAAGTACTTTCCAACCACGCAACCGATATACTTTTTCCGTGGGGACAAAGTGGTTGGGGCTGAGCGCCGGCGATACCTATCCTCGATACAACGATTTGATTCTCTGGGGCAAACGGGTTCGAGGAGTTTCGGGATATCTGCGCCTCGGTTTTTTCAACCTCGAAGCGACCTATGGAGAAATTCGACGCGCCGTGCAAGGCGACAGCCTACAACTGAGAAGGGGGACATTCGGCCGCAAAACACTGGCAATCCGGCCGAGTTTCGGCAGTGGTCAAAAATTCCAGCTGGGGTTGACCCTGGTCAAAACCCGCGATGACACCAGTTCCATCACCTATGGTCAAAATCCGCATGACAATCTCGTTTTCGGACCTGACCTCCGACTGTCGTTCGATCGCGGGCGCTTTGTCCTCACTGCATCCGGGGCGATGAGCCTTTCCACTCGAAATATCCAAGGAGGCGCGATCGATGCAGAGCAAATAAGCGAAGCGCTTGGACAAAAAGTCGATCTGCCCGTTGATCCGCAGGATTTGAGCCGATATCTTATCATTAACGACAGCACCTTTCCTATCGATCCTCGTGGTGGGAGCTCTGTGGCATGGGACGTCTCCCTGCGCCTGAATTATTACCGCAACCTCTTGCGAATCGGCTACAAATCGATCGGTTCAGAGTATTTGTCCCTGACAAACGATTGGATCCGCACGGATGTCCAGGGACTTTATTTTTCCGATCGAATGCGCTTGTTTTCCAACAAGCTTTATCTTACATTGGGGTATGAAAATTATCAGGATAATTATTCACGCCAGGACGCAAATCCTTCGGTCGATCTCAAGACGTTTAACTATAGTCTGAGCTGGTTTCCGGGAAGCGGACTACCCCACGTCACGGCGAGTTTACGCACGCATTACCGAGACAACGGCCTTCCCGAAGATAGTCTGACGACGATCAACCGCAATTTGGGCAGTGACGGAGATTCGACTTATGTGCTGGATTATCGCGACAACCAGCTGCACCGCGATCTGTCTCTAACCATCGGTTATGACCTGAATATTTGGGAACGGGATCATACGCTGCAGTTCAGTCTGTTGACCTATAACATGCAGGATCGCTACAAGCCGACGCGTCCGGCTGGATACAGTTCACTCGAATTCAGCAGCAATCTCTGGATGGTTTCCTGGACGTCGAATATTCGCCAGGACTTGCGCACATCCTGGCAATTCGCCTCTACGCGCAACCAGACGGGAGAGGATTCCGACTATCGCTATCGCATCATCGGTGGTCTGGCGGAATGGGAGCTAAACCAACGCCGGTTTGGCGCATTGGCGGAAATTCGACATACCACTATGGAAAATCGGTATTTGACCGTCATCGAGAACGACAATTCTGCCGAGGTCTCGGCCGATGTTTTTCGCACCCTGTTTCGCTTCGGTGGATGGTATCAAATTCGATCGGGAATGCGGCTGACATTGGATGCCAATTTCTTTTCGATCAAACAAAAGAACGACTTTTATCCCACACCAAAAGGTTATACCGATCGCATCATCAGATTGCGCTATGAAAAGCTTTATTAAATCGGTCAAAGGACTTGCTGTTCTTATAACCTTCGCCGCCTTTGTGCTGGCAATGCTTGTCTCGTCTTTTACTCTGGTGCAGAACATGCACCTCAAAATCGTCGACACCTTTTTCAGCCTTCGGGGACCGCTGGTTCCGTCTGATTCCTCCATTGTGGTTATCACGATCGACGATGAAGCCTTAAAGAGTCTGCCAAGTAAATATCCCTTTCCTACTCTGTATTATTCTCGCCTGGTAAACAATCTTGATCGCGCTGGTGCGCGTCTGATCATCTTTGATATCGAATTCACCGAAGCCAATAGCCTGAACCCAGAATCCGATCTGGAATTTGCGCGCCGTATTCGAGAGGCCGGCAACGTGATTCTAGCCGGCAAAGTCGTATTCGATGTCGGCAGTTATGGGATACAAAATTTTCATCTTTTGGAACCAATTGCCCCTCTCCTGCGCAGTGGAGCGGGTTGGGGATTGGTCAATACGATTGAAGATGCCGATGGTTTTATCCGCCAGTATCTGCTCTTTCACCAGGTCAACGAAAAAACCTACTATCCACTAGCAGTCAAAGCTTTGGAACACCTGCAAGGACGGTCGATTCCTGCTCAGGATCCCTACCTACGCCAGTTTCGCACCGGCTTGTTTACGGTGCCCAAAGCATCTGCCAATTCGTTTTTTATCAATTACCGCGGACCGGTCCGCACGTTTCCCGTCTATTCGCTCGCCCATGTTTTGGATGATTCCACTTTTGATTTGCTCGAGGATGACGACACGGATATTTTCGATTTACATCTCGAGTGGGATACGTTTCGTGACAAGATCGTGCTTATCGGTGCTTCAGCCGAAGAACTGCAGGATAACAAATACACACCTTTTTATCATCACAACGACATCAAGCGAAAAATGCCGGGAGTGGAAATGCATGCGCACGCTCTCAGCACCTTGTTAGACCGGGATTTTCTGCGCATGGTTCCTCGCTCGATTTCGATCTCCGCCTGGCTATTCCTCGCCATCTTGACAGCCTTTGTCACGTTGTTGCTGCGTCCCTTCAAAGCACTGGCGGTGATGGTCTGTGTGTCGCTTTTTCTGCTCTTTGGAGCCTTTTTTCTCTTTAGCGAAATAGGGTGGATTGTCAATCTCACGCAACCCCTGTTGGTTGTGGTCTTGATTTTTTTCTTCAACACTCTGTACCAAATCGTTCAGGAACAAAAAGAGAAAAATCGAATCCGTCAAACTTTTCAGCAATACGTCGCACCGTCGATCGTAAATAAAATGCTGAGTACGGGTGAACTCCCTGCCTATGGCGGAGAGCGCAGAGAGCTGACCATGCTTTTTTCCGATATTCGAAAATTCAGCAGCTTTTCAGAAAACCACGAGCCAGAATATGTTGTCAACCGCTTGTCCGAGTATCTATCGGCGATGGTTGAAATCATCTTTAAGCACAATGGTACCTTGGATAAATTTATTGGCGATGAAATCATGGCTCTGTTCGGAGCTCCCTATAGTTTTGCGGATCACGCGGAACGAGCATGTATTGCGGCATTGGAAATGGTCAAAAAATTGGAATTTTTGAAAAAGGAAAAGAACGACGGCGGAAACAGCTTGTTTCAAATCGGCATCGGCATCAACACCGGAAAAGTTATTGTCGGAAATCTCGGCTCAAGTCAATTATTTGACTATACGGTGATCGGCGATCACGTCAATATTGGCGCGCGCCTGGAAGGCGTCAATAAGGAATACAAGACAACGATTATTCTCAGCGAGCATACATGGGATGCGGTGCGAAAATCTGCCATAGTTCGGGAATTGGATATGGTCCGAGTTATGGGTCGAAACAAACCGCTGCGCATCTATGAATTGCTGGGCATGGAATCGGTTTCTCAAATGCAAAAAGATTATCTCATCGATCTATTTGGTGAAGGATTGAGCGCTTACCGAGATCGCCGTTGGTCGGATGCGATCAAAATTTTTCATCGCATCCTGCGCTATTACCCGGCTGATGGTCCGGCACGTGTTTTTACGATTCGGTGTTTGAATTATCTCGAAAAGGCCCCCTCTGAAGAATGGGATGGGGTTTTTGAACTGCAGCAAAAATAAAAAAGCGAGGGTGCCATGCAGGATGAAAAACAGGATCGCGATGAACCGGTAACTGGCGAATACAAGGGGAATCCGGTGATCACTCTGAATCCAAACAGCCGCTATCCGTTTACTTTTGGTTTGGCAAAGGCAAAAATGATCATCGATTATCTGGAGGAGATCCGTAACTTTGTTCAAGAGCATGACAAGAACGTATAAAAAAAAACCGGCGAATGCCGGTTTTTTTAACTTTTATCCGATACGTTGCAACCATTCGCGTGCTTTCTCCACGTATTCGCTCTGCGGGTAGTCATCGATCACACCCTGGAAATAGCTTCGGGCACGCGCTGTATCGCCAAGTTTGAGATAAGTTCGACCAAGCATAAGTGTTGCATCGTCTTTTTTGTAAGAAAACTCGTAATTAAATACATTCTGAAAAGCTTGTGCCGCGTTTTCATATTGTCCCATTCCGAAATAGGCCTCACCGATCCAGTACTGGCTATTGCTTGAGAGCTTGTGATTGGGCAACCGTTCCTTGAGCTGATCCCATACCTGAATCGCCTGAGCATAATCCCGCGAGTAAAAAAGGCGCAATGCCTGTTCATAATCAGCTGAAAATTCGCCGCTGGTCGCCGTGACAGCAGACGAAACGGTGGACACGTTTGATTCCAGCTGAGCGATACGGTTGTTTTTTAGGACCAGATTGGAGCGCAGGTCCTGCAGTTCGCTGTTTTTGTTCTCAATCTGCCGATTGAGCTCATCGACGCGGGATTTGAGCCGCACATAATGTTCCATGGTAAAATTGGTTTCTTCGCGCTCGAGATTGTCGATCTTGGTTTCAAAGATCTGCAAATTGTCCTGGGGCTTTTGTGTGTCGCTGGGCTCATCATCGAGCTGTGTCAAATCCAGCGGCTCGAGCGCCAAAAGATCTTCGTCTGGCTTTCGGTCGGCCGGACCGTCACCCATATAAAAAGTCAAACCCATACGGGTATTCAAATAACCATCTTTGTAATCTCCGGATTCAGCACCATCCAGGGCATCGCCGGTGGAAAAACGATAATCAGTAAAAATATTCAGTGCAGTCTTGCGGTTGATCATGTATTCCAAACCGCCACCGTAAATAAATGAACCATCAAAAAAACGCTTGCCCTCATTGGCTGGAGACCCGATTGCGTATGGCTTTTCTCTTGTATACTCGAAATTGACCACACCGATTCCGAGTAAAATATAGGGGTTGATTTGTCCGGGCTTAAAAAGATTGATATTGGCTTTCAAATCAGCTGCGAGGAGATTGGTTTGAAACGTTTTTTCGACAAAACCGTCATTGAGCAGACCATAACCAAGAGATACAGACAAATTGAAGCGAGGACTGAGGATAAAACGGGCCATTGCTTCTGCAGCTAATCCGGCGCCGGTATGCGGTACATCGCAGTAAGGTTTTTGGAAACCAACGTTGAAACCGATTCCCATCTTGGAGGGATTTTCGGAATAAATCTGCGCCCCCAGAGTGCCGCTGAAAAGCAAAAGGCCGAAAACTAGGATGCGTAATCGATTCATCATTTTATTCTCCCGTACAGGCCCTCGGCAATTGTGAATAAGCAACCGGGAAATGCCGAACTCCCCGTTGTGTACATCGCGTCAATCCGAATCCGTAGAATAGAAATTTGTTTATTAAACCTTTCGTTCCTGGTCACCCCTCTCCGCCTTGATGTGAGGCTTCCCGCGGCAAAATCTGATCAAGCGTCATGTTTTGACCGGCATGAAGATTGTAAGCATCGAGCAACAAACGAATTTCCTGGATTATTTTTTCAATATGTTGGTTGCCCGCTCTCTGATGCATCGCTCGCCGCAATGTGATCAATTTTTCACCAAGCTTTTCGAAATAGTAGGTGCTCAGCGAAGTGTCTATCAAATGTTTTACCTGTTGATCGATGATTTGTCTCTTAGAGATCACATCTTTAATCGTTCCCTGGAGCATTTGATAACTGTTGGTAGGGGGCAAACTCTCCTCCACCCCCAAATAGAGCAGATATACCGTTTCATCATCAACCGATGAAGGCGACTTTTGAAGATCAAATTGTTTGACGATGAATGTTTCAACTTGACGCAATTCTTCTTTTTCTGCACGACGGTGAGTAGTAAAATGAATAATGCGTTTGCCTTGCGATTGACAGATTCGTACCACCAAATCGAGCGATGAGAAATAGTAAATATTTTTCATGCGATCACCCTCTGCTCAAGATGCTTTACCTTTTTATGACCGCAATTTTTGTGCCACTTTTTAAGGCCGATCTCGACAAATCTGTTGCCATCTTGCTCGTATCGTTCGTTTGATTACTGATAAAAATGATTGTTTTATCGTGAGTTAAAAGTCGCAAGCTGCCTGCGAAATCTCTGGCTCGAAAGGATTGTTTTTCGTGTTCGCAGTTTTTTTGTTCCCCGCTGTTGCATTTGTATTCATGTGTAACACATTTGTCATATTATTCGTGCCCGGTCTAACGACCGGACACCCGTGTTGTCAGATATTACCAAAATCAAGTGTCAACAGAATTGAACCACTGATCATATTGCTTGTTTTGCACTACGCCAAATAAACTGGGAACCTGGTTGTCAACATATCGAATTGATTTTATAGAGGATTTGGCCATTTGCGCCACAGCCGACATGTACCCGGATTCGGTACGAAGCACCGAATCCCAAACAAATACAATACGATATTTTCACCAATCTAGTGGAAATGATGAATGTTGCAAACTCATTAAAATACTAACCTTTGTATTCTGTCAACACAGAATCCGGGATGTATTAAAAGAGCTGCTAAACTGAACAAACAGATAGAATTATGTCAATTATTTGAAGATAGAAATAAAAAAGCGCTTTGTCAAGCGCTTTTTGTTCAAATATTGCACACTCGTTCACCACAAAAGCAACACTGGGTGTGGCAGAACAGAATAGCGTAACTATAGGTTATGGCTGTCCCACATTTGGACATCACAGCAGCGGTATAAATATCAACGAATCAATGCAATTTTTACCGGCTGAATTTTTTCTTCACATAAAATTTGAACCAAGTAAATACCAGAGGCCGCGGTCTGCCCCTGCTCATTCTTGCCGTCCCATTCCACAACATGATAACCTATTGAATGCCAACCCAGATTTTTGCTGAGGATCACCTCGCCAGTCAGTGTGACGATGGATAGGTTTACAGAATTGCTTGGACGGAGGAGGCTGAATTCTATCGAAATGCTACCATGCCGATTCGGAAAAAAGGGACTGGGATAAACCCGATGAATTTGATTGGCGAGCTGCGAAGCACCAATTCCAGGTGTAATACGAACAGCAAAAGGCTCGGCAAGCGGGAAAAAGCCATTACCCGGGCGGGATGTATTGACGACAGACAACCAAATCTCGCTATCAAGAGAAACATCGCGAATTTGTACGGGTGCTGCACCGCTGTTGATGCGCCATCGGGATTGCCCACCCTCGTAGCGCTCAAGAACTGCAATCATCCAATCAGCAGGAAACCCGGATTGCGGCTGAATAATATAATCACCGGGGATTCGGGGCGTCAATCGATAGAACAGGGTCTGCAACTGCGACGCTTGCCCTTCGATAATCATCTCTTCAATGAGTTCATGTTCATTTTTGGCAAGGAGCAAGGGATAGTGCTTGCCCTGGGGATAAAAGTTTAAGGTATCGGCTCGTTGGCCAGTATGGACATTCCAGACCGAAAATTCAGCCAATTCGCGATTGAAATTGCTGCCATAGTTTTGGAAAACGGCCTGGAATGCCTGAAAAAGATCAACGTATTCCAATTCCGTCCAAAATTGCCGAGTAATATTTCGACCGTACTTTTTTTCAAGCATGTGAAGAAAAACAGAGCTGCCGTATTCATGGCTCCCGTTAAAAAGATAAAAAGCCTGGTCCGAACCGGTGAAAAAAGGATCGAGATAATAATAGTAATCGTTAATGGAATCGAATACGACATCCTCCATCCAGGTCGAGCTCATTTCATAGAAAAACCTTTCATTGTAAGCGACGGTCGAATATCCACGATATCCCAATTGAATCATATGAAAGAATTCGTGTGCCGCCGTCACCCGCAATGCGTCGATACCGCGGGTTGGAGTGTGGGTGAAATTGTTGTCCATTTCGATAAAGCTTGAGAACGAACGGCTTTCAGATCCTTCGACCCGTTCTTCTTCGGTTGTCGATCCATAGGCTGCCATGTTACGCATATAGATATCATATTCTGGACCACATCGACCATCGTCTGAGGGTGGAGGGCGATAGCCAAGAACGTCTATTTCGTAAGAATAGACCTGGTCATAGATCTCGGCGCACTGGCGGGCAAAGTCATCCATTGTCTGGTGCACGCCTTCGGCAGCATAGTGGATTTTGAACCTGCCGCTGGGAGATATAACTCGCTGGTTAAAGACAGTGGAATCGGGACGTTGGAACCATTGCTGCAGCTTGACGCGTTGCAGCCCGTCGGCTTGCGCCATCAACTGTTTGGCCTCCGCCTTGATAAAAGTGGGATCCAAAATCAAATCGGTGGCCAGTCCCCGATAGTTGAGCGGCAAATCCTGCGGTGCATAGATCGCCTGCAGCTGCAGATTAACAGCATCAATCGAATCGATGCGACCGAGGTGCAATTCGTAAGAAACATGTTCGATGAATCTATGCGCACCGCCCTGCAAACCAGTGTGGATCAAGAGTCCGACAACCAACAACAGTCGAACAATAACGATCGATCGTTTATGCATAGGATCATTCCCTAATCCGCTTTGACAAGTGCATCAAACGGTCAATTCTTTTTACGAAACCTCAGGCTAATCGGCACACCGAAAAATCCAAAGCGCGTGCGCAGACGGTTTTCCAAATAGTTGCGGTAGTTTTTGGGAATCCCTTTGGGTTCGTTGGTAAAAAAGGTAAAGACCGGAGGCGCCGTTCGTGTTTGAACCATATAATTGAGTTTGACGTATTTGGCGCCATACGGTGGCGGCTGATTATCGTGAACCGCATCCTGAAGGAACTGATTGAGTTCCGAGGTTGCGATCTTGCGATTTCGCTCATCGAAAACAGCCACAGCCGTATCGAGCACCTTAAAAATGCGTTGTCGCGTTAGAGCCGAAATAAAAAATACCGGTATATAGTGAACGTCACGTATCTCTTCGGCCAGATCCCGTTCAAAATCCCGTGCGGTATTGGTCTGCCTTTCGACCAGATCCCATTTATTGACACCAATGACAATGCCTTTGCGCTCCTCCACGCAATTGCCGATAATCTTTTTATCCTGATCGGTCACTCCTGCCACGGCATCGATCAGCACCAGAGCAACATCACAGCGGCGAATGGCATTCATCGTTCGCACAGTGCTATAAAATTCAACATTTTCGTGAACTCGGCTGCGTTTTCGCAGACCAGCGGTATCGATGAGGGTGATTCGGCGCTGCTTATATGGAAATTCGGTGTCGATCGCATCGCGGGTGGTGCCAGCGATATCGGTGACCATCAAGCGGCTCTCGCCTAGGATGGCATTGACATAGGAAGATTTTCCGACATTCGGTCGCCCGAGCACAGCAAGAGACAGGAAGGATTGTTCGGTCGGGTTTCCCGATTCTTTGCGCGGTAATTTTTCAATAATCGCATCGAGAAAATCGCCTACTGCTCGGCTGTTTTGGGCGCTGATTGGATAAGGTGTGCCCAATCCCAGCCGATAAAATTCGTACAGCCCCCCCTCCCTTTCCTGATTGTCCACCTTGTTCACGCCAAGTACCACTTTGCTGTTGGAGCGTTGCAAGAGTTCCGCTACTTCTTCGTCCAGAGGTGTGATACCGGTGGTAACATCGACCAAAAAAACCACCACATCGGCCTCATGCAAAGCATAGACAACCTGTTCGCGAATGCCCTGCTCAAAAACATCGATGCTTCCGTGTACATAACCGCCGGTATCAATCAGTTGAAATTCCACCCCGGCCCACTCGGTCTGGGCGTAAATGCGATCGCGCGTTACACCCGGGGCATCGTCGACGATGGCTTCGCGCTTGCGAAGAATTCGGTTAAAGAGAGTGGATTTCCCAACATTCGGTCTTCCGACAATTGCAACGGTATTGTTCATTGTGCTTTCTCAGACTTGTGCAGAGGTAAAAATCCATCATTCGCGACCAAAACGGGTGTTTGCAGCGCTTCTTGCAGTCGCACCGGCGTCCAATCATCGAGCAGTTTTCCATCGTGATTGATGCAATTGGGTGGCAGCAACACCAGATCGGTTTTTGGTTGGTCGACGAGTTGTGAAGCGATATCTTTTCCGGTCAGCAAACCGCTGACGGTAATTCTTTCACCATAAAACCGATTTTCGATGGCAACAAGATCGACATCCAATCCTTTAATTTGCCGCAAACGCGGGACAACGATCTGTTTCAGCAAGGGGGCAGCCATGCGACCGGTGACGATACGCAACCGCTGTGGTTTCATACGGCGAGGAAAAGACTCGGATTGCTCTGAAAATGTTTCGATAAAATCACGGCTCATGCCAACGCCGTTTTCGATTTGTTCATATTCTTCATAATGCGAATGAGGGGGAAGAGGTTCATCGAGCATTAGATAAAACTCATCGGCCAAAAAAACAAATGACGTTTTAAGCATTTTTTTCCATCGACCGAGATTCCGATTATACCACACAAAGAGTTCACGAGCTTCCGATGGCGTGACTGGCTGCATATCCGGAAGACCGGCACGGTGTCGGGTCAATCCAACTGGCACAATCGCCAGGGTCTTGAGCTTTGGATAATAGTCGATCAGATCGGTAACAGTTTTTTCCAGAATTTCACCGTTATTGATACCCGGACAGAGAACGATTTGGGCATGCAAGGTGATATTGCCGCGGGCGAGAAAGTCGATTTTCTCGATCAGATGATCATCTCGACGCAATCCCAGCATCCTTTTCCGAACATCGAGGTCGGTAGCATGCACCGAAATATAGAGTGGCGAAAGCCGTTGATCGACGATGCGGTGCAAATCCCTTTGGGAGGCGTTCGTCAGGGTGACATAATTGCCATAAAGAAAAGAAAGTCGATAGTCCTCATCCTTGATATAAAGTGCTGATCGCATATTGGCGGGATTTTGGTCGACAAAACAAAAAATACACTTGTTTCCGCAGCAACGGGTCGCCATTTCTTCGAATTCAATACCCAGGGGAGAATCCAAACCATCTTCGATCTCGATGATGAATTCGGATTGATCGCGACGAATGAGTATTTCGATTGGTTGTTCATGCCGCCAAAACTCGAAATCAAGGGGATCACGAATGGGATTGCCGTTGATAGACAGCAGATCGTCATCGGTTTGCAGTCCAATCTCGGCAGCAAAACCATGCGGATCAATATCGACTATTTTCATCAAAATACGGACACCAAAATTAATTCCTGATAAAATAAAGAGGCGGATTCCCGATTGCGCAGGATTTTGACCGAGAAGGCTAACGGATGAAACGTTTTACTTGTCTTTCGGTTCCGATAATCCCGGGCTATAGAATTGCAATAATTGACCGATAAAAACACGGATCACCGCTCCGGCAGGCACCGCGATAAGTAAGCCCCAAAATCCAAAAAAGTGAGAAAAGACGAGTATGGAAAAAATCACCCAGACCGGATGCAGCCCCACACGATCGCCGACAATGCGCGGAGAAAGAACAGAGCTTTCGAGTATTTGCACCACCTCGATGACGCCGACGATCTTGAGAATCGCAAGAAAAGGCGATGGACTTAAAAATCCGACTAAAACTCCAAAAACGAGAGTTATGGCCAGTCCGACATAGGGTATGATATTCAAAATACCGGCGAGCAATCCTAAAATCAGCGCATAGCGAATGCCGAATAGAGCCAGACCGGCGGTTGTCAAGATCCCAACAATCGTACATACGATCAGCTGACCGCGAAAAAAGGCACTGACGATTGTTCCGACAGAATCCAAAGTTTTTTGCAGACGAGAATCGTCATTCGGGGGAAGCAGTCGATGGAAACCCCGGCGTATATGAGTGAAATCCTTGAGTAGATAGAAAAAGAGAAAAGGTACCAGTACGAGATTGACGAGCTGCCCTATAGCGGCGGAGACACCGGATGTAATATTGACGGCGCTCTTAAACGCAGCTTCGAAGAGTTGCTGAACCTTGTCAGGCAATTGATTGAGGACAAAATCCTGGAGTTTGCCGTCATCGAGCCGGATGTAACGAGTCAACAGCTGGAGTCCGCTCCCTTCGATCCAGTCGGAAATCTTGTTAGAATATTTGATACTTAACGTCACCAGGTCCCCCAATTGTTGCAATATTTGAGGGATCAAGAAAAGGGAGAGCAGACTTGCAAGTCCAAGCACGAGCAGAACGATAGCGACGACGCTCAGCCAACGCGGGATCTTTTTTGCTTCAAAAAAAGTGACCAAAGGATCAAACAGGTAGGCTAGCCCGAATGACAAAACAAAAGGCAACAAAATCCCGCCGCTCGCCTGCACAAACCAAACGACAAAAATCAATCCAAGAACCAGGAACAGACGGCGCACGATTAAAATCGAGCGCAGCGGGAGCAACAAAAGAACAAGTGAAGCAAAGAGCACCAGAGGTGTCAGAATCGTGCGAATATGGTAAATCAAAAAAATTAAAAAGAGTGCGCTCGCGATCCACACCAACGGGTGAGTATCGGCGAGATTCATTTTATTCCGATTTTGCGTTGTCCGCACCATAGGTAATCACTTTGGCATAAAGTCGGTTTTCCCCATTGAAGAGATGGACACAGGCCCGGGCGTGGGCTTCCCGGGCCTGAAATTCGTTCTACTTTTCGCGCACAATATCAGAACGCAAAAAACCGGCACCCTGAACTGCTTCACATTGAGAGGCGCGGCCATCGCTGACCTGATTGTTGACCACACGGATAACACCGATTTTGGATTCGGTCTTGCCGAGCGAGAGACCGGTATCGGGATCGACCAGCTCCTCTCCGGCTCGATATACGACAAACTCTTCACCAACCTCGACACCGCTTTGTGAACCGGCATTGATGTATATGGGGCCGTCGCCTTTGATTATGGTGGCGCTCCAGGGTAAAGCGCGCATCGACTGGCCGACCAATTCGACAACCTGATCGATAGCGTCGCGGGTTGCTTTTCCGACAAGCGATTCATCGAACTTGTCTTTATTGTTGAAATCGAAATCCTGGGTGCTGAGGGACAATCCTTTTTTGCTCTCTTTTTTTCGTACCGATTCGGCGGAGAGAATTTCACCCGTTGTCGTATTGACGAGGCGCACATCGATTCCGACATTTGCAGCCGAAGTCTTGACCCCGACACCAAAGCCGCGTTTCTTAATGCTCCCGCCAAGGTTGTCTTCGGAATAGCCGAATTCGGTTACCGAACCAAAGATTCCCAGGTCGACGCCCAAAAGCTTGCCAATTTCAGCCGCAGTCTGTTGGGTCACAAGTCCGCTGGCACCGAGTTTTTGTTCTTCCATCACTCGGTTCAGTTCCTGGCGTTCAATGACCTGATAGCGGCCGGTTTTGACCAGAGCGGTGACCAGCATATCGGCCATACCCTCTCCTACTGGCTGTCCGGTCCACCATCGATATCGATGTCCGGATTTGTCCTCAAAATTAAAAACTGCTACACGTCGTGTTCTGCTTTTCTCGGCAGCAACCAGTCCCACTCCATGAGCCATGATCAAGACCACCAACAAACTCGCTGAAAGTAATCGTTTCATGCTTTGTACTCCTCAGTTTGTTTTTGCAACTGTTATCTCCGAAAGCCCTCTTGCCAATCCCCTTGCCGACGCACAAGCCGGCTTTTCGTTTCAGCAGCCGAGCTGGCTAATTTTCAGATTTGTTCCAATCCGCATTTTCTCTCCCGACCTTTGCCATCGCCAACACCAGATGTCCATTCAATGCGCGAAAATTCGACGCAAAGGCATCTGAATGTTAATCATTTTTCCCTTTAGATCATAGAATAAAATGGCGAAAATGCAGGAAACTTTGTTTCAGCTCCAAGTATCTAACTGTGTCAGTGCATAGCAGTAAGCACCGACGGCAATTGCTTGACTGGTTCCGAGGCGCGAAATACCGACGGCAGTACGGGCAAAATTGTCATAGGTAATTGTCCGATGGCTCATTGGTACAGTGATCGTCTGAACACGTCCTTTTAAGAATTCATTGCGTTGCTGGTCGTCCTCATAATTGTAGCATAAAAGTTCCAGCCGATCAATTTTTTCACCCCGCAGATTTATATACGGTGCATTCATTTCCTCGACCAGCGCAGGCAGGAACCATTTACCTGCGCCTGCCAATCCACCGCCGATAACCACTAATCCATCGATCAGGGCAACCGCATGAGCCAGAGCATCGCCCGCGACTCGTCCCATCTGTGCAAATGATTTTTGGGCAGCATTTCTATCACCTGCGAGCCGACCTTCGGCTATCTTGAAAATATCGATGGGTGAAGGCGCAGAGCGAAAATCGGTTCCGGTCAGGCGAGCATAAAAATTTCGCACACCCCGTATGCTCACGCCTTCTTCGGCACAATGCTCGGGTGACAATCGATTTCGCAAGGACCAGATTTCACCGGCCGCTGAATTATCACCAACGAGCATCTGCTGATCGATGATAACGCTGCCACCGAAACCCGTTCCGAATGTCACGCCGATTAAATTGCGAAAACGCTTGGGACTTTTAGCTTGCGCCAGATCGCGATTGACCTGCGGTAGAAATCCGGCCAGAGCTTCGCCCAAACCGAACAAATTGCCGTCGTTGTTGATATAGACCGGTAAATCGAATATGTCGTTCAAAAGTTTTGAAAGTGCCACACCGCCTGTGTATGCTGGCAGATTGATCAATTTTTCAATAATGCCGTTTGGATAATCGGCCGGGCCGGGAAAGGCAAAACTGATGGCAACCGGTTTTTCCGGAACCGTCTGTTGCACCTTTCGAAAACCCTCGATAATGGTTTTCAGCGAAAGATCGAGTTGATGGCCGTTGGAGGGTTTCCGGATTGGTTCAACAATTTGCTTGTTGGCCCGCATAGCGGAAAAAACAAAATTGGTACCTCCGGCATCCAGCGTCATAACCACTCGTGAATCCTGGGTATAATCCATTTTCATCCTCAAACCTCAATGTCATTTTATCCATTCGATGGAGAAACCCGCTGTTTTTCTGCTTGCAAACGATGAGCGCGTTGTAGCGCTTCTTGAAATGTGCCGAGAACGTTATCTAATTTAATACTCTGAAGAAATCCCGAACGTTCCATAACGATAAACGGCTGTGCATGAACGCCAGAAAGCAGAACCGTGGTTCCGTTTTTTTGGGATTGATCGATCAAAGCTTCCAGAGCATTTAGTCCTGTCGCATCCAATGCCAGGACATTTCGCATTCGCAAGATAAGGATTTGCGGTTGTCGGTTAATTTGTAAAAGTGCATCGCGGAATTTATGTGCCGCTCCGAAAAAAAAGGTGCCGTTGATCTCAAAGATCTCGGTGCCTGGCGGAATATCTAAAGTGCGGCTTCCGGGGTTATCGGGATCCTCTTCATTCAACATGGTCGACATAAAACGCATCTGTGTTACACTTGCCATCCGCCGCATGAGCAGAACAGATGCCAAAACTACACCGGCTTGAATAGCTACGGTCAAATCGATAAAAAGCGTCAGCAAAAAGGTCGTCAACAAGACCAAGCTATCGCTGCGCGTGCTTTTGAATATTTTAAAAAACAAATGCAGCTCGCTCATATTCCAGGCGACAACCAACAATATTCCTGCCAACGCCGGCATGGGTATCAACGCGGCCCATCGGCCTGCAAAGAGCAAAATCATCAAAACGGTCAATGCGTGAAACAGTCCTGCAAAGGGTGTCAGGCCGCCGTTCTTGATGTTGGTGGCAGTGCGTGCGATAGCTCCCGTTGCTGGAATCCCTCCGAAAAGCGGAGAAATCAGATTAGCAGCACCCTGAGCGATCAATTCCATATTGGAGCGATGTCGACGACCAGTCATTCCATCAGCGACGACGGCACTGAGCAGAGATTCTATCCCACCCAAAAGTGCTATTGACAATGCAGCCGAAAACAGTTCAGCCATTCGACCAGTCGGCATCATAGGCCAGTGAAATCTGGGCAACATGTTGGGGATCTCGCCAAAACGACTTGCGATTGTATCGATAGGTAATGAGAAAAGCTCGACAGCGATGGTCGTCAGCACCAGGGCAACAAGAGATCCAGGCAAACGTTTTGTGACACGCGGCCAATAGGTCATAATAGCAATGGTAAGCAGACAAATCGCACAGGCGCGGAAATCGATCGATGGCAGGGAACGCAAAATAAAAAGCCATTTTAAATGAAAGGGGGAAGGAATTTCTGAACCGTAAATGCCCATACCGTCGAAAAGCTGACCGGTAGCAATGATCAGGGCGATACCGGTGGTAAACCCAACGGTGACCGGATAAGGAATAAATCGAATAATCGTTCCCAGTCGCGCCATCCCCATTGCGACCAACAAAATACCGGCGACAATCGTGGCGAAAGCCAATCCATCCATACCATAGTTTGTTACGATGGAGTGAACGAGAATGACAAAAGCGCCGGTAGGACCGCCGATCTGGACACGGCTGCCCGACAATAAAGAAATTGTAAAACCTGCGATAATTGCTGTATACAAACCTTGCTCCGGCCGTACACCGGACGCGATAGCGAAAGCAATGGCCAAAGGTATTGCGACCAAGCCAACCGTTACGCCGGCGGCAAGGTCTTTTGACAATTGCGCAAAAGATACCCCTTCGCGCAAAACGGCGATCAGTTTGGGCTCAAACTCTTTTGAATGCATGGTTCTTTCATCGAAATGGTTTGGGTAGTAGTGGTTAGGCACGGTCGAGGTCGACTTGTGGGTGCAAAAAGGCAGTCTCACGGCCCTGGTCTGATCTCAAAAATTGATCGTCAATATAAATCAAACTTTTTGAATTTACAAGTCGAAAATCAGAACTTTAAGAAAAGTAATTCTCAGAAAATCTATTTTGAATGGGGCTGGTGCCAACCAGTTTTTCTAGTTAAGCAAAGCGTCGAAACGCTGATTTGGAAAAAAATGCACATGGAAAAAAAAGCTGCATTCTGAGATTGTCCATAAAGGCAATAATACAAACCGGTCTCTCGATCCTTTTTGAACAGCACATGGCTGTTCTATCCAGCGCTTTAAAAAGGATCCAACCACTCATTTGGCAAAACTTTGGTCAAGCGGACAATGGGATATCGGTTGCGTTCCCGGTCATAATAAGGGGTTCGTTCATAAAAAAACTCGAGTTTTTTTCGGCCATCGGCGGCAAATACGCTGTCTTGATCGCAGCGTCGTTTAAATTCTTCCGCCGAAGCCGGATCTTGCGCCAGCATTTGTTGCGCCATTGGCTCCATGACATAGGTTTCAAAATAGACACGATGCTCGAAAATGGTATTGAAAAAACCCCAATGCACCAGAGCGTCAGGAGCCTGTGGTTCAAGCAGATTGAGTATGAGCCGCGATTTGGGATTAGCCAGAGGTACATACACTGAGCCTGGCGGCAAGTGGATTTTTTCAATAACCGGAAGGGCCTGATAGTTTACTCGAAACCTTCCTTCATATGGCCAGGAGTGAAAGGCGACATCGGAAAACCTGTAGGTCTGGAGGGAATCATTCAAGGAGCGATTCAGCCGATAGAGCGGAACTCGATGCGCTTGCAGCACTGCGATCGCGTCTTGCCATTGCGGCGGAATGACATAGGCCATCGGCGGAGTAATCTGTTGCTCGGGACGAACCGTGTTATAATAGACAATCGGCCGATCCCTCTTTTCATCGGAATAGACGAGATACTCCAATCCCGAGATCTTGCCCTTTTGTCTTTCGATTCGGTAACCCCGGTAGAGCAACGTATCCCACTCATCCTTTCGAGTGGAAAAAGTCAATGAAAAGAGTTGCTCGGGATCATAATCGCGGCCAATTTGTGTCGCCTGCAAGTCGCCTTCCTGAACAGCGAGCAGCAATTCATCCGGCTGATCAGCAACCGATTCGAGACAAGCGCGCAAGATTTCACCTGTTGCCCGGACACGGGTCTTATAATTCTTCAGGCTGTGAGCTTCAATAAGAAATCCACCGCGATTGCAGAGAGTACAGTAAATATTGGACAAACGAGGCGGCCAAACACCGCCCTGCATACCCAAGTCCGGTCGCAACGGATCGACATAACCGGCATAAGGCGCAAGATAGACTTTTTTTTCTTCACAGCGCCTCAACACGTCGGGCAGGAACCGATCGCGAGCCCATACAGAGATGGGGCCCCCGAATTGCGGATGGGTATCGATATAATAGGAAGCCACGTATTGAAAGTCCTCGCCGTCGGTTGTATGGCAGTCGATCAGCAGATCGGGTTTCCAGGTCTGATACAATTCGAGAAAGTGTTGCATCTCGGGCGAATCAGCCTTCATGAAATCGCGATTGAGATTGAGGCGAGTCGATGTAACACGAAAACCCATTTCTTCCGGACCGATCTGGTTGATCCGATTGTAAGGATTAAAATTTTCATGGCCGTCAGCATTGAAAATAGGGATGATGCCGAGTGATACTTTTTCTACCAAGTGTGGATAGCGGTTCTCGATCAAGAGTTCGCGAGCCAGAATCATGGCTGCATCCTTGCCGGCGGATTCGCCCGGATGAATCGCGCATAGGATAAAAATTAAAGGTTTGTGATGATTCGTTTCAGGAGTAAACCGTGCATTGGAATCGATAAGCAAAATATTCAAATCACGACCAAGAGGCGTGACACCAAATCGTTGCCATTTTGCCTGCGGTGAGGCATTGGCCAGACGCGCAAAATAGTCCATGGTTTCCAGGTAACGCGGCGTTCGCAGACCATCGGATTGCTCAAAAATCGTTTCCCAACCGATTTCCGTCGTTCGGCAGGAAAGCAATAAAGAGGCCAGCATCAGCAGTACCATTTTATTCATACCCTGTCTCCGTTTCAGTCTTGAAGATTTTTACATCATCAGCCATTTTTCCTGCGGTGATCGATAGAGTTATTTCAAAAACCGCCATACAAGCAATCGAGCTATTCAGGTTAAAAAACGGATTGCAGGTTTTACCAGATGGTCTCCCCTGTTTTTTTCTGCTTCTTTGGTTTTATCGTTTGAAAAAGAAAAAACGTTTTTTTTTCACATCCAACCGCTTGAAAAACCCGTCGCGGGAAGCTAGTTTGCGATCGGCTTTTTTGAGCAACTGATTGGCAGAGGTAAAAACAGCGTCGGGGAAATGCGGTTTGAGAAGTTGAAAATTTTTGTCAAAATCATTGCCTGGTACGACTCGGCCGGCCAGCCAGCCAAACGTGTCGAGGATTTCTTCGAGGCCTTTGCCATCGCGAAAAGAGATGATCGGGATCGGATAATCGCTGCCATAGAAGAAGCGCTCAGGAAATTGTTTAGCCAAATCGAGAATGCGTTTGATGTAACGAAAACGGCCGGGGAGACAAAAGGCTGACAAATCGGCATAAAGCCGTTTCGACTTTTCAACTTGTAGACGTGCGATCAGTTTTTCAAAAACTCCTTCCCAATAGGAGTTGTGTTTGTCAAGAAGGTTTCCCAGAGGCGTTGCGCAATGGGCGATAATGACAGTAGCTTTGGCTTCCAGAGCCATCTCAATCGCATCGCCCGGTTCTGAAGCATACATGCCGCAGGCAGCATCGAACAGACGTGCTTTTTCGGTTTTTAGAGCAGTCGGTATCGCCTCCTCGGGCCCAACATGGATCAAGATCGGCAAGTCGAGTTCAGCACAAGCCCGATAGAACCGCTGTGCCAGAGGATGGGTTGGATCGATCACCTGCGAAGAGGGAACCCATTTGCAGAACAAAGCACCGCGTGCGGCATTTGCATAAAGACGTTCCAATGCATTCGGGGCATAGGGATGAACCGAACAGCTGGGTAAGAGTTGGGGAAAAATCCGCGACAAATAATAGAGATAGTCGTCGGAGACAAACAGATGGCTCTTTGGCAGTTGCAGCTCTCCCGATTCGGAATAGACGTGATCGAGTGCCAAAAGGACAACCTTGTCGACGTGTCGGGAAGTTTTAAGCTGCTGCAAAACAACATCGATATAGCGTGGCCCGGAAAAATCGCTTTCGCCTACCTTGATGACCAGTTTCATGGCCTCGAAAGAGGGCGAATGGGTGAATTTCCTGGACCAGTGGTACATAGAGTCGTTTTCGCCCGCAGGTCCGCCAACATGGACATGCATATCGATTACGGGTAGATCCGAGCCATTCGATTTTCGACGTTGTTTTACGACGGAAAGGATCGAGCGCATTTTCGAGCCTCGCAAAAAAAGAACCCTCACTGCTACACAATCGAATTTATTTTCTAAAAGATTCGGTATCGAGCCTCGAATCCAGAGAATTATTTTGGCCAAGAATGCGTGTAGGGCTATTTTAATTTATAAGATTACAAGATGAAATTCAAGTTCTATTCATTACCTTTTTGCCATTCATGCTGGCGGGTCTCTTGCAACAACAACGCGCAAGAAAATGATGATTTTTCGGGAACAATCACGCTTTCAAATTAGTTAAATATTAATAAATGCTCGAGTAACGATGCAAATTCATCCTCTGAATTCCGCACCACAGCCAAGAATATTTATTACTCCGGGGTGGGGTTAAAACCCAAAAATCAGGGAGAATTCCATGCAGGAGCGATTGCTCATTGTGTCCAATCGATTGCCGGTTAACATCAGCAAACGCCAGGGAGAACTCGTCTACAGCAAAAGCGCCGGCGGTTTGGCCACAGGACTCGCATCTTTTTACAAGAATTATGATAGCCGGTGGATCGGATGGCCGGGGTATATAACAGAATCAAAGCTGGAAAAAATGAGAATCACCGATGATTTGCATAAAGATGCAACCGTACCGGTCTTTCTCACCCGGCGAGATATCGAAAATTATTATGAAGGCTTTAGCAATCGAACAATATGGCCGCTTTTTCACTATTTCCCCGAGTTTGTCGCTTATAATCCATCTTATTGGGATACATACCGGCGGGTGAACAGCCGATTTGCCGAACAGATAATTGACATTGCACAGCCGAACGACATCATCTGGGTTCACGATTACCATCTGATGCTGTTGCCGGCTTTGCTTCGGCAGGCGTTGCCCAGCGTGAGCATCGGTTTTTTTCTGCACATCCCTTTTCCCTCCTACGAGGTTTTTCGAACACTGCCGTGGCGAAATGAACTCATGCATGGTCTGCTGGGTGCCGATCTGGTCGGATTCCATACCCATGATTATGCGCGCCACTTTCTTAGCGCCGCGAGTCGTCTGTTGGGGCTGGAACATTCCCTGATGCGTTTGACCTATGAAGAGCGAATGGTCAAAGCGGACTCTTTTCCCATGGGCATCGATTTTGACAAATTTAACCATGCAGGATCGAGCAAAAGCGTGCGACGAGAGATGACGCGTATGCAAAACCGCATTGGCGATCGACAATTGATCCTCTCCATCGACCGATTGGATTACAGCAAGGGCATTTTGCAGCGCCTCGAAGCTTTTAATCTCTTTCTTCAACGCCACCCAAAATATCGGGAAAAGGTGACACTGCTTCTGCTCGTGGTCCCGTCACGTTCGCGGGTGGATTCCTATCGCCAGCTTAAATTGCAGGTGGACACCCACGTCGGCCGCATCAACGGTGAACACGGCACGATCGGCTGGTCGCCGATCTGGTATCTTTATCGCTCGACACCCTTTCCGACCTTGTCGGCAATGTACAATGTGGCCGATGTCGCCTTGATTACACCTTATCGCGACGGCATGAATTTGGTGGCCAAAGAATTCGTCGCCAGCAAGACAAACGGCCGTGGTGTGCTGATTCTCAGCGAAATGGCGGGGGCGGCTGCGGAGTTGAGCGAGTCGTTACTGATCAATCCCAACAATATTGAAGAAATCGCCAACGCTATCCGAATCGCTTTACAGATGCCGCAAGAAGAGCAGGCCAAACGGCTTACAGAGATGCAGAGCAAAATCAGCCGCTACAATGTAACGAGATGGGCACTTGACTTTATCGATGGTTTAAAGCAGATCAAAACACTAAACTCTCGTCTACGCAGCAATCGGCTGACGACCCAAATCGAGGCCGAGATCATCGATCATTTTCACGCGGGTAGCAACCGTATCCTGTTTCTCGATTACGACGGCACCCTGGTGCCATTTGCCAAAACGCCGGCACAAGCCAAACCACCGCAAACGCTGTTGGATCTGTTGAAACGGTTGAGCGAATCAGATAATTGTCAGGTGGTGATCAACAGCGGCAGAAAAAAAGAAGAGCTGGATCAGTGGTTTTCTTATCTGCCATTGGATATGAGCGCCGAACACGGAGCCTGGATCAAAAAAAGGGGCGGCGAATGGGAGACGATCCAACCCATGACCGATGAATGGAAAACCGAACTTTTACCTCTTTTAGAGCTCTATGTAGCACGAACTCCCGGCGCCTTTATTGAAGACAAGAGCTATTCGCTGGTCTGGCATTATCGAAAAGCCGAAGTCGGACTCGGCCAGACCCGCTCACGCGAGCTGCTCAACGAATTGCGCTATCTGACGGCCAATCTCAATTTACAGGTAATGGAAGGCAACAAAGTCATCGAGATCAAGACCTCGGGAATCAACAAAGGCCGCACCGCGGTTGCCTTTCTGATGCAGGCAAAAAAACCCGACTTTATTTTCGCAGTCGGCGACGATCATACTGACGAAGATCTATTTCGAGCTCTTCCGCCGGAAGCCTATACGATTAAAGTCGGCTATCACATGACCGCTGCACGCTTTAGTGTAAAAAATCCCGAAGCAGTCCGGTCACTTTTGGAAAAGTTGAGCAAATAAGGAGACGGCATGAAACGACTGAGTGATTATCGATCCATTGTAGGAGACGAAACCATCAGCACCATCTATCGCGAAGCCAAAAATCTTTATGGCCAACGAGTTTTGCATATTAATTCGACCTATACCGGCGGAGGAGTGGCTGAAATCCTCACCAGTCTGACTCCCCTGCTGGTGGATGCAGGTGTGGAAACAGATTGGCGTATCTTGAACGGCAATCCCGATTTTTTTAATATCACGAAAAAATTCCATAACGCTTTACAGGGCGACAGCATCAATCTCAGCGATATCAAGAAAAAATTGTATATCCGTGCCAATGAAGATTTTTCCATCTATGCCCGTGTGAACCAATCTTACGACGCGGTCATCATTCACGATCCTCAGCCACTGCCGCTGATCCATTTTTATAAAAAACGACAACCATGGGTCTGGCGCTGTCACGTCGATCTCTCTCAGCCAAACGCTGAATTGTGGGAATTTCTCAAGGATTTCATCCTTCGCTACGATCGTGTGATTCTATCTGATGTTAGTTATCGCAAGCCGGACCTGCCTGTCGAGTATCGGATCTTTGCTCCGGTAATCGATCCGCTGTCCAGTAAAAACAAAGAACTTTCTCAACGGGATATCGCCAAGTATCTGAAAAAATTCAATGTGGCAACCGATAAACCCCTGATCACGCAAATCTCGCGTTTCGATAAATTCAAAGATCCGTTGGGCGTTATCAAAGTATTCGAACTCGTGAGGCAGGAAATCGATTGTCGGTTGGTGCTGTGCGGTAGTATGGCTTCTGACGATCCGGAGGGTCTCTTGATCTATGAAAAAGTCAAACAGCGTGCCAAAAAGCTTATCGAAACAGGGGATGTGATCCTGATCACCTCTGAAAACAATATTCTGGTCAATGCGCTGCAGCGACAATCGGATGTCATTATGCAAAAATCGCTCAAAGAGGGCTTTGGTTTGACAGTCACCGAAGGTTTGTGGAAAGGCAAACCGGTGATCGCATCGAATGTAGGCGGAATTCCCCTGCAGATCAGCGATGGTGAAACCGGCTTTCTTGTCAATCCCCGTGATTATAACCAGACAGCAAAAACAGTCATACGCGTTTTACGCGATCCCGATGCAGCGCACGAAATCGGTCGTGCTGGCAAAGAGCATGTGCGACGCCACTTTCTGGTGACGCGCCTGGTGCGCGACTACCTGAGCTTGTTCAACGAAATTATCTGAGACTGGTTTCCACCAGACAAAGATTGCGTTTGCCCGTCGTCTTTACATGATGGCGGGCAAAATCCCTCCATTGCCGCAATAAAACTGGTTTGATTCCCTTACCACCTCTTTTAACCTGGATTTTGTGTTAACGGAATCCAGCAAAAAGTATCTTTCTAATTTTATTCAATTTGAAACAGTCATCCTTTCCACCCTATTGGTGAAAACAGCCTGTTGTTTTTATTGGAGATTCGGTGTTTCGAACCAAATCTGGATCAAAAAAAATCGGTTAATAAATATTCGTCTTGATATTAATCAAAGAACTTGATATTTTCTTGATGGCAGTCGATCAAGAACGCTTGTATGCTCTATGGCGGAATGTATCGGTGCACCGTGAACCTATTGACGATAAAATGTGCATATAAGAGGAAAAACCATGATTACCATCAAACCCTTGCGCGGCTTGAGACCGGCTAGAGAGCTGACAGCCACCGTCGCCTGTCCGCCCTACGATGTGCTCTCGAGCGAGGAAGCGCGCGCGCTGGCCTCAGACAATTCATTATCCTTTCTCCACATCAACAAACCCGAAATCGATTTGCCGCTCGATATCGATACGCACAGCGAATTGGTCTACCGCAAAGGACGAGAAAATCTCGAACGATTTATGCGGGATGGAATACTGGTACAGGATGCCAAAGAGTCGATCTATATCTACCGGCAAACCTGGCAAGGTCATCAACAAACCGGTTATTTCTGTCTTTCCAGTGTTCAGGATTATGATTTGGGTCGCATCAAAAAACACGAGTTGACGCGACCGGATAAAGAAAAAGACCGAACGACCCTGATCGACACAATGGATGCCCAGGTTGGTCCGGTTTTTCTGATGTATCGCGCCCAAGCAACTCTGGACAACTTTCTCGACGGAATGACGCGAGTTGCACCGGAAATCGATTTCATCTCCAACGACACGGTTCATCATCAATTGTGGCCGATCGATGATCAGCAGCAAATTGATAAAATTATCAAGGGGTTTGCCGAGCTGGACGCAACCTATGTGGCGGATGGACATCACCGTTCTGCCGCGGCGAGCAATGTCTGCCAACTGCGCCGATCACGCGATCCTCATACCAACACCGACAAAGCCTACAATTTTTTCCTATCGGTCATCTTCCCGCATAATCAATTGAAAATATTACCCTACAATCGGGTTATCAAAGATCTGAACGGTTACGGAGCTGAACAGTTTCTTACGCGTCTTGAAGAAAAATTTACGTGCGAGCCCTCCCCTGCACGGATAAAGGTTTCGCAGGAACACACATTCGGCATGTACCTGGATCACCACTGGTGGCGGCTCATTCCCAAAGATGGTCTCTTTGATCCAGACGACCTTCTCGCCAGTCTGGATGTCAACATACTGATGCAGCAGGTATTGGAGCCGATATTAAAGATCGGCAATCCGCGCACGGATCCACGCATCGACTTTATCGGGGGGATTCGTGGCAACGCTGAGTTGGAAAGGCTGGTCGATTCGGGAGCCTATCGCATCGCTTTTTCCCTCTATCCAACAACCGTTGAAAAATTGTTATGTGTGGCAGACGCTGGGGAAATCATGCCCCCCAAATCGACCTGGTTCGAGCCCAAACTCCGCAGCGGGTTGGTCAGTCATTTGCTGCTCGAATCCTGATTTATAAACCTCTGTTTACGGCCTCGTTTCGGCAAAAAAATCGTTCGGCTTTTGGCGAAGGAGAGGCCGGAACTCATCCGCCGGTGTCAAATCGAGCCAAAAGGAGCAAACAATGAAAATTCTGATTTCCGATGCATTCGATCCATCCCTCCCGGGAAAGTTGTCTCGTTTCGGGACAGTCACCGATGATCATGCCCAATTAGCCGATGCCCAAGTCGTGCTGATCCGCAGCAAAACCAAGTGCACGCGGGAATATATCGATCAGGCGCCGAAATTGAAACTCATCATTCGTGGCGGGGTTGGATTGGACAACGTGGACGTCGAGTACGCCCGTTCCAAAGGAATCGAGGTCTATAATACTGCGGCCGCTTCCAGCGTTTCTGTCGCTGAATTGGCTTTTGCGCTCATGATCGCAATGCCCAACCACCTTGTTAAGGCCCACAATTCGATGCGTGAAGGCAAGTGGCTTAAAAAAGAATTAAAACGCACCGAATTGTTCAAAAAAACACTCGGAATCATCGGCTGCGGACGCATCGGCCAGGAAATGGCCAAACGAGCCGCTGCATTCGAGATGCGGATCCTCGGATATGACCAGGTCGAGATCAAATGCCCGATGATCGAGCAGGTTGCCGATCTCGACGCCTTGCTGCCGCAATGCGATTACCTGTCTCTGCATCTGCCATTGAACCCAGAGACCAAGGGATTGATCGATTCGGATCGGATCGCACAAATGAAAGATGGTGTCTACCTGATCAACACCGGTCGGGGCAAAACCATCATCGAAGAAGATATTGTTGCCGGGCTGGAATCTGGAAAAATCGCTGGTTATGCCACCGATGTATGGTACTCGGATCCGCCTGAAAACACTCCCTTGCTCTCAGCGCCGGGCGTCTTGATGGCACCCCATATCGGCGCCTCTTCCAAGGAAAATTTGTTGCGTATCGGCGATATCGTTCTGGAGCTTGTTGAGGAATTTGTTAAATCCGGTAAAGCTTGATCCCCGGTCACGAAGCGAGCGGATTATAACCGTTTGCGACCGCAAATATTTTTTTGCAAAAATGAGGATAAAAAAAATGGCACGCGTCCACAATTTCAATCCCGGTCCTTGCACATTGCCCTATTCCGCCCTGCAGAAATGTCAGTCTGATTTTCTGGATTATGGCGGCTCCGGCATGTCGATCGTGGAGTCATCGCATCGTTCCAAAGAGTACGACGCAATTCATAACGACGCGCAAAAACTGCTGCGCGAGTTGCTGGGAATTCCGGCGAATTATCACGTCCTGTTTCTTGGCGGTGGAGCAAGTCTGCAATTTGCCATGGTTCCGATGAATTTTATTCCAAAGGGCGGTTCAGCAGACTATATCATCACCGGATCGTGGGCGAAAAAAGCCTTCAAGGAAGCAACGATCATTCAAAAAAGCCGTATCGCCGCATCTTCTGAAGCGCAAAAATTCAATACCATACCGGAAGCAGAGGCCCTGGACCAGGATCCGCTTGCCGCCTATATTCACTTGACCAGCAACAACACCATCTCCGGCACAGAATGGCAGAGCTATCCAGATTTCGGGCCAACCCCTGTGGTCGCCGACATGTCGTCGGATATCTTGTCGCGAAAAATCGATGTGTCGAAATTCTCTCTGATCTACGCCGGGGCGCAAAAAAATCTCGGCCCTGCCGGTGTAACCGTGGTCATTGTCAAGGATGAATTTGCCGCGCAAGCCAACAGCGGTTTGCCTACCATGCTCGCTTATAAAACCCATATCGACAACAATTCTCTCTTTAATACACCGCCGGTTTTTTCGATCTATTTGATGAAACTGGTACTCGAATGGGTCAAAGAAGAGGGCGGCCTAGATGTTATCGAACAAAAGAACCGTCAAAAAGCTGAAACCCTTTATCAGGCAATAGATGGCAGCGATGGATTTTATCGCGGCACTGCCGAAGTCTCTTCGCGTTCCTGGATGAACGCAACGTTTCGCTTGCCGACTGAGGAGCAGGAACAACAATTCATCTCCGAAGCTAAAAGCAATGGGCTGATCGGACTCAAAGGCCACCGCAGCGTTGGCGGAATCCGCGTCTCTATGTATAACGCCATGCCGCTGGACGGGGTAGAAAAACTCGTCGAATTTATGCAAGACTTTAGTAAAAAGAATCAATAGCACCTTCTGTCGAGTTTTCGGGCGGGATTCGCGCCCTCTTTGTGAATCCCGCCTGAATCGTTCGATCCCCTTCATTCCTCAGTTTTTCTGCATGAATTTCCTACTCTCACGAATGATTTTCAGAATCTTTCGACCATTTCTTCCAGTTTCGGAATAAGATTTACCTTCTTTCTGTTGTATCTCCCCAGCACACAAATGCGACAAGTCAGGAGAGGAAAAAAGCATTCGAAAGGAGGTATATCAGACAGCACTGACACGATTCCAATTAACCGGATTTTTAGCACGGCAACCCATAGGGACGGAATGGATAGGCAGACAATCGCTCACATCACTTTTTGCCCCAACGAACTGAGCATATGCAACACGGGAGAGTATTATGAACAGGAAAAACTTGATTTATATGTATATTGTGCTTCTTTTTACCTTGGTGTGGAGCACAACGGGATTTTCCCACACGATCGATTTTCAATCTGTATCCTACGACAATGGCAACACTCAAGTGACCTATCTTGTAACTTCTGGCGTACAACCCGCGATCAGCCACTGGGTGTTTCCGGCTTGTGAGGGTATGGAAGCCAAAGATTTTCTCTCCTCCAACGACTCTGCTGGCGGTTTTACCGAGAACGATCCGACCACCGGAGTACGAGGATACAAATTCGATACCGGTTACCAAGACAATGAGCAGCGTATCGTCACCTTAACCCTTGCCGGTATCTGGCCACTCGGCCAGGTGACTGTGACATTTAAAGCCGGACAACAGGTCACCACCACTACGACAAAAGGCCCGATATGCGAAACCGCTGCCCTGGAGCCAATCATACCGATTTTTATCTGTGCGATGGAAAGCGAGGACGGCAAGATCCGTGCACGGTTTGGGTATTACAATCCCAACCCACAGTCGGTGGTGATCCCTATCGGTCCCGATAACACTCTCGTCAATTCGGGCGTCACCGACTATAACGGTCCGCAGCCGACCACTTTTCTGTCTTCGACAAACAATGCAAACAGCAACGCCCAGGCCGGCAAAGACTACATCAGAGAAGATAATACGATCCTGCAGTTGAACTCTATCGATCCCGCAAATTATGCCGGACCGACATTCGAAGTCGTTTTCGACAACACAGACGAAATCTTTTGGCAGATCAACGCCGATAACACGACACCGCAACAATCAGAAAAAGCCAGTTTGCAGAACCTGATCTGCTACGATGTTGATTTCAACCCGGTGCGGCCAATTCTCGAGTGCGTAACCGATAACGGTGATGGCACCTATACCCTTTCGTTTGGCTATAAAAACGACAACGAGCAGGACGTCGTCATTTCGGTGGGTCATCGCAACACCTTCAACAAATCTCAATACAATTCGGTTTTGCCCGAGGTCTTTAAGACCGGTCGAAGTGATTATTGGCCAGACCCGGCGTTTACGGTTGTGGTCGATGTCGAGGACCTGCCCTTGGTATGGACACTCGAGGGACCGGACGGAAGCCGTCGCACTTCGACCGCTTCGACATCCAGTCAGCAGTGTGTCTATCACATTTTCATTGAAAAAAGCTGGAACGGTGAGGGTGACGACCAGGATTTATCGACTTTGCGCATTATCGCCCAAAGCGATCTCGGCTCGGCTGTTTGTCAGTGGGACGATGTCAAGGGTGAGCTGTCTTGTGTCTATGTGGACAACAACCAAAAACCCACGAATGGCCTCCTTGTCGCACCCAATGGTGACTATAGCGTTTCGGAAGAAAATGTCCCGGCCGGTTGGAAAACCGTGAGTGGCGTCGGTCATTTCAACCAGGCGGATGGTTTTGCCGAATCCGGACGTGAGGATCTGGAAAAATATTTGACCCATACGGTGACAAACAGTCCTGACCAGGTGCTGGAACCGATTGAACCCCTGTTGCTCTGTGTTGCCAACCTGGGAGACGGAACCCTGCGCGCACAATTTGGATTTTTCAATCCGAATTCCGACACGGTGAGAATTCCGATCGGTCAGAGCAACCTGATTTTTCCGAGTCAGTACAACGGTTCTCAGCCAACAGAATTCCCCCCTTCCAATCAGCCTGCAACCTTTGCTCAAAAAGTCATAGGCAGTGGGGTTGAACAAGGAGCGAGTATTCAAGCAGCCGGCAGCGACCAGAATAGTTTTAACGCTCAAGGCAACTATGAAGGACCGATCTATGAGATTATTTTTGAAGAAAATCAAGAGTTGTATTGGTTGATCGATGCGACCGGCAGCGATCCAAAGCAGACAGATAAAGCGTCGCGATATAGCATTGTCTGCAGTGAAGGATTGACCTGCATCAGCGGCATGGCGACAATCGACGGTCGCCCGTTGGTCGGAAGCGTCGTCCGGCTCGAAGGCCCGGGAGTCAAAACCACCAAGATGGTGACAGACCAATACGGCAAGTTTAGTTTCAAGAATGTCATCCCCCAGCACGACTATACCCTGTTTGTACAGGGTTATAGCGAGGAGGCAGTTTCCGTTCGAGTTGACGAATCATCGAGCGGCTGCAACGAGATCAACCTTTCACTGGGTGGATGTCCGCCGGTTTTGGCCTGGTACCAAGCCTGGTTTGCCAACGCTGATGGTGCCGATTCTTTGCGCTTTTGGGATGAAAATCGATTTGGAGGTGTAATCGATACCTCGATCTTTGATCTCTATGATTCGATGGATCGCAATATCTGGGAATACCACATCCTTTTGGCCTGGGCTGCCGACATTGATGCTTTTGTGGTCGATTGGTACGGCAAAAACTCGTATGAACAAAGCCCAACCCAAGGGCTGCTGAATGCAGCCGAAAGGCTTTACCAGCTCTATGGACATCTCGGTTTCGATTTTCGCATCATCGTCTCCTATAGCGAATCAGCAGAGGGCAGTCTGGATGAAAATCTGTCATTCATCGCCGATTCCATTCTCACCCATCCCGCCTATTGGGGGCGACGTGAGAACAACACACGCCCGGTATACGTCCATGCACCCAAACGCAACTTGTTACCTTACCTGTTCCGAAACCAGGCCGATCTCTATCTGCCGGACGATGCGGTGATTTTCTGGAACTGGGATGCCCAGCAGCTGGATCTCGCCGATCACGTCGACGGTATTTATCCCTGGGTGCAAGCGGATGACATTCGCTTTCAACCGGATGGTCTTGAATGGGGCCATGACTATTTGCAGGCCTTTTACCTGACCGGTTCTGAGTTTCGTTGGACAACCGGGGCTTCCTGGCCGGGACTCGACGATCGTGCCTGGACGCTCGGGCAGCAGGATTTGGCCTCTCGCCAGGATACACTGGTTTATCAGTGGAGCTGGGATCTGGCGTTTGAAAATCGGCCGTCATTTATGATGGTTCAGTCGTGGAACGACTATAATCGCCATTCACAGGTCGAACCGTCCTTATTTTACGGCTATCGATTCGTTCAAATGACGCGAAACAACGCTGTGATCTGGAAAGGCGACTGCGCGCGCAAGATCACCAATCTGGGTTTGACCGTTCCTGAACACGTTTTGCTGGCACGCCGACATCCCAAGAGCGATGCGGTAATCGATCAAGCGTTGTACGCCTTTTTCTCACGCGATTATCAACGCGCGCTGGCGTTGCTCGATCTCAAAGATTCAGGAGCCGAACTGCGCGACAATGCGCTTGTGCTGGTCACAGGTACTCCGACCTACCGCAAGGGTACAGATGATCGGGGATGGGCAAAAGCAGTTGACGGAATAGACAGTGGCTGGGAAGGCACTGTCTGGGCCCGTGGTTCCCAAAATCCCGGCGACCCCGCCTGGGCCATCTTTCGATTCGCCGACACAGGTCTCTACCGGTTCAATTATATCGCCCTGACTACGGATAATGGCAGCGACGACGATGCGTCTGCTTATCCCTACCAGACTGTGCGGTTCGAGGTTCATGTCTCGACCAGCGGAACCGATGAAAACGACTTTCGCTCGGTCGGAACCTTTCAGGTCAAAGGAAACGGCGAACGCACCTGGTATCGCCTCGGCAGCGACGCAACCGCACGTTATGTCAAACTGCTCCTCATTTCTCCTGACTACTATCCGGGGAATTGGCGCCAGGTGGTCGAGTTCGAGCTGCATACGGAAGAAAAACGGGGTGCGATACCGGCACATGAAAGTGCCTCCCTTGCGGCTGTACCCGAGGGTTTCGCTTTGCAGCAAAACTATCCCAACCCCTTCAATCCTGAAACAACGATTTCTTACACCCTTTCTGAGGCCGGACGGGTTACGCTCACCGTCTTTGATGTGATGGGACGGGAAATCGCCGCTTTGGTCGATGATTACCAGCAAGCCGGGCAATATGCAATCAAGTGGCAAGCTGCAGAAGTGCCGAGCGGAGTCTATCTGTATCGACTGATTTCCGGTCAACAGAGTTCGATGCGGCGCATGGTGTTGCTTAAATAAGGAAATTTTTCCTAAAGTAAAATAAGATCCGCTCATACACTGTGCATCACACA
>JAFGJN010000307.1 GCA_016929055.1 Candidatus Zhuqueibacterota bacterium
GGGTTCCTCATCAACAATTGTTCCCGAGATCAAAGAAAAGGTGTCGGGATTGACCGTATAAAAGAGATAATCGAAAAGTGTGTCCTGCAGCGCATTGCCATACAAATCGACAATCGAATCAACCGGCGCCGTGAATCGATAGATGGAGTGGCGGGCCAGCAATGAATCGGGGTGGAATACAAGCGAGACCGGCGATGGCCAGTTAAGCCGTCCCGAAATTTTCTTTCCACAAGAATCGGACAAGACCAGATTTTTTTCAACGGCGGTCGTATCCAAAGGCTCTGAAAACAATATGTGAACGGACCGATCGAGATTCACCGAACGCGCGCTATCCGGGGGCTGGACTTGCACCACCCGCGGGCCGACGGTGTCGGCAAGCGCACGACCGACAAACTCGACAGAGCTGCCCTCAGGATCGATCGACAGGCCTGCTCGGTCGGTCGCATCAAATACGGTCACACCATAGGTCTTCTTTTCCAGAGGTTTCTCCAACACCAGATGCACAAAAGCTGGATTGCGCGGATTGGCATAGGCGAGCCTCAGCGGAACCAGCGAATCCGCCACGCTCACGCGATAATTATCCGTTTGATCCAGACCCTCGGGCTTTAATGGTTCTGAAAAACGCAGATCGACATAAAATGCATTCGATGCAGAAGCACTTGTCAGAGTCGGCCGCGTTGTGTCGCGCCGGGCGGTGAAAAAATTCAGATGCGGGTAGCCCATTCGGCTGGAATCGAGGCGCACGTCTCGGTGAGGAACACCCAGCACATCTGTTTCCGGATCGTAGAGGCCGTCGGCGTAGCGATCGAAAACCGCAAAAACCCGATACGGCCGCAGGGCGAGATGCGTGAAGGAATAGCCGCCATCCCGACCGGCCTGGGTGATATAGATCGGCTTATCTCGAGAGGGATCGGGCTCCGGCGTTTCGATTAGATCATAAGCCCAAAGCTGAGTGCCTTCGGTTCTGCCATCGCTATAAACAGTTCCGCCGAGTTCGCCGCTGTCCAGATGACCGCCGGTTGAGAAGGCCAATGTAAAACTTTCAGCCATCGGATTGTTGCGATAGTCGCGTGTGCCAGCTCCGACGGTCACCACATAAGTTCGATCGTCGAGCAAGCCCTCGCGCACCTCCAGACGCAGTTTTTTTCCGCGCCAGGAGCTTTTCAATCCCTGGGCCGGAAATGGAGTAATGAAAATCGACTCGATGCAGGATTTACGATCGACGCGTTCGTTAAAGGTCAGTTCGATTCGCGTTTGCAGAGGAACGCGGACAGCCGAATGTTCCGGATAGGTGTGCACCACCGACGGAGGCGTTTTGTCGACCGGGCCTCCAGGCGGAAAACCCTGATTGGCGCAGGTTGCCAAAATCAAAAAGATCAAAATCCCGACAAACAGAAAACAGATTTTTTGCATTCCGGTAAACCGCTGCGGCTACAAGGTGTATCCTGCAGAGCCATCGCCCTCTGATCGAGGATGCTCGAATTCGGCTCCAGGCATCGAATCTCCTATAGTATCAAGTGCCTTTCACCTCGCGTGGGCTCTGTCAGAACAAAATTGAACGACAAAAAAGGTTTTGTTAAATCCGTAAAATTTATTTATTTGTTGAACCAAAGGCAAGGGATTTTTGTTCATCGCACCCCGGGGTGGAACACCCTAGAAAAAGGAGGTGACCGTGAAAACACAGCCGGTTTCCCGGCGGGAGTTTATCGGCGGCATGACCGCAGCAGGTATGGCTATGCCGATCGCCGCTCGCGCATTTGAATCCCGCGACATTCGCAAGCCCAAAGTTTTGCGCCCGGGCGACACCGTCGGATTGGTCGCACCGGCCAGTCCGGTTTTTGAAGCGAGCAGCGCCGAAGAAGGAGCACAGGCGCTTGAAAACCTGGGGTTTCGTGTCAAACGGGGAAAACATCTGCTGGCACGGTGGGGCTATCTGGCGGGCAGCGACGAGCAGCGAGTCGAGGATCTGCACGACTTTTTCCAGGACCCCGAGGTCAAGGCCATCGTCGCCTTGCGCGGTGGTTATGGGACTTTGCGCTTGCTTCCTTTGCTCGATTACGATCTCATCCGCCGCCATCCGAAAATCCTGCTCGGTTACAGCGACCTGACCAGCCTGCACCTGGCCATCCATCGGTTGGCCGGCATCGTCACCTTTCACGGCGCCGTGGCGCTCTCGACTTTTAACGACTATTCCAAGGATTATCTCCTTCGCACCCTCGGCCGCGCCGAGCCGTGCGGCCCCATCAAAAATCCGCCCCATCTCTTTCCCCGGCTGATCGGCAAAATCGATCGCCCGGCGCGAGGCGCTCTGGTCGGGGGCAATCTGACTCTGGTCTGCGCCTCTCTGGGCACGGCACACGAAATCGACACGCGCGGAAAAATTCTTTTCCTCGAAGAGGTGGGCGAAGAGCCGTACAGCATCGATCGCATGCTCACCCAACTGGGACAGGCCGGCAAACTGCAACAGGCGGCCGGCATTCTTGTGGACCGCTGCGCCAAATGCAAGCCCGCCGACTATAAACCAGCTTTCAACAATACCCTGAGCGTGGAGGAGATCCTCGAGGATCGTCTCGGGCATCTCGACAGTCCGGTTCTCATCAACCTGTCGATCGGGCATGTCGCGGACAAGCCGGTGCTGCCCCTCGGGGTCGATGCGGAGATCGATCCCCGCACCCGCTCCTTTGCACTTGTCGAAAACGCCGTGGAGACCTGAGTTTCCGCGGCGCCCGTTTTTTGCCGTATCTATGTTGTAGTAATTGTTTCGCATGGTGCATCGATCGCTCGATCGTGAGCGCGCAAATGCGTTCGTTGAACAGGCTCCCTTTGCAAGACAAAATCCCCAGGCAACCCCAATCAAAGAAAGAGGCGGTTTGCAATCGCCTCTCGACTGCAGAATGCGGATAAAATCTCGATTGTGTGAAAAGGATCACGGTTTTTTTAGAAAAAAACACTTATATTGCCTCAAATTGGCCTTTAACGAACCACTCCTTGACACTATGCCAAACCTGCAAACTTGTATTCGAATTGTTTTGATGGCTGCGGCGGGAATCGCGGTCAGCGCCCAGGCCGAAACCCTCCAGCTCAGCTGGCAGGCGGTGACCCAGGACACCCTTGGACAGAGCGAAAGCGCTCCTCTCTATTATGCGATTCATATCGATACGTTGCCCACCTTTTCCCCGTCGCCGGAAAACCTGCTGGCCGCTACAACGGCCACCAGCTACACTCTGCCAACCCAGACAGGCAAAAACTATTTTGTCGTCATACGGGTCTATGATTCCTGGGGCAATGCATCGGACTATTCCGAAAAAGCCGGAAGCGTCCCCTGGGTGGTGGGAGAGGTGCGGCTGCAGCTGGAGGGCGCCTACGACGCCGCAGGCGACAGCATGCGCACGATACTGCGGCAGCGCGATCTGCTGCCCCTTCATTCGCCATACTCGGCGGCGGCGCGGGAAACCGAAACGGTTCCCGAGTCGACAGTCGACTGGATCGAAGTGCAATTGCGCGACGCCGAAGATCCGGCAGTCATTCGTTCGCGAAAATCGTTTTTTCTGGACCAAAACGGGTATGCTCGGGAATTGGACGGCACCACACAATTGGGACTCACAGGTGTCGGCCCCGGCAGCTATTACATCGCCGTCTCCCATCGCAACCACCTCGCTGTCATGTCGGCACAGCCGCAACTGCTGCAGACAGAAGCGAGCGAAGCCTATGATTTCAGCGATGACGGCGCGCGCTTTTATCAAAACGGCGGACTCGAGCTCGAACCCGGTGTCTGGGGCTCGATCAGCAGCGACGCCAACCACAACGGCCAGGTGCAGAACAATGACAAGAACGACTATTGGCGGACCCAGGTGGGATTGAGCGGTTACCGCGAAGCCGATTTCAACCTCAACGGCGAAGTGCAAAACAACGACAAGAACGACTATTGGCGACGCCACGTCGGCCGGGGAACCCAGGTTCCCTGAGCCGCCTGTCGAGCCGGAACGGGGCGGCCGGCATACTGTGAATGCGCTTGTATAAGGAAGCGAGTATGAAGGCAATACACCAAATCACGACTCTGCTGTTGATCGCCCTGGCCGGCTGCGCCAGCGCGAGCGGCATCACCTTTACCTTCGGCAACGTCCGCGTCACCGGCGCGGCACCCCAAATCCTCGAGTTCGATGTCCTGGCCCAGGCGAGCGAAAACGGTACCTACATCGGGGATACGCAGGTCTATATCAATTACAATACATCTGGATTTGGAACATCTATCGCTACCAACAACAAGGTTGAAGTAACCAAAGGTAGTTTGATCAGTGGAGAAATATTCGAAGGTTCTGGAATTGATAAATACACCATTGTTTCTCTTGTCGACAACACACCAAGTCGGCTGGCTGTTGCTTTAGAGTTGACGATTGCAAACAACACGCAATATGCAAATCCTTTGACCACCACACCCCAGGCTCTCCTTCATCTCGCCATCGAGATCGCCAATCCCCTGCTCTCGGCCGGGCTCAGTTTTGAACAGGCGCTGATGGCGGGGCAAATATACCAATACGACCTCAACTTATACAACCCTGTGGTCGCCAGCGATGAAAATGACTCTTCGCTGCCGGTGCGCCTCGGCTCCTTTGCCGCCGAACGCCGCGCTCACGGCGTTGAACTCGCCTGGAGAACCGAGAGCGAAATCGATAACCTCGGATTCAACCTCTATCGCAGCGACGATGAAAACGGAGACTGGGAAAAAATCAACGGCTCCCTCATTCCCGGCGCCGGCCATTCCACCCAACCGCTCGACTATTCCTTTCTCGACCATCGGGTCGAAAACAACCGCACCTATTTTTATCGCCTCGAAGACCTGAGCATTTCCGGCGTCCGGCAGCTGCACGAACCGGTGAGAATCGACGTTCAGACCTATGTCCCCGACACCTTTGTTCTCGAACAAAACTATCCCAATCCCTTCAATCCCGAGACCACGATCGGCTATGGCTTGCCGGAAGAGAGCCGGGTGACGCTCGACATTCATAACCTGCGCGGCGAACGGGTCATCCGCCTGGTCGACGATGTGCAACCCGCCGGCATACATGCGGCGGTTTGGTCCGCCCGCTCCTTCGAAGGCACCCGCCTGGCCTCCGGTGTCTATTTCTATACCCTGGTCGCCAACGGTTTTCGCCTGACCGGCAAGATGGTGCTGAGCCGCTGAAACCGATCCTTTCCTCGTCCGTTTGCGCCGCCGGCGCATCTTTGCTTGCATTTGCAGCGCAAAATCGATACCTTTAAGTATGGTCGATGCAAGCGATCGACCCATTCGCTTTCTCGCGCCCCCACACAGAATTGAAAGGCCCCAATCTATGGAAAATCGCAAAGTGGAAAGCGCACAGGATCTCGTGGTCTGGCAAAAAAGCCACGAGTTGGTCCAGGAAATTTTCAGCCTGACGCGCAAATTCCCCAAACGGGAACACACTTCTCTTGCGGAGAGCCTGCGGCAAGCCGCCCTGCCCCTGCCCATTGCCATCGCTCATGGCTTTAACAAACGCGGCAAGAAAAACAAAATCCATTACTATCACCAGGCGCTCAACAGCATCGAAGAGATCCGCTATCGCACCGTACTGGCCCAGGATCTCGGCTTTTTAAAACAGGACAACCCGTTACAGGAAAACTGCGGCGCCATCGAACGCATGCTCAAGCGGCTGATCCGTTCGGTGGCCTCTGCACCAGACAGAGGAATTTGAGTGATGCAAATCGACAAAATCCAGTCCGCTCTGCAAAAAGCTCGGCTTGACGGCTGGCTCTTTTACGACTTTCGCGATCGCGATCCCATCGCTCAGCGCATCCTGGAAATGGATCCCACCCGCCACACCACTCGGCGCTGGTACTATTTTATTCCCGCCCGCGGCGAAGCGCAAAAAGTCGTGCACCGCATCGAACCCTGGAAATGCGATCATCTACCTGGAACCAAACACGTCTATCTCGCCTGGCAGGAACAACATGCGTTGTTGCGCAAAGCGCTGGGTAGCGCCAAAACCATCGCCATGCAGTATTCGCCCAAAAACGCCATACCCTATGTCTCCACCGTCGATGGCGGCACCCTCGAGCTGATCCGCAGCTTTGGTATCGAGGTGGTCTCGAGCGCTGACCTGGTCGGACAGTTCGAAGCGCATCTGAGCGAATCGGATTGGCAGACGCATCGACAGGCCGGCGAATCGATTCAAAAGATCAAGGATCAAACCTTTGCCGAGGTTGCGCACCGAATCCGCGCCGGCCATTCACCGACGGAAATCGAAATCCAGCACTTTATGCAGAACCTGCTGCAGGAGAGCGGGTTGGAATGGGACAGCGGACCGATCGTGGCTGTCAATGAACACGCCGCCGATCCGCATTATGAACCGACTCCCGAACTGGCCGCATCGATGAAAAGAGGCGACCTCTTGCTCATCGACGTCTGGGCGAAACTTCGCCAACCGCGCAGTATCTATTACGATATTACCTGGATGGGATACATCGGCGAGACTGTTCCGAACGATCTGGAACTGATTTTTGGGGTCATCCGTTCGGCGCGCGATGCCGCCGTCGAGCTGGTGCGCGAGCGTTTCGCCGCCGGAACGCCGGTCTATGGATGGGAAGTCGATGAGGCGTGCCGCCGAATTGTCGTCGATGCCGGATACGGCGACGCATTCACCCACCGGACCGGACACAATATCGGCGAACAGGTACACGGCAACGGCGTTCATATCGACAATCTCGAGACCAAAGACGAACGCCGCATTCTACCCGGCACCTGTTTTTCGGTGGAACCGGGAATCTATTTACCCGATCAGAAAATCGGGTTTCGCACCGAGATCGATGTATTTGTCACCGAAGAAGGGACAATCGAAATCACCGGCGCCGTGCAGCAAAAGATCATTCCGCTGCTGGCTTGATGCAACCCATCCCGGTCCGACACCCAATCAATCGCGTTGGGGAAACGATTGGTGTGTCTCTGATCTACTCGTTTGATCCTGTAGTTGTCTGGATGATGAGATAGACTGTGGCGACCTGCGAAGCCACGGCGATAACTTCTTTGGTGATATCCCACCAACCCCGGCGATCGGCTTTTTCCGGAACAAAAATCCGGTCGCCGTCTTCCAATCCCGTTGTTCGGCCGGGAACCAGCCACTCGCCGCTGATATCGCGGATGATTCGTGCTTTGGACTTGTTGGCCCGATGATTATAGCCACCGGCCAGACGAATGTAATCATCAAAAGTATAATCCGGGTTAAAACGGTAATGCCCCGGATTCAACACCTGCCCAAAAACTGCGATTGATTTTTCCGCCACCGGCAAAACGATCTCATCCCCGTCCTGAAGAAGCAAATCGTAGCGCTTGTCCCCTTGAATCAACAAAGCGTCAAGATCCAGAGCGATCACGCCCTGATTCTGACGCATCGCGAACTTGAAATATTCGCGTTCGCTTTCGATCAGAGACTGAGTTTGCATCATCTGCAGCCGATCGAGTTCCGGATCCTCCTGGTCTTTCAACGATTGGCGCTGGAGAAAGGCGCAGCTCAGACAGGCGTTCGGTGTTGGTCCACCGGCGATCTCGATAATCTGGGACAACCAGCGCGTTTCACCGTCGATGGCATAAATCCCCGGACGCGCGATCTGGCCTTGCAAAGTGACACTGTAACGCAGATGATAATCGGCTTTGGGACGCACCCAAACCCGATCGTCGCTGCGGAGAGATATGGCCAGAGTCCGCCTCCGTGCCTCGCTTCCCGCTTCCCCAAACGGCAGCAGGATCTTTTCCGTCCTGCTGGTTCCGGAGACAAAACGGACCAAAACGATATGGCTGGAATCGGCATCCGCGCTCAGACCATGCCCGAACGCCAGCAAATCGCCAACCGTATCTCCCGGCAGGTATTCGAATTCACCTGGCGCCCGCACCGCGCCATCCACAATCACTTTTCCCGTCTTGGCATCCTGATACGGGACCACAATCCGATCGCCGTCGAGCAAAACCGGATTGTTCGAGATATCGCCGATACGGTAATACTTGACCAGATCTGCATAAAATATCTGTCCGTCGTATCGGTGAACTTTAACCCGCCGCCGGGAAGGAACCAGGTCGGCCTCTTCTTGCCTTATCTTTGGCTGCACAGGTGAGGTACCGACTTGTGTCGCTGCCGGTTGAACTCCTTCGGCTGTCGGGGCAGAAGCGGCCGGCGGAGTGGCGATACTGCCCAGGAATCCGCCGGCTTCAGAAATTGCGTCGGTCACTCGGCTGGCGGCAGTAACTGTCACCAACCGCGAATTTTGCACCGCCCCACTGACACTGACGCGAAATTTACGCAATTCGGTCAGAGTGACATAGATCCGATCCGTGCGAAAAACCCGGCTCAACTGTTCAAAAATCCGCTGACGTCCCGCTTCCAAAGTCAGCTCTGCCAACTGAATGAGACCCACCGAGGGGATGAGGATCGTGCCTTCAGGACTGATCACCACACTGATGTCCTGATCAGAACGGCCGGCAACCCATATTTGCAAACGATCGCCTGGGCCAAGGACATATTCGTTCGGATCAACCGGACGTTCCAGGGCCGGACTTTGCGCGGGTGACGACATTTCTCGTTGCGCCGAAGCGTTTTTTAGATCTGCCAACTGGGAAAGCGCCGCAGGTATTTGCGCGTTTACCGCCGTCGCCAGAAGTAAAAGGAATACGAACCAGGTGTTTTTCATGAATTCATTCCGCATAATTAATTCGAGTTCGATTTCGACAATACCGATACTTGCGTTTTTTTGATCGATTCAGCCTGCCGTTTCCAACATTATTTCGACGATTCTCTGTGCTGCTTTACCATCCCAAAGAGGTGGCACCTGAAAAGAGGGTTTGCCGCCGTCGAGAAAGGGCTGAGCGGCATCGAAAATTGCGCGAGTGCTCGGGCTGACCAGACGATTGGTTCCGAGCTCGATGGTAACCGGTCGCTCGGTATTTTCCCGGCAGGTCAGACATGGGACACCGAAAAAGGTCGTCTCTTCCTGCACACCCCCGGAATCCGTCAGCATTAGCCGTGCGTTTTTGAGCAGGCGAATGAACGGCAGATAACCCAACGGCGGGGTTAAATGCATGGATGGCATATTTTTCAGTCTGTCGAGCAGCCCGAATCGCGCCGCTGTTTTTTCGGTGCGCGGATGAAGGGGAAAGACCAGGTCGATTCTTTGCTGCAGTGCCTCCAGGGCGTCGATGATTCCGCTGAAAATCTCCGGATGATCGACATTGGAAGGCCGATGCAGGGTTACCAGCGCATAGGAATCGGCTTCCAGCCCCAGAGATTCGAGAACCGGGTCGTTTTCGATGGCCTCAAGCTGTTCGACAAGCGAGTCGATCATCACGTTGCCCACCAGATGGATTCCCGATCCGTCGTGCCCTTCTTTAGTCAAATGATCGAGCCCGCTCTGTTCGGTAACGAACAAGAGATCGGCCAGCGAATCGGTCAAGATGCGGTTGATCTCTTCGGGCATACGCCTGTCGCCGCTTCGCAGACCTGCCTCGACGTGGGCGATGGGGATGTGCATCTTGGCTGCCACCAGCGCAGCCGCCAATGTCGAATTGACATCGCCCACGACTATGACCCAATCGGGGCAAAGTTCCATCAGCGCTTTTTCGATGCCGATCATTACCGCGGCGGTTTGCTCTGCATGCGATCCCGAACCGACGCCGAGATAGCGATCGGGTTTGGGCAATCCCAAATCCTGAAAAAACGAATCGGACATACGGCCGTCATAGTGCTGTCCGGTATGGATCAAAACCGGATCGCATCGGCCGGAATCGAGCATACGACGGTGAATCGGCGCAATTTTCATAAAATTGGGGCGAGCCCCCACGACATTGACCGTTTTGAGCATAAAAAATTTTTTCCTATCCGTTTTCTGCTGCCGTGGTCGCAATACGACCGCTTTACCGACGCCTATCGAGGATTCCGTCTCTGACAAAAAACCGGATTCCTAAAAATCGCGTTTGTAATTCTTTTTGTAATACTCGAGGTATTCCCCGGTTTTGAGTTTTTTCCACCACCAGGTGTTTGCGACATACCAGTTTACGGTATTCTGCATGGCCATTTGAAAGTCGTGTTTCGGCAGCCACCCTAACTGGCGTATTTTGGCCGTATCAACAGAATAACGCCGATCGTGACCCGGACGATCCGTCACAAAAGTCTTGAGGTTTTCGGGTTTGTCCAGCGCCTTTAGAATAAAATCCGTAATCTCAAGATTGGTTCGCTCATTGCCCGCACCGATATTGTAGGCCTGGCCTATCGTTCCTCGCTCGATGAGAAAATCGATGGCGTCGCAGTGATCCCAGACATAGATCCAGTCGCGCACATTTTTACCGTCGCCGTAAATCGGCAACGCCTTGTCTTCGATGGCGTGGGTCACGAAAAGCGGTATCAATTTTTCCGGAAATTGAAAAGGACCATAGTTGTTGGAGCAGCGCGTGATGATCACCGGCAAATCAAAGGTTTTAAAATAGGAATAGGCAAGGCGGTCGGCTCCGGCCTTGGAAGCCGAATAGGGACTGGAAGGCTCCAGCAGATCGCTCTCCTTGAAAGAACCATCCAAAATACTGCCATAGACTTCGTCGGTGCTGATCTGAACAAACATTTCGACCCCGTGTTTGCGCGCAGCCTCGAGCAAAACAAACGCGCCATAGATATCGGTTTTGATGAAATCATCGGGGGCGCCGATGGAGCGATCCACATGGCTTTCTGCGGCGAAATTGACGACCCGGTCGATTCCGGGCATTACCGAATCGACCAGGTCGGCGTCGCAGATATCACCTTTGATGAAACGATAATTGGATCGACCGGCGATATCCTTGAGGTTGTCTGGATTACCGGCATAGGTCAGCTTGTCGAGATTGACCACCTCAACTGTATCGCCGTATTTGTCAAAAAGATAGTGGATGAAATTGCTGCCGATAAAACCGGCGCCGCCGGTGACC
>JAFGJN010000308.1 GCA_016929055.1 Candidatus Zhuqueibacterota bacterium
ATGATCTCGTAAATCGTGCCGACCAGTTTCTCCGGCGTATATCCCCTGTCCTCTTCTCCCTTGGCCACCACCCAGATCGCTTCATCCAATCCGACGTGGATCGTCGCGGTGTCCGGCAGACAATCGGCGATTTCGCCATACATTTTTTCCAGCAGATCAAAGGTCTTTTCACCGATGGCGAACGATGCGCCGCCGTACATTCCGGGTCCGCCATAGAGCTCGGGATAGTGATAAATCACGCTTTTGACGTGTCCCCAGGACTCGAGTTCGGGCATAATCTGAATGTAATAATCGTCGGCATAGGCAATCAAATCCAGCAAGTCCGTTTTGCTCAGCGCCAAAGGATTTTCGCTGCCCAGGGGCAGAGTCTCGAAGCGATAACCGCCGATCTCGTCGTCATAGAGATGCAGATGCAGGGTATTGAGCTTGAGCTGAGCCATGAGGCGAATGATCCGTTTGATGGCATCGGTGGTGAAAACCGCTCGTCCCAGATCGAGCATCAAGCCCCGTTTTTCGTAGCGGGGATAGTCGCGGATGGTCAGGGCGGGCAGATAGCGCTTTTGCACCGCATCGGGCAAAACCGGTGTTTCCCAGGGATAGAGAAAATCGGTTCCATACCAGGAAAATGCCAGAACCTGATACAGGGTTTGTATCGCATAAAATCGCGCCTCGGGAGTATCTGCCAGCACTTGAATGCCCTGGCGGTCGATGTGCAGAACATAGCCTTCGGGGTGGTCGATTTCCGCCCCTGTGGCAAAATCGATGGAATAGCCCTGTCCATCGCCAACCCGGCACTCGATGTTGGGCAGCGATGTGAGCAAATCGACCAGATGCCGCGCTTGTTTCAACGCTCTTGCATCGTCAATCGGCAAGCCTTGAATGGACAGTCGCAAGGGAAATGGAAAGCGGTCACCGTCATCGCGAATAAACTGCGGGGTCGGCGTCAGATGCAGACGCTGCATCAGATCGACTTTGATTTCGTCGGCACCAGCAGTGCCGATCAACAGAACGCAGGCCAAAGCAAAGCCTATTTTCATGATTCCTCCGAACGGCTGAAATCGGCGATCAGGCGATAGAGTTTCTGACCGCTCAAGTGGAATTTTTTTTCAAAAGGCGAGATAAACGAGTCGGGAACAAATTCCTGCACATCAAAAGTTCTGCCGGCAGCATAGGCGATGGCAAAGGCGAATTCGCGCACATAGAGTTCCCAGTTGCTGCGCAATTCGAGGTAGGAGCTGAGTTGTACCAGCTCGAAAAAAATCGGATGGCCGTGAAAACGTTTTTGAACGTCTTTTTTCTTGGGCCAGGGATTGGGATAGAGGAGATAATGTCTGGCGACGCGGCAGTTGTGGCGGTTGAGCAGGCGCCAGAAATCGACCAGATCGGCGCGAAAAAACTTTATATTGTCGGCTGAATTGCAGACGGTTCGATGGGCCTTGGAGAGACGAAGATCCGATTTGTCGATGCCGACAACGAGGGTGTCGGGATAGCGTTCGGCCAGATTGTGAGTGCTCCAGCCGACACCACAGCCGGAATCAAGAATGAGCGGTCTGGAATCGCCTTGCCGCTCGACGAGAAACCGATCGAAAGCTGCCCGTGTATGATCGGCGATAGGTTTGCGGAACGCTTGACCCCGATGCCGGCTCAGCAGATCCGGCAAATCGGGGTGAAGGCCATCCTGATTGCTGTGAACCGCGCGGCTGGGAATCTGCATAAACGCCCTGATTCGTGAAAAGACAGCAGGCAAAGGTCAAAATTACAAAAGGTACAAATCACCATCGCTATCGGTGCTGGCGTCGGATATGCCGGCAGTGCCGGAGCATAGGTCGATTGCATGGGTCTCCACGAGCGTACAACACTTATTCGCCGGATTTTTCCAGCTCCATAATCACGATCAGCTGATCCTTACCGGCAAACGCCGCGCGGTTCAGTACTTTGACTCCGGTGCGATAACCCTCGGCCGAGGCCTGCAGCACATGATCCGAATCCCGTGTCACCGAGACGCGCATCGGCGATTGCCCCATCACCTGATCGTCGAGAATAATCTGGCACCGTTCAGGAATGGTGTTGATCTGCAAGGCGATGGTTTGCCGGGAAACCGGAACGGTAGGGGCGCTGGCAGCAGGCGTGGTTTTTGCCGGTTCCGAGATCGCGGGCTGCGGTTCAACCTCGACCGCATCGAGCGGTTCGTACTGGGTCTTGAAATACATCTTTTTGTCGACCGGCTCGCCGTTGGGGCGCTTGGCAATCGTACAATTCAAAAGAGTGCGCTGAGTCGCCGAGACCTGCACCAGGTCCTGAGTCTCGATCGGATAGCGTTCTTCTCCCCAACCGATGTAGGCATGATAGGTGGCTTTGACTTTATAATATCCGGGCCGCAAGCGCAGGCGATAGGTATAGGTGTTTTCGACGTTGGAGACATCCCAGTTGGGGCGGACCTTGCGGTTGTTGATTTCCAATTCGACAGTGTTTTTATAGCTGCTGCTCTGGTCAGCGACATTGCCGATGGTGATCACCAGGTTGTCCGAAACCTGATCCGGCAATTCGAGTTGTTTGACCGGTCGCATAACCGCATAGGTTTCATCGACACTGACCTGACCGCGGTTGCATCCGCTTGCCAATACAGACAAAACGACCGGCAACACAGCGACGAACAAGGCTCGTTTGATCATTGGGGATCTCCAAATTAGAGACAGAGTAAATCAATATTAGATAAAACGAATTTTTGTCGATCTTTGTTCCCCGATCAGTCGTTGCTGATCCGTTTCAATTCGCGGCGATGCTTTCCGCGGCGACAAAATGGGCAACCGCACGCATGCGGCCCCACTCGTGCCAGGGAGGCGGCAGAGCGTTCAGATCCTGGCCGATACGCTCGAGCTCTGACGTGTTGACCCAGCAAAAACCGCTGATGTCCTCATCTGCATCTTGCACACAAGGCTCGCCCACAATACCGGACCACTGAATCAGATAGGAAGCAAAGGGCAAACAATCGCTGTCGCAGGTAAACTCGTAAAACACCATATCGAGTAGCCGGCCGTCGGGATTCCGGTATCCGGTTTCTTCATAGAGTTCCCGCTTCTGACAGTCAACGATTGCTTCTCCGGGTTTCAATCCGCCGGTCGGCAGGCGAAAGCAGGCATCCGGATAAAACGATTTGGTGTGCAGCAGCACGCGGCCATCGGTGTCCTGAATGAGGAGCACGACTTCACCGCGGCGGTTGCGTTTTTCTTTCAGCGATCGACGCCAGGAGGCGAAATAGTCCCGGCTCATCGCCAGCTCGACATGAGCCACCGGCCGATCGGCCGGCCAGCGGGACAAGAGCTCGAGCGGATCGATAATCGATCGAAACCGTCCGTTCCCGATGAGCTTTTGCAGAGAGATCCGTTCGATCATCGACTCTATTCCTTCAGTTGTGAAGCACGCTTTTAACGGTTCGGCCGATATCGGCCGGACTGGCGCAAACAACCGTGCCCGCCGCTTCCAGCGCGGCGATCTTTTCAGCTGCGGTTCCCTTGCCGCCGGCGATGATGGCGCCAGCGTGGCCCATTCTCCGTCCCGGCGGCGCAGTGCGGCCGGAAATGAACGCGACTACCGGTTTGGTCATGCGGGTGCGAATAAAATCGGCAGCCTCTTCTTCCGCTGTTCCGCCGATTTCCCCGATCATCACCACCGCCCGGGTGTCGGGATCGTTCTGAAACAATTGCAGAGCATCGACAAATGGGGTGCCGATAATCGGATCGCCGCCGATGCCGATGCAACTGCTCTGGCCGATTCCCAGCTCGGTCAGTTGATTGACCGCTTCATAAGTCAGGGTTCCGCTGCGCGAAATCACACCGACGCTTCCGGGCTTGTGAATAAATCCCGGCATGATACCGACCTTGGCCTTGCCGGGCGAAATGATACCCGGACAGTTGGGCCCGATCAATCGAGTGTGCGTACGGCGGACCACAGCGTCGACCCGAATCATATCGGCGAGCGGGATGCCTTCGGTGATACAGACCACCAGTGGAAGATGGGCATCGACCGCTTCCAAAATCGCATCCGCCGCCAGAGCTGCCGGCACAAAAATCACCGCCGCGTCGGCCCGTTGCGCTTTTATCGTATCGGCTACGGTATTATATACCGGGATGGTGTCGTCAAAGCGCTGTCCGCCCTTGCCCGGCGTCACGCCGGCGACGATGCGGGTTCCGTATTCGATCATCTGCCGAGTGTGAAAGCTTCCCTCGCCGCCGGTTATACCCTGAACGATCACCCGGGTGGTTTCATCGACCAGAATGCTCACGCATCTCTCCTTTATGTTCGAATCACGAGTGTCAGGTCGAACGACCAAACACCTGTGTGTTCAACTATCGACTGTTTCAGCGCCTTAGGATTTGAGCGCAGTCACCACTTTATCAGCCGCGTCGCTCAGGTCACGAGCCACCAGCAAATCCAGTCCCGATCGATCCAGCAACTCGGCCGCTTCGCGCGCGTTGGTGCCGGCCAGGCGAACTACCAGGGGAAAACCGATCTGGACCGATCGCGAAGCATCTATGATGCCTTTGGCGATGCGGTCGCAGCGCACGATGCCGCCGAAAATATTGACCAGAATGGCCTGAACATGCGGATCGGAAAGAATGATGCGAAATCCCTTTTCTACCGTCTCGGCCGAAGCCCCGCCGCCGACATCGAGAAAATTGGCCGGCTCGGCGCCGGCGAGTTTGATGATATCCATTGTCGCCATGGCCAGACCAGCACCGTTGACCATGCAACCGACCTGGCCGTCGAGCTTGATATAGTTGAGGTTGGAGCGCGATGCCTCGACCTCGAGCGGATCCTCTTCGTCCAAATCGCGCAGGTCGCGCAACTCTGGATGACGGTATAGGGCATTGTCGTCGAGGTTGATCTTGACGTCCAGAGCCAGGAGGCGACCATCGGTGGTCAGGACAAGTGGATTGACCTCCACCAGCGAACAATCGCAATCGACAAAAAGCCGATAGAGATTGAGGAAAAAAGGCACGGTCTGTTTCAGCTCCGACGCCGCAAGTCCCAGGGCAAACGCCAGTCGACGCGCCTGATAGGCTTGCGGACCGATAGCCGGGTCGATCGGTTCTTTGACGATCTTTTCCGGGGATTGCACTGCCGTTTGCTCGATCTCGACGCCGCCCTCGCGGCTGACCATCAGCACGAGTTGTTTTTGGCTCCGATCGAGAACGATTCCGGCGTAAAACTCTTGAGCGATATCGACTGCTTCGGCAACCAAAATCCGGCGAACGATTTTTCCTTCCGCACCGGTCTGAGGCGTCACCAGCTTCATGCCGAACATCTCTTCAGCCGCCGCTTTCGCTTCGTCAGGCGTGCGCACCAGGCGAATGCCGCCTGCCTTGCCCCGCCCGCCCGCATGCACCTGCGCCTTGAGCACCACCTCGTCTGCCTGCAAATCCCGCGCGATTTTCTCCACCTCATCGGGTTTAAACGCCACTTTGCCTTTTTGAATCGGAATGCCGTATCGCGCCAAGAGCTCCTTGGCCTGGTATTCGTGAATTTTCATCGCATCCTGTTCCTGTCCAAACTTAATCAATGCCCGATGACCGGGTTTTTCGCAAATCCATTGGTGGCTAAAACCGGGCAGGGCAAAAAATCGGCTATGCCCGTATAGACCATCTCGAAAGCACAGAATCGATCCGTACGGCATCAAGAGTATAACAAAACCGTGAAAAACAAACAAGAGAAAAACCCCTGATTTGGCAAAAGCGGCAGCCCGGCAAATGGCGGTATCGGGATCGGTGCGGGACCTATAGACCAGAGATTCGGCTTTAGAGGGTAGAGCTCCTGGCAATTTCCGCAACGCGCCTGAACTTTTCCAGGGTGACCCCAGGCGGACATGAATCGGAATTGGCAAGAACGAACGGCCCACCCCTGGCGTCCTGGATAACCGATTCGACATAAGGCGTCAGTTCCGTCTCATTCAGGTTGAGAAAGTGGGTTGGCTCGATGCCTCCGATAATACCCAGACGATTGCCCACTCTGGCACGCGCCTCTTTTAGGGCGAGATTGCCGGTCGGAGGAGGCGATAGGCTCTCGACCGCGAAAACCCCATGGTCGCACATTCGCTCGATCAGGGCTGCCACATGACCACAGGCATGCTGAACATACCGTTTGCCACTGGTGGCGAGCAGACTGCACCAGGCGCCGATTTCACTGGCAATAAATTCATCGTATTGCGCCGGAGAATAGTTCTGGGTGCTCGAGTCTTCCCAGGTGGTAAAATAACGATAGCCGGCGTCGAGGGCCAGCCTCACCGCTTCGAGATCCTTCTCGACCATGAGACACCAGAGTGTGCGCACCGTGTCCGGAAAATCGGCAAGAGCAAAAGTCAACATTTCCGTTCCGGCCAGGTGCTCTACCAGGCTCTGGTAGGCGGACTTGCCGCGAGGAATCAGCATTCCGAGCGAAAGCCCTTCCCTCCCCTCTTTGAGAAAATGGTCGCGAACCGGGTTAGGGTTATAGCGATAAGTGGTGTGCTCTTCGATCCACAATTGTATTCTGTAATCCTCATCGCATTTGAGCGGATGTTCGACGAGAAAACGGGTTTTCCCGGTATCGCTCTGCTGATAGACCGACCGCAGCGTACCTACAGGTGTTGTGGTCAACAAAAGAGAGCGGTTGCCGTCGATGATGGTTCGATTCTCCACTCGAGGAGAGACGATCGCTTCAACCGGACAGGGTGCACCCCGCCACAGGGGGTCGGCTCCAATGGCCTGATGAAAAGCCAATTGTCCGGCGTTCTGTATGCGGAGGGGAAACTGCTCCCACACATAGGCGAGAAAGGGTGAAAAGGGAATGTGATCCAGGGGTTCGCTTTCCAGCGCCGCGATGAGCCGCTCTTTCGAGTTCATCGATCCCCATTTGTTTCAGACGATAGTCTGTTGATTCTAGATATTCGATGTAAAAAGCTTGGCGCCAGGGCTATCCACGCCAGCACAAGCACCCAGAGACGGCCCGCGAAGAGGTTATAGTCGTGAAACAAACTCGACCAGGGATGCCCCATAATAAAATGACCAAAGAGAAATTCAAAGCCAACTGTTAAAATCAGCCAAATCAAACCCAGTTTCAGAGCTCCCTTCATCGAGAAAAGCTTGATCCATTTGAGGATGAAAAAGGCATAGATCCCAAAAAAAAGGATAAAACTCGCTACAGAAAGCTGATGGGCATGCAGCTCGGTCAGAAATCGTTCATAGAACGAAATTCTGAGGATTCCATTAACGATTCCTATCGGAATACCGGGAATCCAGGAAACCAAGTATTTCCAGTTCATCGCGTGTTGCTCCTGATTTTTACGGCTAACCACGAGAGCCTTTTGGTTGCCACTTTTGCCTGTCGATTAATCCCGTACAAGTGTTGACAGCAGCACTTTTCACCAGGGCATTTATACCCAATTCAGCCGCTCTCCAAAGGACTTGATTTTTCACGAGCACCTCGCAGCAGTGCGAACCGATCGACCGACAGGCCAGCAGCCCCAGCAACAAACCGATCTGAAGAAATTAAGGATTCAGATCGCCAAAGCCAAAGAGAAGAGGGAATCCAAGGATCACGATAAGGCTCCATACCGTGTACACCGGAAGATAACCGGTAACCCAGGCGATGAGTTTTTCAAAATGTTGGTCTTGTTTCATGAAACGAACATAATAGTAGACAATTCCAACGAGATGTCCCAAAACAGCGAGATTGGCACCCAATACCGCCAGACGATTGGGAGTCAGCCCATAGGAACCGAGCCGAAAACCAATGGCGGAAAGCGCCACGAGATCGAGCACAAGCGTCAGCACAATGAGAGCGAATGTCACATAATCGGAGCGATGAGACCGTGCTTCCTGCCGACGTTCGGAAAGGGAAAACACCGTGAGCGCCAAAACCAAGAACAACAAGGCATTGAACAGCGTCAGAAAATCACGATCCGTATAAGGGCTTTTTTTAGCCAGGACCAGAATGATGAGATAAGCAGTCACCATCACGAGAAAAAGCGGTGTAAAGAGCTTTGCAAGAATTGGAGCGATTCGGAATCGATCGCCGGCAATGCGTTGGATGATTACAGTTGCAACAAGGGGTATGGCGACGGCTCCATAGGGGCCGATCGTCTTGACATACCATTCGGCGATATTCATTTCGATCAGGCTAAAGAGCAAAATAGTTATAAAGGTCAGCACCAGTCCGCCAAGAGAGACGATTGACATATAGATCACCATCTCACCGTTGTAACGCAAATAGTCCCATCGCGATAGAGTTGTTCGCCATTCGCTGCCGGCAAACGCCACCCCGACAAGGGACCAGAGAAGAATGGGCAAATGCAGGGAGACCAGCAGCAGAGTTTGTGACTCTTTGACAGGTGGCAAAAGGTTGACATAAAGGGCTGCGCCCGCGGTCACCGCGCACAGCGCCATCCAAAGTTTCGCCGAACTTTTTTGGTTCAGGAGAAAGTAGAGCATCAGGGCGCCAGCAAATATCAAACCCGTATTGCGGATATAAAAGAGAGATTCATCCCGAATCGGCAGCCAATGCGGAAGTTTGAGCAGGGTTCCGCCCAGCACGATCAAAGCCGTGAGCAGCAAAAGCTCCTTTCCTCTCCCCAACCAGGCCATCTGCGTCCGTGATGAACCGACGTTTTCTCCTTTCAGAGTTGGGCTATCAGCAGGAGCTGTTTCCTGGAAAAAAAGCCGCTCATGCCAGACCTGCAGCACATGCGAATCGGGGTGTTGAGCAAAGACACTCGGAAACTGTTTTTTAAACTCTTGCGGATCCTGCCGATACAACGCCTCGAGCAGTCGAGGGTCTCTCTTTGCTTGAACAATCCGAGTGTACATTCTTTTCCTCTTGGGTTATTCTCGGCCCTTGCGAAAGACAAAGTGCAGCAGATTGTCACCTGGATTCGGTGGGTATTCAATTCAAATCTTTTCGACCTGGTCGGTCAGATCTTTTTGCCGATATAGAAAACATAGCCGTAATAGGCTTTGTATTTGCTGTACAATTCTGCTTCATGTCTTTGGGTGATAACGAGCTCTTGGGCATTTTTGTTTCCGGCATATTTTTTCATAAAGCTTTTTTGTACGGAAATTTGCGGCTCATAAAAGTGGTCAGTCCAACAGTTTTCAGGCAAAACAAATGTTGCTATTGGCATATAACCCGCGTTTTGCAGGTGTTCGACCTTTTGGGGAATGGTATCGATTTCTGGATAGGCATCTTGCCAAAACTCGTCAATTTCTGCCGGTCGTGTCGGGGTAAACCACGAAGCTTCAGAAACGGCGAGATAGCCCCCGGTTTTCAAAAATCTGCGCCAGTCATGCAATCCGCGTTCAAACCCGATATTATAGATTGCACCTTCTGACCAAATGAGGTCCAATTCTTCTTCTTGAAAAGGAAGGTTCTCCATAGAACCGACAATCCCTTTCATTCGATCGTCAAGATTCAATTGTTTGGCGTTCTGGTTAAAGAGATCGATAAATGCAGGAAACAAGTCGATACCCGTAATCTGTCCTGGCGCATGCAATGCCAAAACTCTTGTCTGACCGCCGGTGCCACAACCGATATCAGCAATACGGGATTCGTCTGTCAGGTTATCGATAAAGCTCAAGGCCTTGATCGTCACTTCCGGACTGCCCGGTCCCTGTCGTTCGATGCTGGCAAAATAGTCGCAGATCAGATTGAAATCGAATTCGTGAATCGATTTGCTGTCATCGCTCATAATTTTGGCCTACTTTCGCTAGAATTCAATTGCCTCTCCCCCGCCCCAATAAAAAACCCCGAATCGTTCCAGGGATATCGGTGCGATCCGGGATAAACTCTTGTTCTGTCCCGCTTGATCAGCAACAGAACAAGATAAAACTTGCGGTTAATTTTCGCAACTTGTTTTTTGACGCGAATATTGATAAATCATCTCGCCTTCCTTATTGACAAAGGTCATGATCAGCTCATCGGCTTTTGCCGTGCACAGCGAAAATCCGGCATCAGAGCTGGAAAAGCGGGCGCCTTGCAGATGGACCACGTCACGCGTTTGGGAGGCGGAAGAGTTGACGAAATAATCCACTTGCGATCCGGGCACCTGGATATGCTGAAAATTGTGAATATGACCGCCAATTGAGATATCCACCTGATATTTGTCGAGCAAGGGCTGGAGTCTTTCCTGCAGGTCCAACCGCTCCGACGCGCGTTTGGTGGTGCCGGCATAGATCGGATGGTGTCCCATGACCATTTTCCATTTGGCGTCGGATGCAGCCAGCGTCTGATCGATCCACTCCAGTTGTGTCAGCATGGACTCTTGGCGTGCATCCGGATACACCAAATAATCGACGCGATAGCGATCGATCAGAGGCGCGGTATCGATATAGAGCAGCAAAATTTGCACATCATCAGCAATAGACCAGGTCTGGGCATAATAGCGCGCCGTCATCTTCCACCGTGCGCTGACCGCATGATAATCCAGCACAGCCTGGGTATTGCCGCGATATTCATGGTTGCCCAGCACCGGATACCAGGGCAGCATCAATTCCGGATGCTTGTAGACCCATTCAAAATTTGTGAGCCACAAGGGATCGTTAATCGAGGCAACCCCCTCAAAATGATGCACATCGCCGATGGCAGCCACAAACTCGATATCGGTGATTGCCGCCACTTTACCCATCATTTCAGCTACGGGAACCTGATCGTAATAGCCGTTGCGGCCCAGGTCAGCAGCAATGAGAAACGTAAAATGTCCATCCGCATCCAGTTTAGCCAGAGTCTCTGCATCTTTTGGGGGTGCGGATGGATAGACCGTTGCCGGCTGTGCGGTTATCAGCGCAAACTGAACCAGAATCAGAAGAATAGACAGCAGCAAGAATTTGTGTAGCTTCATTCGAGCTCCTTTCATGGGCATCCGATTGGATGGACGTCCTGACCTGACAGACAGGTCAGATTAAAATAGCGTTCCCGGGTTGAGCAGTCCAGAGGGATCGAGAGCGTTCTTGATTCGTCGCATCTCTGCGATGGCGGGCGCGGGATACATGACCTGAAATAGCGGCTTTTTTATTTTGCCGATGCCATGCTCGCCGCTCACGGTTCCACCCATGGCCACCACCCGCCCTGCCATGTCCAGATAAAGGGCTTTGGCTGTTTGGAGCTCTTTTTCATCCCGCGGCAAAATGTTTACATGCAGGTGATTCTCGCCGATATGGCCAAAGACCGCATATTCAAATCCGGCCTCATCGAGGAGGGAACGGTAGAGCCGCATCACATCATCTAGGTTGTCATCGGCAACGGCAAAGTCGGTACCGATTTTGTGCAGATTCGGCACCTGGCTTTTGCGCTGGCCGATGAGGGTATTGATGGACTCGGGCAGGGCGTGGCGGAATTCGGTGATTTGCTCCCGTTCTTTGCCGGACATCGCGCCCCAGGTCTGGTCTGTAGAGGAATGGCAGAGGTTCAGGATTTCCTCATAGGCCCGAATCACCGAGTCCAGATCTTGCTCCCGGTAATCTTGTTCAAAATAAATGGCAGCCCGGGCTTTTTCACCAAAAGGGGGAATATGCGAGCCCGGGCCTTCTCTCTCGCTTTTTTCTCGCAACAGATCGAGGGAAACGCCGTCGAAATATTCCAGAGTCAGAGGCTGAACAAGAGTGGACCCTCCCGTCTGAGCCTCACGCACCTTTTTGACAAAATCCAAAGCATCTGCTTCCTGCTGAAAAAACGTCACAGCAGCAAAGACCCTTTCGGGTTTGCGCGCCAGTGCCAGCTCTATTTCGGTAAGGATTCCGAGTGTTCCTTCAGAACCGATAAAGAAATCCATACAATCCATAGGATGGGACACATAATAGCCCGCGGCGTTCTTGACGGCGATCGGCGCATAGGCCGGAACCGGTATTTCCAGTATCCGGTCGTCACCGGTTTCAGCGCAAAAGAGCCCTTCATCCTGCACACACTCGCCCCGCCGAAACGCCAGAACCGTTCCATCCGCCAGCACCACTCGAAGAGCGGTGACCCATTGCCGGGTCTGGCCGTATTTATAGGAACGCCCGCCCGAGGCGTTGGTGGCCACGGTGCCGCCTATATGGGCAGATTTTTCCGTCGGATCCACGGGGTAAAACCAGTGATTCGATTCCCGGGCAAAGCGTTCAAGAACCGCTTTTTCCTCGGTATTTATACAGGCTTTACAGTTGTCAAAAGAGCGGCTCTCCAAAATTTCTCCGAGTCTGTCCAGAGACATTCCCGGCTGAACTCGAACACACCAGCGCTCGAATTCTTTATCCCAACGTACACCCAGGAACCGATCCATTTTCTCCAGAGAGAGCAGAGCGCCTCCCGACGGTACCGCACCGCCGACAATGCCGGTGCGGGCTCCGGAAACCGTCACCGGTGTGCCGGATGCGGACATGGCTTTCATGAATTCGGAAACCTGCTTTTCCGAATGGGGAAATGCGATCAGATCCACCGGAGCTCCGGCCAGGCGGGATTCATCCACCAGATAGGGAGCATAGCTGTCGCGAATTTCATCGGCATTGTCGATTTGTTTGATCGGTGGGCATTCGGGCAGCTCCCGTGCCGGAACCGCGTGTATCCGCATCAGAGTCATACATGACCTTTTTTCATTAACAGGATTCGATCTGGTGTTGCTCTTATCTGACAGCCTTTCACTCGACCAGAGGAATGCCATTGGGTGCGATTGTCAGATCGTCCCCGGCAATATCTGGCCAGGAATAGAAATGAAAGGTTTTTCCTTCGGACATGGCTACAAACATCCCGGCCGGAAACATTTCGTTCAGCGCAGCAGGGGTTACATCAGAGCCATCGCTCTCCATGGTGGAAACATTGACGATTTTCACCAGGTGATGGGCATGAGGGTCATTCGGTTCGCCCTCTCGCCTGAAAATCTGAAAGCGGTTGGCTTGCTGGTCCGAGACCAGGATATAACCAGTACCGTCATTGACGGTATAGATGGAAATACCTTCATGATCGTCGACAAATCCCTCGGTGGCAAAGAGAGCCAGTTCCTTTTGTGCATCCGGCGCATCCGGATCCGCAGCATATTTGCGCACACCCACACCTTCGTCGGAAAAATAGACATATCCGGCCTCGTCATCCACGGCAATCGCTTCGATTTCTTTTATGCCGCTATAGTTTCCGAATTGCCGCACCTTGACTCCTTTGACCTTACCGCTTCCGTCATCTTGCAACTGGTACTGCCACAAATAGGTTCCGTCTGTGGGGCCGTCCTTGCGACTGACAATGGCGAAAATGGTCTGATCCGATGGGCGCTTGTATAGAGCGATGCCCATGGGTGCCCGCAGCTCCTCCCCCTCGAACACCGGAATACCACCATTGTCGATGGGTTGCATATCCGGCAGACTAAAAACGCGAAGGCTGTTGGTCAGCCGTTCGGTGGTCACGGCAACGTCCACCGGAACGCCGCCGAGCAAAAGCCCGTATTCCACATCCACATTGTTGGGCCGCTTGAGGCCGCGCACCGTTTTTTCCTCGATAATCCGGCCCTGAAGATCATAAACATAGAGGGCACCGTCTTCATCCTTGTCCGTGCCGATGATCAGGCTCTGTGCCGGATCGTCCGGATTCAGCCAGATGGCCGGATCATCTGTGTCATGGTTGGCGGGCTCGGTCACGACTTTGGGTTGAATCGCATCCTCGGCGATGGGCGGTTTTATTTCGCCACAGCCGTTCAGCAGCGCGATGGCCATCATCATCGATGCAACAACAAACAGCATTCTTTTTTTCTTTTTCCAGAGACCCATAATTTCCTCCTTGTAGGCTACATCTTGCCCAGCATTTCTTCGACAATCTCTTCGGGGCCCGGCTCAAAAGCCGGAGCCCCGATGGAAGATGCCTTAAAATGAATAGCGGATTCCGCCCTGGAGCCACCAGGAATAGTACTCCCGCTGGACAGGGCGGGACGACGTACCCATGTAGTAGCGGAGCGGGGCATTGCCCATGTTGACAGCCTGGAGATAGACCTGAATGCCGCCTGCGATAGTTTGCGCAGCAGAGATATCCCATTGCATGTGGTTGTCGTAATAGATATCCTGATCGGCGTTTTCGCCCAACTCTTCCAGATACTTGCCGTGATAATTCATGCCGAGACGACCGGAAAAGCCGCCCTTTTCGTAACTGAGGGCAAAATTGGCGATATTGGAGGCCTGACCGGGGATGGTCACATCGTCTCTGCCGCTGACTTTAGCCGAAGAGGTGGTATAGGTGTAATTGGCCATCACCCCTAAACCGCTAAAGAATCCAGGCAAAAACCTGAGCTGCTGCTGCCAGTTCACTTCGAGGCCGAATAGCGATGCATCCTCACCCTGAATCGCCTGCAGCACATAATACTTTTCATATTCGCCGCTGCCGATCTGATAGTAGGAGGGAAAGATAATGTCTTGCATCTTTTTGTAAAACACACCGCCTGCGAGAATGCCAACACCCTGAAAAAAGTGTTCGCCCATGAGGTCGAAATTCATGGAGGTGGTGGGCAGCAGTTCGGGATTGCCCATTTCGATCTCTTCGTCCTCCCGGGCCACGATGCGATAGGGCACCAGATCCTCGTAATTGGGTCGGGCGATACCGGTGGTTAAGGCCGCCCGCAGATTGGTGTTGGGATTCGGCCGAAAACGCAGGTGCACCATGGGCAGGATATGATTGTAATCGTTTTCATTGGTGCGGGTCAGGGTCTGCTCGTAATCGCCCTCCTCGTCGAAAATCACCTCGTTTCCGGTATAATTGATTTTGGTAAATTCGTGGCGAAATCCACCCAGCACCATCACCTTGCCAAAATTCATGGTGGTCATGGCATAATAGGCATAGACGTCTTCCGTGGCATCGTAGGTGGCACCGTCCGAGTCTTCCTTGTTGATTTCACCCTGCAGATCGCCGCTGTCCATGCTCCCCTTGTTGGCGTGGAACCAGTCGTAGAGGTTTTTGGGGTCAGGGGCTGTAGGTTTGGGGTACTTGCCGTCCAGGAAATTATCCTCGGTCATCGTATCGGCAAACCGGCTCATGAGAATATCGTCATCGCCATCCCATTCCCATTCCGATATGATTTCCTTGCGGTCTTTTGTCTTCATCAAGACCTTGGCCCCAACTTTCAGAGTAGCCTGATTGATCCCGATAGAGTAGGGCATTTCCATATTGAATCCACCCACAATATCCCGGTCCGTGGTCTTGGTGTCATCCACCTCGAGGCCGTCGAGCACGAAATGTGCCGGATCGTATTCATAACCGGGGCCCAGATTGGTGCTCCAGGTGGGGTTATCCGTATCGGAAAGATTCAGGATCAGGTCCGGGTCTTCGTCCAGTTCAAAGCTGCTGGAGAGATAGCGGGGTTCTTTTTCCTGGGCATAGCTGTAGGAAAGACGGTAATCCAGTTTTAGTTTGCTGAACTGGTGCTCGCCACCGGCCATGATGTTGGACACATACATGTTCTGATCCCGATCGTTGAGCTCTGCTTCCACCGCCGCTTCGGAAATATCCGTAGCGGAATTGTAATCTCCTTTTGCGGGCCGCATCCGCAATGCTCGACGGGTTTCGCTGTCTTCATAATGGGAGTAAATGCTGGACACATAGATTTTATGGCCCACACTCGGCAGATAATCCAGTGTTCCGGTAACAGTCATGCGATTTCGCTGAATGGAATAGAGCCGGGTTTCAATATCGCGCAAAGCAAAGGGAATGTCCGTACCGTCTTGTGTCTCTTCGCCGCCCCATTCCATTTCGTTGTTATGCGACCCCCGGTTGTGGCGGTGATAACTGCCGCTGACCATGAAGCCAATATTTTGCGCACGGCCAAACCGGTCACCATAGGTTAAGTTTCCCTGATAGATGCCTTTACCCATCAGGTTGTTGTAACCGGTTCCCAGGGTCGCGTTCAACACCCGTCCCGGATAATCCAGAGCCGTCTTGGTTTTCAGTTCCACGGCGCCGCCGATGGCGTTTCCGTCCATATCCGGAGTGATGGCTTTGGTCACCTCGATGGATTCGAGCTGATCGGCGGAAATCACATCCAGAGCCACGGTACGGACACCGCCTTCAGGAGATGGGATCTTTTCGCCGTTGATGGTCATCGAGTTCAGAAAGGGGGAGGTGCCGCGCACCAGCACATACCGTCCTTCGCCCTGATCTCGAGTCACGGACACACCCGGTACTCGTTGCAACACTTCGGCCGAGTTGACATCGGGAAAGCGCTGCATCTCTTCTTCGTCCACCACGTTCTTGATATTATCCGCCGTCCTTTGCTGGCTCAGAGCCCTAACCTGACCCTGACGAAGGCCGGTTACCATGACCGTCTGGCCTTTTAAAACTTCTTTTTCCAGGGTCGCATTCTGAGCGACTCTTCCCGCGAGCACGGTGATTTCTGTCTGGAATTTAAGGTATCCCATATAGGAGATAACCAGCGTGTAATTCCCCGGAGGCACATTCTCAATACGGTAAGCACCGTACCGGTCCGTCGCTGCACCAAATTGTGTTCCTGCCAGCATCACATTCGCACCCGGTAAAAAGTCTCCGCTTTCTGCATCGGTAACCCGTCCCGTGATCGTGCCTTTTGCCTGGCCGTAAAGAGCGGGTCCAGAAATTAAGATCGCAAGAATGCAAAGCAGAACCCGTGTAGAAAAAGCAGAGGCTCGGTCCGAAAAGTGCATTTTTTTTCTCATCCTTTTTCTCCCATCCATTTGGGTTTACTGGAATGAAATGATTTTCGAACTTTTTCCGGTGGTGCACCATAAAACGCCCGTCGGCACTCTGGATATCACCTCCTCTCTCCAGAAATGCCTGCTAGTTGTAACCAACCGGTCGGTTGGATCACCTCCCTTCTCAAATTGGATTCGTGTCTTTGACAATGTATCACAAGAATTTGTCGATCATGCAGAGTTTCAAAACAATCCATGACTCAGGCTGCATAGTGATCCCGAATCAGATTTTCCACCTCTGCCACCTTTCTGAGGATCGGACCTTCAGCCTCCATTTTCAAACTGGTTACGGCCGCAGCCCACACCGTGGCTTGGGCAGGAGTGGCATCGAGACGCCTGGCCATATAAGCGGCTATGCAGGTATCCCCCCTGCCGCTTCGGCCGATAAGCTGTTTGGGCCGAAACGGCGCTTCATAGATCGACTCGCCGTCCCAGACCACTAGGCCGTCCCGGTGGGTCAACACAATCTCTGAAGGACCGAATTCCGCCAATTTGATCGCCTGCTCGCGAGGATCCGATAGTCCGGTAAGGGTTTTCCCTTCCACAATGTCGGCTTTCAGCACATCGATCAGCGACAGGATCTCTTCCTTGCCTTCCCAGGGGTCGAAAACGAGATTTTTGTCTTTGCCGATGATCCGCACGAATCCCTGGGCATCGGCCACCACTTGCGTTTTTTTTGCCTTGAGCACCCGTATCACATCCACAGGTACTTCGCCGCGCACCGAGGCATTGATCAGAAACGCCCGGGCCTTGAGCGGTTCCACATGATCCGGTGTAAACGATCCGGCTGTGGCCTCGACTGTTAGAATGCGATTGTCCACATCCGCTGTTGGGTAATAGAGTCGCATGAGGGTGGATTGATTGGTATAGACCGGATAGGGATCCACACCCAGCCGGACCAGGGCGTCCACGACGTGGGAGTCAGCCATGTCCAGCCGGGTCACAGCTGCGGTCCTAAGCCCCATCATGGCAGCCACATGGCAACCGTAATTGAACCCGCCGCCATCCACAATACGTGTTCCGGTCGAAGAGACGATGGTATCTTTGGTGTAATTTCCAATGATCGCAAGATCGTATGGGATATCCGATACAGTCACAAAGTACTCCTTTTTTTAATCCCTAACCCGGGCCCACCAAAGCGAAGTTGCCAGGATAATGGATACAACAGATGAACCCACCCAGAAGAGAATGGGAACGCTGAAATCATAATGCCGGACTCCCTCCACCAGAGTTGTCCCCGATTCGATCAGCCCGCCGCTGATACGCTCCTGGATGGCTGCGGCCACATAGCTAAAGATCCCGATAAATCCCATAGCCGCGCCAGCGGCTTTTTTCGGCGCGATATCCACAGCAAAGAGTCCGCCCAGAGCCGCGACCAGGCCGTTGAGCGAAAACCCATAAAACGCAAAGGCAAGACTCATCAGCCAGGTGTGGCCTTGGGGTCCGAAAAAAATGATGACAAGGGCGGAAATTTCCAATATACCGCAGATCAGGTTCACCGGAGGTCGCCGGGCGCGAAAGAGCTTGTCGGAGATAAAACCATAAGCCACAGCCCCTGCGATCCCTGCGGTGGTGCTGATCCCCAGCATGGAGCCTGCCTTAACCAGAGAAAATCCCCGGGCTTCCTGCAAATAGAGAATGCCCCAGCCGTTGATGGCATAGCGGGTCATGTACATCATGGCGCTGGCCAGGGCCAGGACCCAGATGGACGGCAGTTTCAGGATCATCTTTTGCGCCTGTGCGGTTTTCACCGGTTTGCCCTTGGCATCGAGAACAACTATCCCGTGGTCATTCTTCCAGTCCGCTACCGACGGCAAGCCCAAGGTCTGGGGCCGATCGCGCATGAAAAAATAAACAACGACCGCCACAGCGATACAGACCATACCCGGCCCCCAGAATCCGTACCGCCAGCCGAACAGACTCACCAGTGTTGCGGATCCGACAAAGGTCAGGCCTTCGCCGATCGAATGGCCGGTGCTCCAGAGTCCGTAAAACCGGCCCCGTTCCCGATTGCTGAACCAGTGAGAAAGCGACACCACACCGGACGGCGCTCCAAATCCCTGGAACCAGCCGTTCAAACCCCACAAAAGCGACCACATCCACAGATGCTCGGTTCGTCCCATGGAGAGGTTGATGAGCGCGGACATCAACACACCGAAGGAAAAAAACCGGCGAATGTTGGCATGATCCGCCAGAAAACCGTTGACCAGTTTTCCAACGGCATAGCCATAGAGCAAAGCCGAACCGATGACACCCAGCTGTTCCGCCGAAAAAATATTGTTGTCGATGAGTGGTTTTTTGACAACCGAAAGCCCCAACCTGCAGGTATAGGCAATACCATATCCAACACTGATGCAGAGCATAATCGCCAGGCGATTATGCCTGTACATCCGATCGATTTTTTCTTTATCCTGAATTTGAGGTTTTTCTGTACCAGTGGCAAAAAACCGGAAAACATTCATCTGTTCTCTCCAATCCGCGTTTTTTCCGCCAGTTCCGCCCCTTTGGAGACTCGGCCCCATCTCTTTGCTGTCAACCCGGTGGATGAACCGACCGTGACGGATCGAGTACCCTGCACTTTTCAAATCTCGTGTCTTTTAAAAGTAGGCTACAATTTCATTAAAGTCCAATAAATTCTTGAAAATCGAAACATTCACAAATAATGATTCGTTCGTGTCGATCAATCTGCCATCTTGACCTTCCAAAGAGTTGTGGCCAAAATCAGCGACAGCACCGATGTCCCGATCCAAAAGAGAATGGCCGTATCGAAATTATAGTGACGCACGCCGTCCACGATGTGAGTTCCGCTTTGAATCAGAATGCCGCTGATCTGCTCCTGTAAAGCGGCACCCAGATAGCTGAATACGCCGATAAACCCCATGGCTGCACCGCTGACCCGCTTGGGCGCGATATCGATGGCAAAGAGTCCGCCCAGAGCGGCCAAAATCCCGCTGAGGCTGAAACCATACACACCAAAGGCGGCAGTCAGAAGAATCGGATTTGCTGATGGCGAATAGAAAATGACCAGCAGCGCCACCACTTCCAGGATGCCATAGGCCAGAGTCACCGGAGGCCGGCGGGCCTGAAACAGCTTGTCGGAAATAAAGCCGTATGCCGCGCATCCGGCAATACCGGCAAGGGTGTTGAGCCCCAATATGCCGCCAGCCCCCACCAGAGCATAGCCTTTGGCTTCCTGGAGGTAAAGAATGCCCCAGCTGTTGATGGCGTAACGAGTGGCGGACATGGCGGCACAAGAGAGTCCCAATACCCACATGGAGGGCATTTTAAGAATCTGCAGCTGCACCTGGGTGGTGGACAACTTTTTTATCTCGTCCGTGATCTTGGCCACACCATGGTCATTCTTCCAATCGGCAATAGTCGGCAAACCAATCGTACGAGGCCGGTCCTGCAAAGCCAGATACAGACCTATCGCCACAAATACACAAAAAATGCCCGGTCCATAGAATCCGACTTGCCAGCCCCAAAGGGAGACCAATGCGGCGGTACCGACAAAGGTCAGGCCCTCGCCGATGGAATGGGCGGTGCTCCAAATGCCGTAATAGCGGCCACGTTCGCGGTTGCTGAACCAGTGGGACATGGTGACCACGCTGGAAGGCGAGCCAAAACCCTGAAACCACCCGTTCAGGCCCCAGAGCACGGTCCACAGCACAAAGCTAGCAAAGGCGCCCATAGCCAGATTGATGAGCGCCGACACCAGCAGTCCAAATGAAAAAAAGCGTTTGATATTGGCATGATCCG
>JAFGJN010000309.1 GCA_016929055.1 Candidatus Zhuqueibacterota bacterium
CTCTATACCGGCCTCTTTATCACCGCCCACGACGCCATGCATGGCGGTGTCGCGCCCGGGTGCTATCGTCTGAACCGATGGATCGGATGGTTGGCCGTTCGCTGCTATGCCTTCTTTTCCTATTCCTTGCTGCTGAGCCGGCACAGCGACCACCACCGCTATCCAGCGAGCGACAAAGACCCCGACTATCACGACGGTCGGCACCGGGGATTCTGGTCCTGGTATCTGCGCTTTATGCACACCTATTTGAGAGTCGGACAAATTGTGGGCATGGCGATTGTGTTCAACGTGCTCCTGCATCTGCTGGGAGTGCCAATTGGCAACCTTTTGTTGTTCTGGGTGGCCCCGGCGCTTTTAAGCACCGTGCAATTGTTTTATTTCGGCACCTATTTACCGCATCGCGAACCGCCCGGCGGCTATGACAATCCGCACCGGGCCCGCAGCAACGACTATCCGGTGTGGCTCTCCTTTCTCACGTGCTACCATTTCGGCTACCACCGGGAACACCATGAAGCTCCATATGTCCCCTGGTGGCGGCTTTCAGCCCAGCGTCAAAAAAGCCTTTCGGCACAATAACCGAAAAGCGGCCGGCCTTTTCCGCACGCCTGTCGCTTTTCTGTATGGAAAGATAAAAGCCCCAACGCATGAGGCCTAGCATGACGCCTGAATCCGATCCTCACCGCAAAATCCCGTTTTCTCTGACCCTACAGGACGGCGTCATTCTCGGACTGCTGCTTCTGGGCTTTATCGGCACGTTGATTCTTTACCTGCTCGACGTCGCCGTTCCACCGATCTTGGCTGCGATTCTTTTGGCATCTGCCATCTCGGCGCTGGTCTATCGTTTTCTCGGCGGAATCGCTCCATCCACATCTTTTGCTTTTGGTCTGTTCAAAATCAGCGGAACGCTTGCGGCTTTGATCGGTTGTGCCTATTTTATCAACCAGGCTCTGGAAAAACAGACACGCTACTCGCTTGACCGCCTTTTCACACCTGAAGCGCATCGCTGGTTTCCGGTGGAAAAAAACAGCGGCTCCCCGCTTTCAGTACGAATCCATGGCATCGGCAGCCTGCCACTGCCCACAGTAGAAGAACTGGAATCCATTCCGCTTTCCGCTCGCATTGGAGATGAAGGCTGGATCATCCGGTCGAAAAAAGCGGGCGCTTTGCCCCTGGGATTTCTGAGCCGCAAAGAGCTCGAACAGGCGGGATTCCCCCTCGATGTCGCTCCGCAACTTTTACATTATATGGTGACCGACCGCCTTCCCCCTGGTACCATCAACTATTCGCTCGCCCCTCTACCCTTCAAACTGCACGTGCGCGAATTCAGCCTCGACTATTCCCACTATGATCTGGTTGATGACCAGGGCGTGATTCGCCATGCCGGCAGTATCTATCGCAAGCAAACCGAAATCGTCTGCATCGACGGCAAGAGTTATCTGATCGCAGTGGTCGAGGTCAACCACTTGCCCCAAGAAAACTACCCCTATGTCAAATTTGCGATCGGAGAAATCGCCCTTCGCTCTCTGCCCTGAAATAGCGGCACGGCGGCTGCAGAAATCGTAGGCTTATTGGTCATTCGGTCTTTCCCTGCAACACAAAAACCGCGCTTTCAGCAAAGAGATTGGGCCAAAAGTCTGCCAGCAGCCGCCCTAACCGAGAGGAAGGCAGATTGATTTGCCGTAGAATCTCGATGTCATGCCTGCGGCAAAACCAGCAAAAATCACTCAGCGTCACCAGATGAATATTCGGCGTATCATACCAGCTGTAAGGCAAAAGGCGGGTTTTGGGCATTCTCCCCCTGAATACAAACTGCAGTCGAATGCGCCAGTGGGCAAAATTGGGCATGGTGACGATACCCAGGCGCCCGACGCGTACCATTTCCCGCATCATGACCGCGGGTTTGTGCACCGTTTGCAACGTATGGCTGAGCAATACATAATCGAAAGAGTGGTTCGGATACTCGCCCAACCCTTCATCCAAGTCGGCCTGGATGACTGAAACGCCGTTTTCGATAGACCGGACAATCGCCTCAAAAGAGCGCTCGATGCCATGACCGCTGATACCGCGTTCCCGGTTGAGAACCCCCAACAATCCGCCATCACCGCATCCCAAATCCAATACCCGGCTCTTTGGCTCGATCAAGGCGACGACCGTTCGCAGGTCCCGACGCAGCACGCCGTCAAAACACCCTTTTGTACCGCTCATTTTCATACAATACTTTCGCTCAGTGGCGTCCCGATGAAGCCATGCGATTTAAAAACGCCGGGACAATCCGTTTCATCGCCTCGTTTTCAATGAGAAAGGCATCATGACCGTATGGTGAGGGAATTTCACAAAACGTCACATCTTTTCGGTTAACCATCAACGCCCGAACAATCTCTTTTGAATGAACAGTGGGGAAAAGCCAATCCGATGAAAAAGAGAGCAGCAGGAATCCGGCCTGCACCCCGGCAAAGGCGTTTTGCAGCGAACCGTATTGCCTGGGCAGGTCGAAATAATCCATCGCCTTGGAAATGTAGAGATAGCTGTCGGCATCGAATCGTCGAATAAAACTCTCGCCCTGGTGCTGCAGATAACTTTCGACTTCAAAATCGATGGAAAAGTCGAACCCGTAGCGCTCTTTTTCGCGCAGCCGCCTGCCAAATTTAGCATGCATGGCCTCTTCGCTGAGGTAGGTGATATGGGCCAACATTCGGGCGACGGCCAAGCCTTCGGCAGGCAGCTCATCCGGTTTCACACCGTAATTGCCGCCGTTCCATTTGTTGTCGGCTGTGATGGCGCGACGGCCAACCTGGTTAAAGGCAATACCCTGTGCCGATAGCCGGCTGGTGGTGGCGATGGGAATCACCGAAGCCACCCGCTCTGGATAACGAATCGCCCATTCCAAAGCCTGCATACCGCCCATCGATCCACCGGCCACACAGAGCAGGCGGTCAATGCCCAACTCATCAACCAGATAGCGCTGGGCCGCCACCATATCACCGATGGTGACCATTGGAAAATCGAGATTGTATCGCTCTCCGGTTGCCGGATTGATCGAGCGCGGACCGGTGGAGCCCTGACAACCGCCGATGACATTGGAACAGACGACAAAGTAGCGGTCGGTGTCGAAAGGCCGGCCCGAGCCGACCATCCAATCCCACCACCCCGGCTTGCGATCCGCATGTGTGTGATACCCGGCCACATGGGCATCGCCGGTCAGGGCGTGAACAAGCAAAATCGCATTGCTGCGCTGCGAATCGAGTTTGCCATAGGTTTCGTAGGCCAGGGTGATGGGACCCAAGCGCGCACCGCTTTCAAGTATCAACTCATCAGGAGGATGGGCAAACGTCAGAGTTTTTGTCTGAACCAGCCCGACCGAGCCGTTGTCGTTGTTCATTTCGCAATCATCCGAATCATTATTCCCCTACTCGACTCGATATTCTCTTCATAGAACCCACTAGGCAGTCTGCAACGCTTGTTCCAGATCCGCCAACAAGTCGTCGATATCTTCAAGGCCGACGGAGAGGCGGATCAGATCGGGAGTGATTTGTCCGGCCAATTGTTGCTCTGCCGACAACTGGGAATGGGTGGTGCTGGCCGGGTGCAACGCCAGACTTTTGGCATCCCCGACATTGGCCAGATGGGAAAAGAGTTCGAGACGATCGATAAACCGCGCTCCGGACTCGACACCGCCATCGATACCAAAAACCACCATACCTCCACAGCCATTTTCCAGATAGCGCTCGGCAAGGGCAAAAGAGGGGTCGTTTGGCAAGCCGGGATAGCGCACCCACTTGACCTTGGGATGGACAGTCAAATATTCGGCCACAGCCAGGGCGTTGCGACAATGGCGTTCCATGCGCAACGGCAACGTCTCCAAACCCTGTAAAAAGATCCAGGAATTGTCGGGCGATATACACGCGCCCAGGTTGCGCAACGGCACCAGACGCAGACGGGTGATGAATGGCGGCAAGTCGAGTTCGACCAGGTCGTGAGCATAGCGCAACCCATGGTAACTGGCGTCCGGTTCGTTAAAGAGCTTGAATTTTTCTTCGCTCCAATCAAAACGCCCCGAATCGACCACCACTCCACCAATTGCCGTTCCATGGCCGCCCATCCATTTGGTCAGCGAATGAACAACAATATCGGCGCCATAGTCGAAAGGCCGCAGCAGATAGGGTGTGGTAAAGGTCGAATCGACCACCAGAGGAAGATGGAAACGTCGAGCGATACGCGCCACCGCTTCGATATCGATGACCTGCAACACCGGATTGCCGATGGTTTCGATATAGATGAGCCGGGTGCGTTCGTTGATCGCCCGCTCGAATCCTTCCATGTCGCACGGATCGACGAAACGGGTGCGGATATTGAATTGCGGCAGAATGGCATCAAAGAGGGTATAGGTGCCGCCATAAAGATTGTTGGCCGATACAATCTCATCGCCTGCCGAACAGATATTAATCACGGTATAATGGATAGCCGATGTACCGGACGCCAATGCCAGCGCACCGACTCCACCTTCCAAAGCGGTGACGCGAGCTTCCAGAATCTCCTGCGTCGGATTGCCCAGGCGGGTGTAAATATAACCGGCTTCCTTCAGCGCGAACAGATCGGCGGCATGTTGGCTGTCGCGAAACAGATAAGAGCTGGTGCGATAAACCGGCACTGCCCGGCTCTGCGTGTCGCGATCCGGCTTTTGACCGGCATGAATGGCCAAAGTGGAAAAAGCGTGTATTTTTTTACCAGACATAAAAGATCCTTTCATGCAGACGGGCCGGTCAAGAGGGCGGTTCGAGGTTCATCCTTCGAGCCCTTCAAAGGAGATGATGCAACAAACTTAAACAAATGGACATTCTTTTTCAATTGTTTTATTCCCCAGGGCAGGCTCACATCTATTCACCACCTGATGAGCACTCGAGGCTCATTGTTTAAGCGCGGGCAAGCGAATGCGTGGGAATGATATTGATCATGTGAAAATATGTGAACGGATAAAGGTGCGCATGTTCAAACCCGATTACGTTCACAAACAAGCTTTTTAAGACAAAAATATGCTCAAGCACGGGTGTCCGGTCGAACGACCGGACACCCGTGATGCTCAAGTTAGATTGAAAAAGTCTTTGTAGATTGTTAATTTCACATCATATTATTTGCGGCCAAGTGTTTCTTGGTGGCTGATCTGAAAAAAAAAGATAGAACACCCGGTTTCGGCGTGAAGCACCGAAACCGGGGGAAATATCTGTTGTCGTTTTTTGTTTGATTCCAGTTTATCTAGGGTCGCATTTTTCGCAAGATCCATTTAATTCTTGCTTTTTTTCTATTTAATTTTATTTTACGATTTGTATCACACCTGTCCAAAACAGGTTTTAGCAGTATGATTAGTCAAC
>JAFGJN010000310.1 GCA_016929055.1 Candidatus Zhuqueibacterota bacterium
CTGTCGACACAGATCGAAAAAAAGACCAAAGAAGAGGAAATCCAGGAGCTGAAGCAGTCGACGCGCACAGCATCCCAACCCTTTCGCCGGGAACTGGATGTCAATGTTGCCGAATTGCGCAACAAATTGCTGGCCCGGATCGATAATGTCTGCATGCTCTATCGCCAATTCACCTGGCGGGATATCGAGGTCGTCCAGCTGAATGAAGAGATCGCCCGGCTAAAAAAAGAGATCCACGAAACCATTCAAAAATCCGTGGAAAAATACAGCGATAAAATCGACGCCCCTCTCCGCATGCAATTGATCAAACTGGAAAAGCTGCAACTCGAGCTGGCGGTCATCAACCATTCCCTCAACACCTTTAATTCAATACTGGAGGCCCACAACGAATCCGTAAAAAGCGAACCGTCGCAGCAAGTGTTGCGCGAGAGGCTTTTGCGAGAGATCAACAACAACCGGGAAATCTATGAATTGCTGGCGCAGCAGATTCAAGGGACGAAAATTCGCGAATCCGCGCAACAGAAAGAAGCCAAAATGCGCTACCAGATTCTGGAACCTCCCAAACGGCCGCTCGAGCGTATCAAGCCCAATAGACGCCGTATTCTCTTCGCAGCGTTGCTTCTCGGCGGTATGTTGGGTATGGGAGTTGCCGTCGGTTCTGAAACCCTGGATTTGTCGATTAAATATCCCGAAGAGGTGGAAGACTTTTTGAATGTCCCGGTTTTAGCTACCATTCCCAAAATGACGCCGATCACCAAGTCACTAAAGATGCAGCGAGCGTGACCGCGTTCGCGACAATCCGGGTCTTTGAGGAGCCCCTATGCATAACAAAACAAATAGCAACGGTGTTTATCAGTACGACGAAAACTCGCCTTATTTCTCCGATTTCTATCAACTTTACAGCAAGTTGATCGCCCGCGATTTCGGAGATGGCAAAAAGGTGATCATGGTTACCAGCGCAACCGAAGGAGAAGGCAAGACCACTGTCGCTTCCTATTTGGCTATCACCAGCGCACTTGCGTCGTCGGACTATTTTGTGCTCATCGACGGCGATTTGCGCAAACCCATGTTGCATAAGCGTTTCAAACTGAACCGCGATGGGGGTCTGTCCGACATTTTGATGAATAAAAAACGATTGACCGAGGTCATCAACAAAACGCCCTTTCGCAATTTGCATCTGATCACCGCCGGGCGCAACGACGACAAGCCGTTTCAACTGCTGCGCCTCAATGAAACGAAAGAATTGCTCGACCGCATCCGCCACTACTACAAGCTGATCTTGATCGATGGACCGCCGATCATTCCGGTCAGCGATTCATTGCGTTTAGCGCAAATCGCGGACGGCGTGATCATGGTTGTCAAAGCGGGAAAAACACCGCGCACCGTCATCAAACGGGCGATCCAGCTCCTCTCCGAATCGGGTTGCCAAATGATCGGTGTTGTCCTGAATGACACCCAAAAAGTTTTGCCCTATTACTATCAGCACAGCTATTATCGATACGAATATTCCACTACAACTCACAACCGTCAACGCAAGGAGTCCCGATGAAAACGGCGAATGGCGACGATCGCGGAGAGCATTCGATTCCCTTTTGCCTTCCGCTGATCGGCGAAAAAGAAGTGGAACAGGTCGTTGCCGCGCTGCGATCCGGCTGGATCACCACAGGCCCTCGCACCCTGGATTTTGAGCAACACTTTGCCAAAGCTGTGCATGCGCGTCATGCAATTGCTGTCAACTCGTGTACCGCGGCCCTACATCTGTCTTTAGCATCTCTGGATCTGCAGCAAGGAGACGAGGTGATTACCACACCCTATACATTTGCTGCAACCGGCGAAACGATTCTCTATACGGGTGCTATTCCCGTATTTGCCGATGTCTTGCCCAACCAATTCAACATCGATCCTGCTGCCATCGCCCTGGCGATCAATGGCCGGACTCGAGCGATCGTCCCCGTTCATTTTGGCGGTGAAGCCTGCAACATGGGCGAGATCGTCGAACTTGCTCAACGTTACGGCCTGCCTGTGATCGAAGACGCCGCGCACGCTCTCGGCACACGCTATTTCGGCAAAACGATCGGCAGCATCGGCACCACAACTTGCTTCAGTTTTTATGCCATAAAAAACCTGACCACAGGTGAGGGCGGAATGATCACCACAAACGACGGCGATCGCGCCGATCGATTGCGCCGTCTCTCATTGCACGGATTGTCAAAAGATGCCTGGAAGCGCTACGACGACAAGAGCAATTGGTACTATGAAATCCGAGAGTTGGGGTACAAATACAACATGAGCGATATCCAGGCCGCCATCGGATTGGAACAACTGCACAAATTCCACCATCACCAACAAATTCGCAAAACGCTGGCCCGGTTCTACCTCGACGCCTTTGCCGGGATGGATGAAATCGAATTACCCCCCTTTCGAAATTTCGCCGAAAATGCCTGGCACCTCTTTGTCATTCGAATCCGACAGGAAAAACTGACCCTCGGCAGAGACGACTTTATTCGAGCGCTTCAGGACAAGGGTATCGGCTGCAGTGTGCATTTCATGCCCTTGCATCTGCATCCCTTTTATCGCGACCGTTTTGGCTATCGCCCAGGAGACTATCCTCATGCCGAGTCCGTGTATGAAAGAGCGATTTCGCTGCCGCTGTACCCACGCATGTCGCTTCAGGATGCCGCTTATGTAAGCGAAACAGTAAAAAAGATCGTGGCACTAAACCGCAAACGAATCATCGCCGTCTCGGTTGCGCTCTGAATTCATTTACTGATGGGAGATCCCAACCCATGAACGTAGAAAAAGCTATACGCGACTTTATTGTCAAAAACTTCATGTTCGGGCAAGATGGAAAAACCCTGGATAAACAGCAATCCTTTCTGAACAGCGGGATTGTCGATTCAACAGGTGTCCTGGAACTGGTGACTTTTATCGAAGAGACCTTTGGCCTGCGAGTGCTGGACCAAGAGATCGTGCCCGAAAACCTCGATTCGATTGCCCAGATCCAGGCGTTTGTTGCGCGCAAAACAAAACAGCCAGAATCCGTGCCGGAGCAAAACCTGTTTTAGATCGACACCCGCGAGAAAATCCGGGCGCCAGGTTTTCCGCACGTTGAAAGGTGGGGAAAAATCGAATGCTCGTACATGACTATTTGTACACCAGCGCTCAACGCCAACCCGACAAAATCGCTTTGAAATGCGACGGTCACAGTTACAGCTATGGACAATTGTATCGATTTGTCAATCGTCTGGCCAGACAATTGGTTGCCAGGGGAATCGAGCGAGGAGACCGGGTTGTGATCTATATCGACAACGGCATGCCAGCCATCGTCTCGATATTCGCCGTCCTCACAGCCGGAGCCGTCTTTTCGGTCATCAACTGCAGCACCAAACCGGAAAAACTCGAGTTCATTCTCAACCACAGCAAGGCTCGAGCATTGATCTGTGATGCAGAAACGGCACAATCGATGCAACAGCGGCGCGACCGACTTGAACACCTTTCTCTGTGCTGCATGGCAGGAAATAAAAATACAAAAACCTCGTTTGAACCCGCAATACACCTGCAATCGATCATCGCTCGAGGAGCGCAAACACCACCCCATATTCCGGTCATCGATATGGATCTGGCGGCATTGATCTATACCTCGGGTTCGACCGGATTGCCCAAAGGCGTCATGATGACGCACCGAAACATCGACTCCGCCGCCAGCTCAATCATCCACTATTTGCAAAACCAACCCGATGATGTCGTTCTCAATGTGCTGCCTCTCTCTTTTGACTATGGTCTTTACCAGGTTTTGATGACATTCAAATTCGGCGGCACCCTGATACTGGAAAAATCTTTTGCCTATCCCTATCAAACCCTCACACTTTTGAATCGAGAAAAAGTTACGGGGTTCCCCATCGTTCCCAGCATGGCAGCCATACTTTTGCAAATGCGGGAAATCGAGCGCCAAGATTTTACCCGTGTGCGCTATATCTCCAACACCGGCGCACATCTGCCATGCGAGCATATCGCACGCCTCAGGCGGATTTTTCCCCGTGCGCGCATCTATGCCATGTACGGCCTGACCGAATGCAAACGCGTCTCGTATCTGCCTCCGGCAATGCTGAACCGTAAACCCGGATCCGTCGGCCGAGGAATGCCGAACGAAGAAGTCTATTTGGTCGATGAATCGGGAAATCGTTTGCCGCCGGGCTCGACCGGCGAATTGGTCGTTCGCGGAGCCAATGTCATGCAAGGGTATTGGCAAGATCCGGAAGAAACCGATAAACGCCTTCGCCCGGGGGGACGCTATCCCTGGGAAAAAGTTCTCTACACCGGCGACCTTTTTCGCATGGACAAGGACGGATATCTCTATTTTATCGCGCGAAAAGACGACATAATCAAATCCCGAGGTGAAAAGGTCAGCCCAAAAGAGATAGAAAACGTGATCTACCGAATCCCTCAGGTTGCCGAAGCAGCAGTCGTCGGAATCCCCGACGCCGTTCTCGGTGAAGCGATCAAAGCTTTTGTCGTTCCGATCCGCGGCAGCGAGCTTGACTCGAATCAAATCAAACGTCACTGTGCTGCGCATCTGGAAAATTTTATGGTTCCACAACAGGTCGAAATCTGCTCCGAATTGCCCAAAACCACTTCGGGGAAAATCAAAAAAACCGATTTGCTTCAATCCTAAACGGTGGGCGCCTTTTATGTGCGGCATTTGCGGTATCGTATCCCATGAACAACCCCTCTCAGAAACCGAAACGTCGGTTCTGCAGCAAATGATCGCCTCGCTGCGCCATCGCGGTCCCGACGGCGCCGGGCTTTATGTGGATAAAACTGCGGCATTGGGGCACGCCCGCCTGAGCATCATCGATCCCCTCGGTGGCCAGCAACCCCTGTGCAATGAAGACCGGTCGCTGTGGCTGACCTGCAACGGAGAAATATTCAACTATATCGAGCTGCGCCGCGATCTCAATAAACGCGGACACCGCTTTTCCGGAGGCAGCGACGCTGAGGTTATTCTCCATCTCTATGAAGAATGCGGCACTCGATTGCTCGATGAATTAAATGGGCAATTCGCCTTCGCGCTTTGGGACATTCAACAAAAATCCCTGTTGCTCGCTCGCGATCCAGTGGGAATCTGCCCCCTTTATTACTGGCACTCGGGCTCCCGCCTTGCTTTTGCCTCCGAGATCAAAGCCCTGCTGCAATGGCAGCGGATCCAGCCCCGCCTTTCGCTGCAAGCGTTGATGCAAACCCTGATTTTTTGGTCACCCTTGCCGGGACAAACGCCCTTTGAAGAAATCGTTCAAGTCGAACCTGGAACATTTTTGCGCTACACGCGTCGAGAGAAAAAACAGCAGCGTTACTGGAGTCTCTCTTTTCCCGAGAAATCGCCTCACACCTCTTTTGATCGCGCCTGTTCGCAGCTCACCGACCTGCTGACCGATGCCGTACGCCTGCGCCTGCGCTCCGATGTTCCCGTGGGCGCCTACCTCAGCGGCGGCCTCGATTCTTCTCTGATTACAGCACTGATTCAAACCCAGGGCAAGAATCGGCTCAATACCTTTTCCATCGAGTTCGATCATCCCCGCTATGACGAAACAGCTTTTCAAAAAGTCGCTTCCACCTATCTCGGGACCGAACACCAAAGCTTTCTTTGCCCTGCTCACGCCCTGACCGACCATCTGGCTCAGGTCATTTTTCATACCGAACACCCGATTTTGCGCATGTCACCGGTTCCCCTCATGCTGCTCTCGCAAAATGTACATGATTGCGATTTTAAAGTCGTTCTCACCGGCGAAGGGGCGGATGAGTTTTTCAGTGGCTATAACATCTTTAAAGAAACCAAATTGCGCTGTTTTCACGCCCGCCAACCCGATTCGCAACGGCGACCGCTGCTCTACAGAACGCTTTATCCCTATTTGGATGGCAAAAATCCGCGCACTGCCGCATTCTGGCAAAACTTTTTTTCACGAAACCTCGGTCAACTCGACGATCCCTTTTTCTCCCATCGCCTGCGTTGGCAAAACGGCCTCAGCTTGTTGCGGTTTCTTGATCCCGAGTGTTTGCACCAGCTGGAGAACGCGGATCCGTTCGGCGAACTCGAGGCGAAAATCGGAGCTGATCTAAAAGTTCTTTCTCCTCTGAACCGAGCCCATTATCTCGAAACCCATATCTTTCTCGCCAACTATCTGCTCAACTCGCAGGGGGAGCGCATGCTCATGAGCCATTCGGTGGAGGGGCGGTTTCCTTTTCTCGACAAACGAGTCATCGACTTTGCGTGTTCTTTGCCTGCACACTGGAAACTCTTTGGCTTGAAGGAAAAATGGATTCTCAAAAAAACCTTTCGGCCGTTGCTGCCGGAACAAATTGTCAACCGACAAAAACAACCCTATCGCGCTCCCATTGTCTCGGCATTGTCCAGCCGGCTGACAGGGATAAAAGAATTGCTGCAGTCAGCACATCTCGCCCAGCAGGGCGTCTGGCATACAAAAGCTGTCGCCGCTTTGTTGTGCAAATTGGAAGAAACGCCGGAACGATTGTCGGCGCGGGATGAAATGGCGTTGATGGCGATCTTGACAACCGACCAGTTGATCCGGCAATTCATCGACCGCCGCCCAACACCGCCACCGGAATGGCAAAAACCCGTTCCCGTTGTCAACCGCCGCGATTTTACCGCCATCAAAAACAGGGCCCGTTCGCTAACAGCACCGCTACATTAAATGAAAGAAGCCTCTCATGAAAAGATGTCAAAACTGTGTTTTGCCGGAAACCTTTCCGGGAATTCATTTCGACGAAAAAGGTGTCTGCAATTATTGTCGCGCTTTTAATAATAACGGCAAACAAAAAATGCAATCCAACAAAGAGCGCTATCGCATGCACTTTGACGAGCTGTGCGCCAAGCTCATCCCGGCTCACAACTATGATTGTATTGCGGCCTATAGCGGCGGCAAAGACAGCACCTTCACCTTGAAAATTCTCGTCGAACAATACAAGCTGCGCTTGCTGGCAGTAACAGTCGATAACGGCTTTCTTTCACCTCATGCCCTGAAAAACATAGATCTCGTATCAGAAGCGCTGAATATCGACCGCATCACAGTCAAACCTCAGTTCGATCTCCTCAGAGAAATCTTTGTAGCCGGTAGCAAAAACGACCTCTTTCCGCCCAAAACGCTTGAACGCGCCAGCACAATTTGTACATCCTGCATGGGAATCGTCAAAGCGATTGTCCTTAAAACCGCGTTGAAACTGCGGATTCCATTCATCGCCTATGGCTGGTCACCGGGACAGGCGCCCCTGTCCGCCTCCATTTTTCATAACAATCCATCGATGATCCAGCAGATGCAAAAGGCGATCCAAACACCGGTTCGCTCTCTGATCGGCCCCCAATTGGATCATGTGTTTCTTGGCGAAAAAGACTTTGCAGCCGATTATCTGTGGCCGTACAATATCCATCCCCTGGCGTTTCTGGATTACGACGAAGAAAAGATCGTGCGCATCATATCGGAAATGGGTTGGAACCCACCGAGCGACACCGATGCCAACTCGACCAACTGCCTTTTAAACTCGTACGCCAATGTCGTGCATAAAAAACGCCACCATTTCAATCCCTATGCGTTCGAGATGGCCAACCTCGTGCGCCAGAGCTATTGTACACGCGCGGAAGCCTTGGAAAAACTGGAACGGCCGGAAAGTCCCGTTGTCATTCAAGCGGTAAAAAACAAACTTTATAATAATCGGGACAAAGATTTGCCGGCGGAGGAAGAGTGAAACGCCTTTTTGATATCGTCTTTGCCCTCCTGGCGCTGATCCTTGTTGCTCCGCTCTTGGCGGTAATCGCCATGGCGGTCAAACTGGACTCTGCAGGCCCGATTATCTATTGTTCTGAGAGAATCGGCAAAAACCGTCGCCTTTCAGATTCAAATCATCCACCTCAACCCGATCAACGTCAGCACAATCTCTATGGAGCGCCTTTTGCGATGTTCAAGTTTCGCACCATGGTTCCGAACGCTGACAAACTGGGCGCTTCCATTACCCACGCCGGAGATTCGCGCATCACCCGGCTCGGTAAAGTGCTGCGCAAAAGCAAACTGGATGAATTGCCATCCTTCCTCAATGTCTTGATCGGAGAGATGAGCCTGGTCGGCCCTCGCCCGGAAACACGACGGTGGGTCGCCCGCTATTCCCCTGCACAACAGCGGGTTCTGAGCGTCAAACCGGGTATTACCGGACCGGCACAGATCAAATACCGCGACGAAGAAAACCTCTTGTCCGAAATCGATTTGGAAACGGAATATTTGCAAGTCATGGCCGATAAACTCGAGATCGACCTTGATTACATCGATCACATGACAATCGGAAAGGACATCCAAATCATCGCCCGTACCATTGGGGCATTGTTTCCCAATCCGATGCAGAGCATCGCTGCTTTGCCAAAATCAAAAAATGGGGTTCGTCAGTCCTGACATACGGCTGATCCGGCAAATCGAACAGCCTGAGCAAAGCCAGCGTCGATTCTGACAACCCGGCATGCGAGTTGAGGAAGGGGCATGTTGTGAAAAAATTCCATCTCTCTCAAGACATGATCTTGCGAATGGCAACCGATTTGGTGATTGTCAATTTTGCCCTGATGTTGGCGATTTTTTTTCGCTTCGTCCTTTTCGATGTCGATCTGTTGGCCTGGATTGGTTGGGCATCACCCCAAAGTATGGATTTCACCGCCTATGCCGACCTTTACCGGGAAAATGCGCTCGCTTTGAGCCTGATTTCGATGACGATTTTTTATTCCCATGGTTTTTATACGCATGGCAGAACCTACAGCGGCCGATACAAAGCGCTGGTGATTCTGGAAGCGGTGGGATTGTCCTACGTGCTATTCGGCGTCTATTCTTATATCGTGGTCGGCATGTTTCCCCGCAGCATCTGGTTCATGGGATTGGTTATCACCCTGTCGACGATCCAGGCGTCGCGTTTGTGGCACCGCCTGTGGATGCGAATGTTGTCACAGCAGGGCAATGGCAAATTCTCAGATGTCGCGGGATTGATCGATCCGCGTCCGCTGATTCTGGTCATCGGTGGTGCCGGTTATATCGGTTCAGTCCTCGTGCGCCAGCTGCTGCAGGCCGGTTATCGTGTACGAATTCTTGACATGCTGATGTACGGGCGAGACTCGATCGCAGATCTCACCAAACGGTCCGACTTTGAATTGATCTGTGGGGATTTTCGTTCGATAGACACCATTATCAAAAGCATGCGAGATGTCAGCAGCGTCGTTCATCTCGGGGCGATTGTCGGCGATCCGGCCTGCGAGGTCGATCGCGACCTGAGTCTGGAAATCAATCTCATGGCCACCCGCATGATTGCCGAAACAGCCAAAGGCTTCAATGTCAGCCGTTTGATCTTTGCCTCGACCTGTAGCGTCTATGGCGCCAGCGACCAAACCTTGACGGAAAAATCGATCCTCAATCCCGTATCGCTTTACGCACGCACCAAAATAGCATCGGAAAAAGTCTTGGTCATGTTGAGCGACGAAAAATTCAAACCGATTATCCTCCGCTTTGCCACCGTTTTCGGCATGTCCTATCGACCGCGGTTCGACCTGGTCGTCAATCTTCTCACCGCCCGAGCGTACACGGATAAAAGCATCAAAATTTTTGGCGGCGATCAGTGGCGCCCCTTTTTGCACGTTCAGGATATCTCCACCGCTATTCTCAAGTGCATCCAACTTTCTGATTTCGGCTTGGAGAACCAGATTCTCAACGTCGGCGCCAATTCGCAAAACCATCAAATCAAACAAATCGGGGAGATCATTCAGCAGATATTGCCGCATGTCGCCATCTCGTCCTGTGAAAACGATCTGGACAGACGAAATTATCGCGTCTCTTTCAGCAAAATCGCCAAAACACTCGATTTTCAACCCACTCTTTCCGTCTATGATGGGGTCAGAGAAATCGTGTCTGCCCTCAAACACGGTTTGCCGGAAAACTTTAGCAGTGTCCGCTATAACAACTATCAATTGCTCAATTCGGAAGAACAGCTCGGGCAGTTGCGGCTGGAAATGATGGGCAAATCGATTTTAAACCAGGGTGTTTGAACAATCGATCAGGAGCAATGAGCGATGGCACGCTGGCTTTTCACTCTTTTCATTTTTTCGCTGCTGGGCACGGTTGCCGGATTGTTTTTCTTATACAAAGCCTGGCAATATCGCAAAAACGCGCATTTAGCCTGGGCGGCGACGAGCGACTGGGCGATGCAGCCGCTTGTTTCTCGCAATTCGCCGGCCGATAGCGGCGGCATCGTTTTGCTCGGCGCTTCCATCACTCGCGATTGGCCGACTAGCGATTGGATGCGATCGCTGCACATCGTCAACAAAGGACAATATGGACAGGTTTCCGGCCAATACCTCTTGCGCTTTAAACAGGATGTCATCGATCTAAAACCAAAAGCAGTGGTGATCAAACTCTGCGCCATCCATGCGACGCGCGGAATTCCGCCAGAGGTCACGTTGGGAAATCTGGAGATGATGATTCAATTGGCTCGGTACAACCAAATCGAGCCATTTGTGGCCTCAACCATTCCGGTCAGCCGAACTTTTCAGCCGGGAAATAGTCGATCGTTGGCCCAAAAAATCTTGCTGCTCAACCAGGGTATCAAATCTTGCTGCAATCGCCATCAAGTTACTCTCATCGATTATGCCAGTGCCCTTGCAGACGAAGGGGGATATCTCAAATCCGAGTACACGACTGACGGTATGCATCTCAATGAACAAGGTTATGCCCTGATGCAAGAAATCTTGCTAAAAGAGATCAAAGACGGCAAGGAGAGCCGCCCATGAAACCTCACAGCATCATCGGCTCGATCCTGAACAAATTCGAGCGCTATTATATTTATTACAAATATAACAGCTATACCATTGCCGAATACTTTCGCAAACAAGGCGCCCAAGTGGGTGAGAATTGCAGCATTATCATCACCGACCTGGGGCCCGAGCCCTATCTGGTAAAAATCGGCAATCATGTGACGATCGCGATGGGCGTCAGCCTCATCACTCATGATGGCGGGGCCTGGATTTTCCGCCAAGAGATTCCTGATCTTCAGGTCTATGGGCCGATTGTTATCGAGGACAATTGCGTAATCGGCGCCCATGCGACTCTGATGCCCAATGTCCGCGTAGGGCCCAATTCGATCGTTGCAGCCGGGTCCGTGGTTATATCCGATATTCCGCCCAACAGTATCGCCATCGGCGTGCCGGCACGCGTTCTCGGATCGACAGAGCGCTACCGCGAAAAATGTATCGAACGATGGGCCTTGCAAAAACCTGCGGGCTACCATTCGCCCGGCGAAATCGTCAAACAACCGATGAATTCGATAAAAAAAAATCGGCAATTGTTGAGGGATCATTTAATCCGAGTGTTTTGGCAAAATGAAGATTCCAGGCATTCTCTTTCTCATCGATAACCTGTCGACCCTGGGAGGCACCGAGAAGCATCTGCTTGTCTTGGCTCGCGCTCTGCAAGCAGCTGGTATCGCGGTAAGGGTTTGTCCCCTGATGCCTCTGCAAAGTCAGGTCATCCAACTCTTTCTTCAGAAGGGGATTGATGTGCAGCCGCTCGGCATCAACAGGCCGTATGGGGCAAGGGCTATGCGCCAGGTTGTGCGATTGAGCCGATTCATGCGTGAATCCGGCAGTTGCTATTTACAGACCTATCATTTCGGTTCCGATCTTATCGGGACACTGATCAAGGCGATCTTTCCCACTGCCCGGTTGATCTCCAACCGCCGCGACATGGGGTTCGATGAAGCGCATCCCCGATACCGCTTGATGAGGCGATTCCTCAACAAACGGGCGGACCTCATCGTCACCGTCTCGGAGAGGCTCAAACAGGAAATCCGACAAAGAGAAGGGGCCCCGGCATACCGCCTGCGGACCGTGTACAACGGCATCGAGTCGGCTGTACCCCATACTCCCCAAACGGACAACCACCTGCGTCCCCAGTTGGGTTTATCCTCCTGCGATCGCATCGTTGGCTTGATCGCCAACATTCGCCCGATCAAGGGAATCGATGTCGCAATCGAAGCCTGGCCTAAAGTTCAGCGCCAGATTCCCAACGCCCATCTGCTTATCATCGGCGGTCTGCCGGCCGGAGACCAGGATACTCTGGCAACGTACAATCAAAATTTGCGCCGGCGTGTCGACAGCCTCGATCTGAATAAAACTGTGCATTTTTTGGGACCCCGTTCAAATATCCAGGAGCTGTTGCCAGAGCTGGACCTCGCTGTGTTGCCCTCCAGAAGCGAAGGATTTTCAAATACACTGATCGAGTCGATGGCTGCCGGATTGGCGGTTGTAGCCACCGATGTGGGCGGGAATCCGGAAGCGATCGATTCCGGCCGCAATGGCCTTTTGGTGCCACCCGAAAAACCATCAGAATTGGCCCGGGCGATTGTCCTGCTCTTAAAAGACGATGCCCTGAGACATCGGCTGTCCGAACAGGGTCGAAAAGATAGCCGGAAACGTTTTTCACTCCAACAGATGATCAGCAGCTATCTCGCGATCTATCAAGAACTGTTGCCGACAATCGATTCCGCTCGAGCCTGGGTAGAAAACAGGCGAAAAGTCGAATCGCTGGCCGGCTGAACTCAAGCGACAGGTGAAACCGCCATGCTCGGTAATCATCTCAAAACCTTGCCTCTGTTATCGCGCCTATTCAATCCTCCGAGTGCCAAACTGTCGACCGAGACCGCAAAAAACATCCGGACAATCAACGCACTGACAAGGGATCAGGATCGCTTGCTTTTGGTCGGCGGAGGCGTGGATAGACACGGCAACCACATTCACGACTTGAGGCCGCAAATCCTGAATCAAGCGATCAATTTGGAAATCGAGCCTGGCCACAATGTCACCCTTGTTGCCGACGCTCACGAATTGCCATTTCGCGATCAGTCGTTCGATCTTGTCATCAGCCAGGCGGTTCTGGAACATACGAGAAATTCTCAGAACGTCGTCCGCGAAATTCATCGGGTGCTCAAGTCCGGTGGCCTGGTCTATGCAGAAATCCCTTTTCTTCAACCCGTTCATATGAGTTCCGATTATCGCCGTTTCAGCTTGCAAGGAATTCGCGAATTGTTTCAAGACTTTGACGAGATTAAAAGCGGACCCAACGGTGGTGTGGCATCGTCATTTGCCTTGATCAGCATCCAGTTGGGGGCCGCCCTGTTCTCCTTTAATAGAATTAAGCTCTATCATATAGGGTGCCTGGTGTTTGGATGGCTCCTTTTTCCGATCAAACATCTGGACCGCTGGTTGGTCCGCCATCCCTTGGCGGAAATTGCCGCCGCCGGCATGTACTTTCTGGGCAGAAAAGGATAAAAGATGGCTCCATCATCCCAACCTCTGGCGAACAAATTCTTTCGCCAGATCGGCCACTATTCGCTGGGCAACATTTTAATAATGCTCTCCGGTTTTATCTCTTTGCCCTTGCTCACACGAATTTTTTCCAAAAGCCAGTACGGCTATTTGAGTCTGATTATGATCGTCCTGTGGATGTCTCTGACCCTGACCAAGGCGGGCTTGCAGGAATCGGCGGTCCGTTTTTACACCGAGTTTAAACTGCAAAACCGACCCGGGGGTCTGAACGTTTTTTATTCCACCTTGCTGCTGAGCTCAGTGGCGATCAGCCTTGGAGTTGTCGCCAGTCTCTGGGCTGTGCTTCACCTGGGATTAAAGAACCGGCTGGACCCGGCGCTCGTTCACACCAGCCTTTTGGTTTTTGTCTGGATCTTTACCGGTTCGATTTATATGCGGTTGGTCAATTTCCTCCGTGCCGCCCAGAAAACCGGCACAGTGAATATCTTTCTAGTCCTGCAAAAATACGTTGGCCTTGCTTTGAGCGTCGTCCTGCTTTTGTTCGTCTCCAGGCGCATCGAATCTTTTATCATCGGTCAGATCGCTGCTGAAACGATCCTCATTGCCGCGCTCTTCTTGATACTGTTCCGCGACCGCTATCCCAAATCAACCGATTTTTCTCCGACTTTTTTTAAAGAATGCCTGGCATTCGGGCTGCCTTTTATCAGCCTGGAAATGTCGACTTTTTTGATCAAATCCGCCGATCGTTTTTTGCTACAGCTCTTTATGGGAGCGGAGGCTGTTGCGGTCTATTCGGTCGGATCGAACCTCTGCCTCTATTTGCGCGATCTGTTCATGTTTCCACTGGCCTACACCATCACACCGCTGTTTATGGAGCTCTGGAACGAAAAAGGAAAGGAAGCGACCATTCAATTTATCTCGACCGTTTTTCACTATGCGGTTATGGCCGCTTTGCCCCTCGTTTTCGGCTTTATCGCTCTTAGCGAGTCGGTCGTCTTTGTCCTGGCCTCGGAAAAATACCTCGACAGCGTGCCGATTATCCCTTACCTGCTCGCGGGTTCGATTCTCTGGGGTTTTTTCCCGCTTTATTCAGCGGGTATCTATATTCACAAAAAGACAAAATATCTCTCCATTTTTGTCTTTATCAGTTTTCTTTTCAATGGCGCTCTCAATATCATTCTGATTCCCCGCATGCAACTGGTTGGCGCGGCGATCGCCACCCTCGTCACCTACCTCTTTCTGGCAATCATTCTGATGGCCTTTTCACATCGCTATCTGGAAATCCGCATGACTTTCGCTCCGATGTTGAAAATGCTGGGCGCTGCTCTGATTATGTACAAAGCGGTCGAAAGCCTTCCTCTCGATAGGGGCATTGTGGCATTGATCGTTAAACCCGTCGTTGGCATGACGATCTATGGTGGATTGATGATCGCTATCGATAAACCCTTGAGGCAGCGCATGCAACAAATCATTCGTTCCAAACCACAACAATCGGCAGCCCATTCGTCCGATTCGTTGGGAGAACAGAGAAATGCTTGAACTCGGATGGGGATTGACCAAAATCCTCACACCCGTTTTATACGGTGTGAGTTTGTTGGTCGTTCTGATGACTTTCTACCGAATAGAAATCGGGATATTCTTTCTGACGTTTTTCTTGCCGCTGCAAAACATCCTCGATTACGTCAACATCTATCCGCTCGGCAAAGATATCAATGACCTTATTTTGGCTGCCCTGCTGGTCAAATGGATCCTGAACAGCCGGGCGCGCAGAGAACCCCTGCTGCAGCCGAACCCATTGAACTGGCCTCTTTTGCTTTTTATTTTTTTGACCCTGTGGGGCACCTGGCGGGGCTCTGCCTATCTTCACTGGCCCCCTCCGCTGGACCTCGGCCATCCGCTGTTGATCGCCTGGAAAAATTCGATCATTCCCTATCTCATGTTCTTTATCGTCTATAACAATATCAAAAACCCCAAAACCATGAAAGCCCTGGTTCTGACCATGACCGCCGCCATTCTGATGCTGGATCGCAACTTTTACAATATCCTCAGCCTGCAAGACACCTCCCATTATAGCAACACCCTGAAAACCGCCTTTATCGGCGGAGGAGCGGCGATCAGTGGCAATGCATTGGCTGTTTTCCTGGCTCAATACTGCATTATCCTGCTCGCCCTGTTTTTCTGTGACACAAGCAAGCTGCGCAAGATCATTTATGCGCCTGTCAGCGCTCTCAGCTATTACTGTGTGATGTTTCTGTTTTCGCGCAGTGGCTATCTGGCCGCCTTTGTCAGTCTGACTCTATTGGGTCTACTTCGCAATCGCCGTTTGTTGATTTTGATGATCGTGGCGATGCTGTTTTGGAATCTCGTATTGCCGACTGCCGTGGTCCAACGAATCAGCATGACCACCGAGGGCGAAGAATATGATGGAACCACACGGCAACGGCTTGGCATGTGGCAGCAAGCCGAAGAGATGATCTGCCGGAGCCCTCTTTTGGGCCATGGGTTTTTCATCACCCCTTATATCGAAGTGCGTGCCGGCAGCGAATTCGATTATGTGTGGGGAAGTTTTCACAACAATTTTCTTCAGACCGCCGTGGAAATCGGATTGCTGGGATTATTCCTCACCTTGTTGCTCTTTGGCTTGGGATTTTGGCAAGGATGGAGGCTCTTTCGCAACTCGGATAATGGGTTCAATAAAGGACTGGGATTGGGTTTATGCTGTTGTATCGGGGGTGTGCTGGCTGGCAACATTGCCGGCAGTTATTGGCACTTTTTTACAGTTGCCAGTTTTTTCTGGATCTTTATTGCCCTGGCCACGCGGCTCAACACCCTGTCACCATCAACCGATCGTGTCAGTCCGAGCACCAGTCGGCAAAAGCCGATGCTCGAATTGATAAAAATGGGAAATCCACTATGTACGATTTGTTGAAAAAACCGGTGTTTTACAGCGGTCTCTATCGCATCAGTGCAAAAATCCGCAAAAAAAGATGCTGCATTTTGCTCTACCATGGCATCCATGATAGCCCTCGCCCGCCCGAACATTCGGACAAACATCTGGCCCTCAGCCTCTTTGAAAAGCATCTGCGCTATTTGAAACGATACTGTCACATCATCAGTCTGGCTGAACTGATTTATCAACCCGACTTTCCGGAAAATGCGACCCTCTTGACTTTTGACGATGGTTATAAAAACAACTATACCTTGGTCTATTCCCTGCTCAAAACCTATCGCATGCCGGCAACCTTTTTCATCACCACCGGGTTTATCGATCGAACACTTTTTTTGTGGACGGACCAGCTCGATTATTTGATTACCTATACCCCGCTGAAATCGCTCTATTTGACCATAGGCAATGAGCGCCTCGCATTGCTGCTCCACACTCGAGAAGATCGTCGCCAGGCGCGCTCGCAACTCAAACGGCGCCTCAAAAGAGTACCCATATCCCTGCAACAGTCACTCATGCAGGAACTTGTGCAAAAATGCCGTGTCAACTATGGCTGGGACACGCTCCCGGAAAACGACAAGCCGCTGTCCTGGCATGACGTCAAAGAAATGGCTAAAAACGATCTGATTACCATCGGCTCGCACAGTGTCAGCCATCCCATATTGTCCCGATGCAGTCTGACTGAACAAAAACGCGAGTTGGCCTTTTCCAAGCAACGGATCGAACAAGAAACACAGCGCGAATGCTTTGCTTTCGCCTATCCCAACGGGAAACTGGGAGATTTTAATGCCGATACGATCGAACTGCTGATTGATACTGGCTATTCGGCAGCTGTCACCACTCGTGTTGGATATGTCGATCCGCAGCACCGAGACCGGTTTCTATTTTGCCGGTTCGGTGCTTCTGACAATGTCATCGATTTCGCTCCACTGGTCTCGGGCTTTAGCCATCTGCTTCACAGCTGGTAAAGAAAACATGGCAATCACATCGAGCGCAATCTGCTGCTGAAGGAGTATCGATGAACCGAATGACCCTTTACAAGGTCTACTGGAAAATGGAAAACAAACTCGTTCCCGAGCTGCAAGAACATCAGCTTGCCTATGAACAATTGCTGCTCAAACAAAGTGCCTCGGCACTTTGTTGGCTTGATCTGGGGTGTGGACACCATCTTTTGTCGCCCTGGCGCCTGGAACAGGAGCGCCGATTGCTGGCCGCAACGAGTTGGATCGTGGGAGTCGATGTCGATTTTGCTTCGTTGAAAAAGCACCAAACCATTCAAGATAAAGTATGTGCCACGATTGGCCATTTACCTTTCAAGGACCAGACGTTCGATCTGGTGACCTCACAAATGGTATTTGAACATTTACAATTTCCTGAAAACCAATTGCGAGAGATCGCGCGCATCCTCAAAAAAGGCGGCAGACTCTGTTTTCATACACCGAACAGTCGAGGTTATTCAACCTGGATCGCACGATTGATTCCCGAAAAGCTTAAAAAAACTCTGGTCTATTTGCTGCAAAAAAGGGAAGCGGATGACCTTTTTCCTGCATTTTATCGAATCAATACACCCGTTCAAATCAAACGTCTTGCGCATCAAGCTGGATTCGCGGTAGAGGAAATGGATCTGTTCTGCTCACCTGCTGAATTTGCCATTTTGCCTCCGATCGCTTTTTTCGAATTGCTGTGGATCAAACTTCTCATGAGCAAAACGGGCAGGCCCTTGCGTACGAGCATAGCCGGAACGCTGATCAAAACCTAGCGAGTGGTGACCGGGAATTTCACCGGTCGACCGCAAAACAACTTTTTGGCGCCAGTCGGCCTTGCCAAGAAGACAGCCTACAAACTACACTTTAAGCGAGACAACTCTTATGTATAGTTTTACTGTCATTTGCCCAATCCGAAACGAGGAAAAAACCATCGCCCAATGCCTGCATTCATTGGTGACCCAGGAATTCGATCGCAAGCGCTATGAAATATTGGTTGTTGATGGTCGATCTACCGATCAAACCCGTGATATCGTTGAGAGGATGATCGCTGAATATCCCGCCGTGAATATGCGTCTGCTCGACAACCCGAATGCAACAGTTCCGTTTGCGCTCAATATCGGCCTGAAGGAAGCAAAAGGGGAGATCATTGTTCGCCTCGACGGACACGCCTTTGTCGAATCGGATTACCTGCAAAAGTGCCAGGACACTCTGTATGAAACTGGTGCGGATTGTGTCGGCGGCGTCATCGAGAGTCTTAACGATACGGTTGTCGGAAAAAGTATTGCCCTGGCCATGTCCTCGCGCTTTGGAGTGGGCAACGCGCGGTTTCGCACCTCGGGGAAAGCCGGCTATGTCGACTGCCTGGCCTTCGGCGCCTATCGGCGGCACATTTTCGAGCGACTCGGCTTTTTCGACACGGAATACACCCGTTGTCAGGACGATGAATTCAACTATCGTCTGCGCAAATACGGGGGCAAAATTTATTTTACACCCGAGATCAAATCCTACTATTACCCGCGCTCCAGCCTGAAAAAACTGGCCATTCAATATGCTCAATATGGCTATTTCAAAGTCCGCGTCATGCAAAAGCACCTGAAAACCATGCAGCTGCGTCAATTCATACCCCCGATCTTTGTCACCCTTTTGCTCGTCAGTGCCGCTCTGGCCCCTTTCCTTTTCGCGGCTCTGGCTTTGTTGGCAGGGATTGCCGGACTCTATTTCGCCGCTGTTTTTTTCTTTGCCCTGCGAATCGGCCTCAAAGGCGGCATCCGCTATTTCCCCGGCACCGCAACAGCGTTTATACTTTTACATTTTTCCTATGGACTCGGTTTCCTCGTCGGACTGATCAAATTTCACCGGTTATGGAAATCCCCCCAACCCCAAGCTCGCTCCATCGCCTGGTCGCAACCCCGCAATGCCGGAGCCTCTGGTTCCGACAAATAGGAGAAAGCCATGAACCGATGCACCCAATGCATTCTACCCCATGTTTATCCGGGCATCGAATTCGATGCTCAGGGTGTATGCAACTATTGTCGCTCCCATCGACCGATTCACTACTTGGGGCAGAAAGCACTCGCTGAAAAAATAAGCCACGTACCCCTCAAACAAGGCCCATATGATTGCCTGGTGCCGATCAGCGGCGGCAAAGACAGCACCTTTGTGCTGTTGCAGATGAAAAAAATGTTCGGTCTTCGAATCCTCGCCTTCAACTATGACAACACATTGACACATATCGAGGCCCGGGAGAACATTGCCAAAACAACAAAAAAACTCGGCATCGACCTGACGACCGAACGCAACCTGCGCCAACGCCGTTATCTGCAAACGAATTTGCGCGCTTTTCTGCATCGACCCCAACCCGCCATGATCCCGATGTTTTGCACGGGGTGCCGCTATGGCATTATCGGCAATGCCTTCAAAATGGCCAGACGCTACAACATCCCAATGATCGCAATCGGGTGGAGTCCGATCGAGGACACGCCGTTTAAGGAAGCCTATCTGCGCCAGGATGGCGGGTCGGTGGTGGGAGGGTTGCTGAAAAACAGTCTGGCGAATCCACGCTATCTCAAACCGGACAACCTGTGGGCAGCTATCAAAGATTACACCCATAATTATTCACACATCCGCAAATGGGATGGGTTGCTGCAGAGGCTTTATCCGAATATCGAATTGATACACTTTTATGATTACATCCGCTATGATCCGGATGTGATCCAAAAAACCGTGCAACAGGAGCTGGATTGGAGCACTCCGCAGACAGGGGATTCGTGGCAGTTCGACTGCCAGATCAAAACCCTGCAAAACTTTTTCATGGACCGGCTGGCCCATTACACTGCTACCAGTGACTATCTGAGCGCCATGATTCGGGAAGGATTGATCACCCGCAATGAGGCGCTGTTGCGACTGGAGCAATCGGAGGAAAAGCGACAAGAACGGCTCCAACAGCTGTTCGATTTTTTGACCGACTTGAACGCCCCTGATCTCGTCCAGGCGCTGCGGCGCATGGCCAGGAGCCCGGAGGTAAACCATGCACACGCATAAAATTCTGCAACTTGTAAGCAGTGGTGGCTTTTATGGGGCGGAAAATGTCATTCTCGAGCTGGCAAAAGCAATGCGGGCAAGCGAGTTCGATTCTCTGATCGGCGTTTTCAACAATCGCTACCAACCCCATCTGGAACTGGCGCAGGAAGCACACAATCTGGGTCTGCCGGTACAGCTTTTTCCGTGCGCTCATCCTCTTGACAGGCACACGTTGTCGCATATTCGCCGGGTGGTGGCTGCAGAGGGGATCGACCTGATTCATTCACACGGATACAAAGCCAACTTTTACGCCTGGATGGCAGGGAAAAACCGCACCTCCCTTATTACCACCTGTCATTTGTGGACCGGCACTAGCCTAAAAAATCGTGCTTATGAAATATTGGACCGCACCTGTTTAAACCGATTCGATCAAATCGTCGCCGTTTCTCCAGCTCTCGAGGCTCAGGTTCTGGCCCATGGCATAACCCGTAGCAAAGTACAGATGATACTCAACGGAATCGATACGGTGCGATTCGCAAAACTTTCCAATACCTCTCCCTTAAAAAACTCGTTTTCCCTTCCCCTGGAAGCACCCATTATCACCACCATCGGGCGGTTGACTGAACAAAAAGGGCATCTCTATCTTTTGCAGGCCGTTCCGTCAATCCTGAGATCAAGACCGGATATTCATTTTCTCATTGTCGGGGATGGTCACTTGAAAGAGAAACTGCAAAAATCGATTCAAGATTTGAGCATTTCTAACTCTGTTCATCTTGTCGGCGCTCACAAAGATATCCCCGGAATCCTGGCACTGACCGATATTTTCGTTCTTCCCTCTGTAGACGAAGGTTTACCGATGGTCATCCTTGAAGCGATGGCGGCCGGGAAACCGATTGTTGCCACAAAAGTAGGCGGAGTTGCCAAAGCAGTCGAACACAACCAAACCGGTCTTTTGATCGAACCTCGTGATCCGCACGTGCTGGCCATCGCTCTGCTCGACTTGCTGCAGGATATAAACCGATGTCGTGCTCTGGCACAGGCTGCTCAGCGCAAAGCTAAAGCCGATTTTTCCTCTGCTGCCATGGGCAGTCGATATCTGGAGATCTATCGCACTATCGTGGCAAAGCGTTCATCGCAGCCCAAGCAGACGAGCGCTTTTTCGCCAAAGACAAGGGTGTTGCCATGAAGAGACCCAGTTTTATTGTGCGAGCGAGCAGAAAAATTCTGGTCTGGGACCAGCTGTTGCTCTTTTGTTTACCCCTTGACAGGGATCAGAGAAAAGAAAAGGCGCGAATCGATGTCCGCTTTGAGCCGGGCGATAGAAACCGGCTGGAAAAGCTGGCCGGAATTCGTCCGGATCATCTGCGAGAACTGGAGCTCGGATGTTTGGCCGTGATCGGATTGATCGACGACGAACCGGTCTATTATGCCTTTGTCAATCCTCAGGCAGTA
>JAFGJN010000311.1 GCA_016929055.1 Candidatus Zhuqueibacterota bacterium
AGCGCTTTTTTGATCCCCAGTCACCTTTTTTTAACACCACCCCTCTACATCAAATAACAAACCAAAAAAGCAAAGCTAATTTAACAATTTTTTTGCCTTTGTCAAGTCATTTCGATCTACTGAATGATTTTGAAGAAACATTTTTTCACACAACTCGGAATATTGTCGACATTTTTTGTATTGCAAAACTGCAAAACAAATTGTATATTTCTTTTGAATGCCGAGCGCATCCCCGGTCGTCGATGATCCCCCTAAATCGAGGCCAATCGTGTTCGGCATTCTTTATTCTTTTCGAGCAGCAATAGGGACTAGTTACCATCTCTTTTTACCAGTATCTCTGTATTGATTCGAGCATTCCTGTTGGCTATCTTTAATCAACAAAAATGCCGAGCGTCTCCCCGGTTTCCGACGACCCCCCTAAGTCGGAACCACTGACGGCTCGGCATTTTTTTATTTAGCCTCTTTTCGAATTCGCTGCAAAGCATCGAATTCAAAAAAAAATCGTTTGATTCCCCGCAAAACCTGACCAGCGCAGAACCGAACGATTCTCTTTGTATGTCTCGAGAGAGAGACGATCAAACGACCAAGAGTTGAAAATATCGTTTTTTTCCCAAACGCATCGTGATTTTTCCATCCTGCACCAAGCCATCGCCAAGGACCATCTCGACATCCTGAACTCGTGTGTCATTCACGTAAACACCGCCTTGCTGAATCAATCGTCTGGCTTCACCTTTGGAACGGGTCAATCCGATCCGACACATAACATCGACCAGCAATTGACCGACCTCGAGTTCCTTCCGCGCCATTTCGGCCTGGGGAATCGTGCCGCCCGCCATCTCTACTTTTCTCGCAATGGTGCTCGAGGGAAGCAAATCAGTCGGAATGGTACGACCACCGAATAAGGACGCCGCAGCGGCCAGCGCCTTTTTCGCCTCCTCCTCGCCGTGGGTTAATCGGGTCGCCTCGAAAGCCAGGACGGTTTTGGCCGCATTGAGCTGATGACCCTCTAGACTCGAAATGCCGACAATCTCTTCCGCCGGCAAAAACGTAAAGTACATGAGAAACCTGGCGACATCGCGGTCGTCGACATTTATCCAATATTGAAAATAATCAAAGGGACTTGTTTTGTCGGCATCCAACCACAAGGCGCCTTTTTCGGTTTTGCCCATCTTTGCACCGCTTGCCGTTGTCAGAAGCGGAAAAGTGAGGCCATAGGCATCCATGCCTTCGATTCGCCGGATCAAATCGGCGCCGGCCAGGATGTTCGCCCATTGATCGTCACCCCCCATCTGCAATTTACAGCTGTATCGTTTGTAAAGCATATAATAATCATAAGCTTGCAATAATTGATAATTGAATTCCAGAAACGACAAACCGGTTTCCATGCGACGCTTGTAGGTTTCAAACGTCAGCATTCGGTTGACACTAAAGTGTCGTCCGATATCGCGCAGAAATTCGATATAGTTCAGCGGCCCGAGCCATTCGTAATTGTCGATGAGAAGCGCCTTGCCTGCGCTGAAATCAAGGTAACGCGCCAACTGGCTTTTGATTTTCTCGCCGTTGGCTCGGATCTGCTCGCGTGTCAGCATTTTGCGCATCTCGGTCTTGCCGCTCGGATCGCCTACCATAGCGGTTCCCCCGCCCAAAATGGCTATCGGCCGATGACCATAGTGCTGCATATTCGCCATACCCATAACCGCCATCAAATGACCGGCATGGAGGCTGTCGGCGGTCGGATCGATGCCGACATAAAACGTCACGGCCTCGTTTCGCAGCAATTTCCTGACCGGTTCAGGATCGGTGACCTGCTGGATGAATCCACGCGCGCTCAGTTCGTCGTAAACGTTGTCAGTTTTCAATGTCATTTGCGATTCCTACAACTTTATACGAAACCGTTGTTTGAGATCCCGTTCTGCATCGCGCCTGGCATCGCGCGCAGCGATGTCCTTGCGTTTGTCATGCACTTTTTTCCCGCGTGCCAAAGCCAATTCAAGTTTGGCGCGGCCCTGTTTGAAATAAAGACGAATCGGCACCAGGGTCAAGCCCCGTTCCTCGCTCTTGCCCATGAGCCGATTGATCTCCCGCTTGTGCAGTAAAAGCTTGCGCGGCCGCAGCGGATCGTGGTTCCAGGAGCTGCCATGATCATAAGCACCGATGTGGAGATTGTAGACCCACGCCTCGCCGTTCTTGAACCGCGCATACGAATCCTTGAAATTCAACTTGCCGGCTCGTAAGGACTTGACCTCGGTACCCTGCAAAACGATTCCGGCTTCGATTTTCTCCAAAATCTCGTATTCATACAACGCTTTGCGGTTGGTCAAAGAAAACGGCTGTTTTTTTTCGCTTTGAGCCATAAATTCCTTCAACGGAATGAACTCTGCTCTACCCTATCGACGTCCGGTTTTCGGCCAAATCGATAAATTGTAATTTATAAATTTAAAATTTTTTATATAAAATGCAAGAAAAAGGTGCAATCGCAATCGATGTGGAATGAGAAAAATAACAAAATCCCTCCCACCCCCCAAAAAAAAGACCACAGACCTGACTAAAAAAATCTTGCTTTTTATTGGCCAAAGCAGTATCTTTTACGGCTTTAGCAAGCCGAAGTGGTGAAACTGGTAGACGCGCACGGTTCAGGGCCGTGTGGGCTCACGCCCGTGGGGGTTCGACTCCCCCCTTCGGCACTATATCTCCTCCTCCGATCTATTCCTACTTTTGCCATTACTTGTTTTTAGACAATGATTGATCCGCTACACAACCTGAACAGTTTATGAACCGCAGAGCACACAGAGAAAAAATCAAGTTCAGAAAAGCCCGATCTTAACCTTTCCTCATACTCTATGTTCTCTGTGAGCTTGAACAAAATTGCTCTCTTTTATTGAACGATCCACAATTTATAGTTGAACATTCCTGTCCAAGACAAATTCAGTGATTTGCTTAACTCACCACCAATAATCACTTTGTGATTAACAAAACCTGCGCAAGACCGGATCAATCTTTGTGGAGATTTGACGCTGTTTTTATTAAAATTTGCATTGGTAGTGACTCCGAATAGGACATCCGCAATCCAAACTAAAATTCCAGTTCGTCGATTTGTTTCGCCAACGAAAAATCCTTTTCGGTCAATCCTCCCTGGCTGTGGGTCGACAACACAATGCTCACGCGGTTCCAGTCAGTGATCATCAGATCGGGATGGTGGTCAGCTTTTTCAGCTAACTCACCGATCCGATTGACATAGTCCAGGGCCTGACGGAAATTTTTGCAGACAACCGATTTTTCCAGTTTTTTTCCGCGACGCCGCCATTGACCTGCCTCTTTCATGCGAACGCGCAGCGTTTTTTCATCCAAAAGCGCCATTGCTTCCTCCTTTCCCCTTGAACAACAGCTGCAGCCGAAAATTATTCCCCATGCACCTTATCTGTCGAATCTGCGCCAGCGCCGGTTTTGATGGACGAAGCGACATATCCTCCTCGATGACCGCAAAGATGACAGGGATCCACTCCGATTTGGTTGAAACAAATTCGACAGGTCTTGCCGACGCCGCGACTGCTAAAGATCCAACGGATTGACCGATGAACCGTCGACTGGATCTGGGTGAGAAAGATGAAAACCCCAATGAGATAAACGGCAAAAGAGATAGGATAGATATGCAGAATGCCCAACTGATCAGCGATAGCCCCGAAAAGATAGCCAGAAATCAGCATACCCATATCAAAAACTGCATAGTAGGCACTGAAAATGATGCTGCGGTTTTGAAAAGTGGTATTGTCGGCCACCAAAGCGGTAAGCGTCGGTTGTTGCGATCCATACCCCGCACCATACAAAGCGCCAGCCAACATCAGCAGCACAGGTCCCTTTGTCAGGGAAAGAGCCGTCAAGGAACCCATCAAGAGAAGGGTTGCGGATAAAATAACAATCCCGCGGCCGTGCAGATCGGCAGCCTTGCCGGCTATTATACGAATAACGATCACCGAAAAGGAAAATACCAAAAAAAAGGATCCCGCATCGAGGTGAGGGTTGCGCGCCTTGAGATAGATCGGTAAAAAATTGATCACCGATCCCTGCACAAGAGCTGCGATCAACACAAACAAGGAAGGAACCACGATATACCGATGCCGAAACAGTTGCCGCACAGTCGCCGATTCACCTTGTTGTGGGAAATGCTGTTTCATCTCGGGCTCCTCGATTCGGATCAAAGCGATCAGACCGAGAAGAACAAAGCCGGCCGCTGTAAAAAAAACTGTCTGAATGCCGAACACCGGATAGATCCGGCTGGCGAGATAAGGGCCGATTCCGAATCCGATATAGTTTGCGATTCCAAGAACGCCCATAACAGACCCTCGATTCTCAAAAGTGGTGAGGTCGGATATCAAGACAATCGAGGCAGTGGTAAAAGCGGCGATCCCCAAACCGTGAAAAAACCTCACAACCAATACCGAAAGCGCATTTCCGGCAAGGGGATAGAGCAAGGTGGAGAGCAACAACACGCTTGTTCCCATGCGTAGCGTCCAACGGCGGCCTTTGTGGCTCAAAAACCATCCGACCGGAGGCCGAAACGCCAGCACGCCGATGGGAAAAGCGCCCATCACCACACCGATAAGAAAATTGGAAGCGCCCAGATTTTGCAGGTACAGAGGCAAAACCGGAAAAAATGCGGTGAAACTGGTAAAAACAAATAAAGTGGCCCAAAAGAGACCGAAAAGAGTTTTGTTTGTTAATAGGCTCACAGCAGCTGGCTCCCCCAAAAAACGAATAAGGTCAAGAAACACAATCGGATATTGGGCGAACCGTTTATGATAAGCTTTTTTCTAGCCCGATGCAAGTACTTTGCGGCACTCGCTTTCCCCTGCTATAAAAATTCCACCCGGATTCGGTGCGAAGCACCGAATCCCCAATAAATACAATCGGGTGTTTGCACCAAACGGGTGGAAAGGGTGACTGCTACAAATACAATGAAATCATAAAGATATTTTTTGGGGTTCTGTTGTCACAGAATCCAGGTCCTATGCCTAACCGATCTCCGGGCCAGGCGTCAGAAATGGTAGGCGATGGAAACGCGGTGCGAGTTGTCCAATTCATGGGAAACAAAAGCATAATCGGCGGTGAATCCAAACAAACTCAACCCCGCGCCGGCGGTCAAATCCGCATCAACCAGTCCCCCACGCAGAGCCAGAGTTTCAAAGGCTTTCCATTCACAGCCGGCACGCCAGAGCGCGTAAGGTTGCACTGCACGGTCAGCGGCCAGGGTCAACCGGCTCTTCAGTGCACGAAAAGTATGAGAAATCGCGGCGCCGATTTGCAATCCTATGCCGACTGCATCGCTGTGGTTGGAAGCCGTATTCCACTGGACGCTGGTATGCGCGACGTCTCGTACGATGGCGCCAAAACCGATCCATGACAGTGGTTCTGTTCGATCCCACTGGTTACTAATCAATCGAAAAAGCACCCCGGCGTCCAAACCTTGACCGGTGCCGCTGTTGGTATCCAATTTTTGCCGAATATATTTTCCGGAAACGCCCCAGGAAATTTCAAGCGGCAAAACAAATCCGGACAGTTCATCGCCCACATAGAGATCGAGATAGAATGTCTGGCTGAGCGAGACCAAAACCGCATCCTCAGTATCACCGAAATAGCCTTCCGGCTCGCCCGTGGAGCGAAAGTGATTGCGGCTGAGTCGATCGAGGCGGGTTCCCTGCAATTCGCTGTATCGCGGTATTTCGTCCACGCCGAGCCGGATCCAGCTTAGACCGATAGCGAATTGATCGTTGAGATTGAGGACAGCATTGGCAGCATTGTATTGGGCGAGCCCTCCGAACATCGAAACATGTTCGAACTGGGCGGCCAGTCGTTTCGGCGGCAACAAACCGGCGGGATTCCAATAAAAAGCCGAAGCATCGCCGCCAGCCAGGGCGGTAAATGCTCCACCCATAGACAGGGGTCTGGCGCCGACACCGATGTGTAAAAAATCCGCCGCATATTCGCCGGCCGATACCGACAGTGTCCCGAATAACAAAATAACGATGCTAATGATGCTTTTAATAGGCTTGAGCTGCATTCTCGACCTCATGATCGCTGCGTATTTTTTCGAGTTAAAGGAGACGAGCCATTTTTTCGATGCGTTCAATCGTTTTATCACCGCTTTGGGCGCGAAATCGCAGATAGTAAACGCCGTTGGCCACCGGAAGACCTTCGTCGTCGGTGCCGTCCCAATCCACTTCCGCATAACCAGTGACTTCATTCAGTGTTTGCGACCAGATGCGCCTGCCCGAAACATTGAACACGTTAAGCTTGACCTCTTGTGCGGTTTCGGTCAGATAAAAAGCGATGGTTGTTTTCTCGGCGAAGGGATTGGGATGATTGGCGATCGAAACCAATTCGAATTCGCCCTGAACGACAAAATGCACCGTCGAGCTGGTGCTGTTGCCATTGATGTCCTGGGCCTCGACGGTCAGCGAATGGTTTCCAGCCAAAAGCTCCGGCATATAGGTCAGTGTCATCTGATGTTTGTGATCAGGCGTTTGGTATAAAGCGTATTCAGCCGAATCGATTTGCTGGTCATTCAATGCAAGGCGCACCGGATTCTGTCCGATATCAAAACCACTTTCGTCTTCGATCAATATGGTAAACACTGGCTGTCGGCTCACTCGATCACCTTCGGCAAAATTCTGTCCCTGGATTGCGACGGAAACAACAGGCGGCTCGACATCAGTACTTGCAAACAGGGCAACGATTTGTACTGGGAACTCGATCTCCGTTTCCACGCTCTGTTTGACACTATCGATTCGACTGTCGAGTCCAAACCAGGTTTGGGAATCTTTGTTCCAGCCATAAAGATGCAGTGTTGATCGAGAGACATGATATGCAGTTAGAGAATCTTGAGGATTATAAAAAACCCCGATTCGAAGCGGCTTCTGATAGGCAATCGATGAATCCTCGAATGTCACCCGACAGGGAGCCCATTCGCTGCGCCGCATCGGCAATGGAATCATGGACAGGTTTTGAAACGCTTGACGATAGAGACCGGTTTGCACGACTTGCATATGCACTGCGCTGTTTTTAGCAATGGCCCCGGCTGGTACGCTGCAATAAAAATTGCCGTCATTTGAATAGAGCGGCCCACCCGAACCGAATTGAACCGAAGCAATATGTTGAGAATTGTTGGTGTTGTTGTTTTTTTCGTTGGATTCAACCACTTTATTGTTTGTATCGACCTGCAGAGTAAACTGTTTATAGCCGACCATCCCCTCAGGCAGGGCGATGGCTAGCAGGGTATCCGAAAGGGCAGCAATACCTGCTTCGATTCGAAGCGAATCGATCACCTGAGCAGCATCAGCCTTGATACCTTGGTAGGCTGTAACGGTAAAAGGTCCGGTGGCCATTTCACCGCTGTTTCGAACCCGGAACGTTAAAAGTGTCTCAGCGGTTCCGGTGATTCGCACCGATCCATAATCTGTATAGAGGTCGGGTAATTTTTTAATCAGAATGGTACCGATTTCAGACTCAAAAGTCTGGTTGTTGTTGCCCACCACTTTATACCGATAATAAACTTTTATACCGCCCTGCTCGATCACCGGAACCGTTGTGCGCCACATTCCTGGATTTTCTTCCTGCATAGGCAGAGGTGCCCAGATCGAGCGATTTGTGGACCACTCCATTACTGCAGTACGGATGGTACCGAATGCGGCGACGAGATGGTCGGGCAGTTGCAGATAGAAATAGATCGATTCCATATGCTTTGGTTCTTGAGGCTCCGATAAAACACGAATAGGTTCGTTGACGATAAAAGAAGTGGCACCGATTTGGTCGTTTTGACCGCTACGAAAATAAGCACGGACCACACCTTCTCCCCAGAGCTGGCTCCAGTTTTGCCGAAAAGTCTCGGTCAATTCGAACAGCTGAGCGTTAAAGGCTCCGTTTTGCACCGGCACAACCAGATCGAGCAAATGCTTTTCATCCTCGCCAAAAACGGATAGAGCCAATTCGCCGCTGTATCCACCGGACACAGTACCGGCCACCGAAAGCGTATCGCCGGAAAGCAAAAGGGGTTTGTTCAACGTCATTCGGGTCGTATTTTCTGGAATTGAAAACGAAAGCGCCGGATCCCCGAGCAACACATAATTTTTCATGTGATCCCAATAACCGGCCCCCTGTCGTTGAGCGTTGAGTTTTCCGAGTGCTGTAATTTCGCCCATCAACCGGCTGTTTTTTTCAAAGATAGCATCAAATAGTGATTCATGCATATTGTCATAATAGCCGATATAAGCCCGTCCAGCCGAGCCGAAATGAGCGACAATCCCTCGATCCTGCGCTTTCAATAGCTCCTCACCAAGTGAGGGCGTATCGGCATTGTCGAAATGGCCGACAAAACAGGTGATGCTAAAAATCACCGGGTATTTGTTCTGATTGCTCAGCAGTGCAATGTCTTTGGTTAAAAACAGTTCGGCATCGAGATAGACACCGCCGCCACCGTGTCCCAAAAAAGTCATCAAGGCCTGGCCATCGTTAAAATAGCGTGCCAGGTCTTCAGTTGTACCAAAGAAGGGCGATTTCACATCGGTATTGAGAAAATTGGTCATCATCTGCTGCGGAATGAAATCATGATAGAGCGTCATGGCCATATCCTGGAGGCCGCTTTCCGAGCCGGTCAACAGACAGATTTCACGGCGCCAATCGCCGATCACCGGATTCATCTGATAGGCGATTGTTTTTTCAACCATTGTTCGAGCGCTCTCCAAAGTGGCTGCTGGAAAGCGACCAACATAGAGATCCGGCAAAATATCATCGCCGTGAACCGCAACGAAAAAATTATCCGATGCGGTCATACCCCAGGAACGGGTGTATTCCATCATCGAAGGCACAAAGGATGGCTTTTTGCCATAGCGAGCAATAGTTTTATTCATCAGATTGGTTGTATCGCCAAACAGCAAAAGGAAAAGTGGCGCTGGTCGCTGCCAGTTCTGGAAAGCATAGCGGACAAAATCGCGTATGGCGCGCGGGTCATAGATACCATCGTTGAATTCATCATAGATATCATCGACACGAACCACGACCGATCGATAACCTCGAGTCTCCTGAAAATCCGCCAGTTGTTGGGCCGGTTCGAAAAAATCGGTATGTGCAACGATGATATAATCCGCCCCCGGGGTGGTCGATCGCCACTTGGAGGGCGTATCAGCAACGATGGCACTCACCCGCTTTAAACGGTCACGTCCCACCACAAAGTATTCGGTCCGGGTGCGGTTCCATGGGGCGAAATTGAGGCGGAAGGTGTTTCTCTCTCGCATCGCATCGAATTGCGTGATCCGCAATCCACTTGTGGTCAAAAGATAAGGATCCGAAGCTGCGAATCCCCGCATTGATACAATATCGCCACCATCGGTTTCGAGAGTAAAAGAAAGAGTTTCAAGATCAGCGACCAACTCTTTTTCATACTCTATTTTTACCCAATCGAGCATAACTGCTTCAACCTGTACACCGGGAATCTCCATAGGCAGATAAAAAGTCAGTCGGTTATTGCTCGGCTGAAGCGAAAATGTGGGCAAGCGTTGTTCAAACAGCATGCTGTTTTTGCCGTCGCCGTAAATCTCGCCTATTTCCTGACCGTTTATCGAAAAGATGGTGTGATGATCCGGGTTATGAGCAGCTACCGATGTCTGGCCAAAAAGGTGAACCTGTACCGTGAGTGGACTGTCCGGAACGGGATGAGAAATCGGCAACTCGACTTCCAGGCCCTCTTCTCGTCCACGGAGTTGCCTCCAAAACCAGTGATCTAAATCCTCACGCGGTACATCCAATAATCGTTCATAGCCCCAATCGTTTTCCAGATGCACCATATGGCGTGCGGTCGACAGCGTATCAACCATCGAATGACTGGCCAGACCGGAAATTTCAGCAAACCGAGCTCCGACGCCCTGTCCCCAGGTCAACCAATAGATATTTTCGTCCGAGTACCAGGAATAGTAACTCTGATCGCCGCGGAGATGGCGGCCGATAAAAACGATTCGATCCTGTGGATCGAAACGCCCATCCTGTGCTCCCTCAACAATGATTGGAACAGCTGATCCCTGATTGCTCATCGCCAATGTCGACGGCTCAATAGAGCCTAAATCGGCCCCAGCTTGTTGAAGCTGCGCACCTGTCACGGCATAGACGCCGTCCTCAAAAATCGAAAGTTTGTAGCGAAAAGGGGCATCCAATGGAGATCCGCTCTCCTGGCGCATTTCAGGGGCTGCAGTTTCCTGAAAACGCCAGGCTTTGGCCTGGTCATAGTTGGCCAGAGAACTGCTGTAAAAGTCCTCAAAAGGGTCATTTGCGATAAAAGCTTTCATGGCATCAGGTTTTAGCCCAGCCGCTCGTCCGCCGTCGAACCGTATCCGCACCGTGGCTGAGCGCATAATCTGAACAACCTGGGTAGAGGCCAAATAGCGCACGGGATAGAATTCCATTTTTATTAACCGCTGATTGCGGATAATGGCCGGCTGCGACATTTCCATAAAACGGGCAGGAAACCAGGTATCCTGTTGCGGCCAGAGATCTTCTGATTGCGAATCAAAGGCATTGCGCTGAATCTCGCCCACGATTCGGGTTTGAATATTCTGCTCAATGACCTCCATCTCGGGGATACCGGAAGGCGGGATTCCAAACAAGAGTTGTCCAAAAGGTAAAACAGGCTGGCCTGGCACATGCATGCAGCTAAAGCCCGGCAACTCAATCTGCGCCACCCACATCGCGCCTTCCTGCTTTTGTACCACGCGAAGTGAATCAAAGCGCACTTTGAAAATCAACTCTGAAGAATTTGCCGTCTCTATATCTACAAAAGTCGGCTGTTTCGCAAACGCTGCCGAGGCGATGAAAAACACGACCCAGATTCCTCGCCTCATTGTCCTCATCAGCTTCACAGATAGATGCTCTCCTTTTTGAGTGATCTCATGCCATGGGTTCGCTCAAGATGACTTGTCATGACTTGTCTTGTGTCTTATCCCCTTCACGGGGCAGGCGTTCTAACAAATCGGTAATCTGATCGGAAAGCTTTTGAGCGAAAAATTCAATCCGATCAAAAAGTTGTGCCTCTTCCACCTCGAGGTGCGGTTTAACTTCTTCTCCAAAAATTGACAGGTATCCCAACAATCCCTGCATCACTGAACGGATGTCATGACTGAGTCGGCGCAGATGTGATGATTGCCCCGATTGCTCCGGGTTTTTCGTAAAAGGGTCCAAAATGCTTCCTGAATGAGACGTTTGACTCGACTTTACGGAATTCGATTCTGGGACGACAAACTAAAAACCGGATAATCGCCACACTCCTGCTCCACGAGTCGCCACATACAAAATTGCCGGTGGACTGAAACGCAAAACACTGATGTCGGCGGCTGGTGGCTCTTTTCCAATTGCTGCCCAGGTTTGACCTTGGTCACAAGTCTGGTAAACTCCGTTTTGCACCGTTGCCGCCCAGATCCTTGCTGGTGGAGCTTTGGCACAAGCGATTGAAACAACATTATGATCGGCCAAGTCTCCCTTGACTTCCGTCCAACTATTATTAAAATCCGGGGCGTGATAAAGATCGAAACCAACCGTCGTCATCCACCACTCCCCGGCATGCGGCTCATAGAGAAACTGCAGAGCATGGTCAATACTCCCAAAGTCCGAAAAAACATTCCCATTAAAGCTGAGCCAATTCTCACCATTATCAACGGTGACAAAATTTCCGAGATGGCGGACCGAAAACAGGACGATTTCAGGCCGACCCGGTTGTGCAGCAATCGCATGAACGCGATAATACTGTCCAACATTTGCAAACGACCAAGTCGCCCCATCATCGACACTGCGAAATAAACCCTTATCTGTTCCAGCCCAAATAGTGCCATTCTCCGAAACACAAAGCGCTTTGACTGCTCCAACACGCGCTACATTCGAAATCGAACTCCAGGTCTCTCCAGAATCTGTGCTCGCATAAACACCAAGCTTGGTTCCGCAATAGATCTGGTTTGGTTTAAGTGGATGAACAGCCGCACAAAAGAGATAAGAACTGCTCAATCCTGATGTTATCGGCCGCCAATTGGCACCCCCGTCTCGAGTTTTATAAAAATTGCTCATCGTAGCGGCATAGATCTGTGCCGGCGCGGTCGGATTGACCTGCAAGTCATCGATGATTTGAAAATCCAGACCACTGTTCATACTCTGCCATTCAGGTTCTTCGTTACCCTTCCCTTCCGGTTCGACCGGATTGTGGCAGGCGACCAATAAAAGTACAGTACTCAACAATCCGAGCAAAACTCGCGCGGTTCTCATTCATTCTTCCTTCATTTCATGCTACAATGTAAGCAGCCGTTCAACCGGTCATAACATTACAAATTATATGCCAAGAAAGCGGCTTCTGCCCCACTAAAAGATTGTTTTCCATATTTCTGTTTTTATTGCTTTTAAAACATTTCTAGATTCTCCAATTCCTCTTTTCGAATTTACAGCCTGATAAATTGTTGCTTCCAAGCCTCAACAGAGCTCAGAAAAGGGGCCTTCGGCCGACAGGCCGACTTCCCTGTTTTGGCATGGTATTTGAATTTTTCCCATCTGTTCGCAGACAACTTTTATTGCTTTGAAACAGGGCAGGACAGGACACGGCGGAACAGTTTTATCCTCTTGTTATTTAAACATCTAAACATCTTGAGCCGTACTCTGAATCAGCATCCCCGGTAGCATTCTTGGTACCACCGACGGTTTTGTCCCATCTGCGCAGTGTGGTGTTGCTTTTATGCCCATAGTTATGTATCGTCATACGGAACACGATTTTTCCATACCGATTCACTGCTGCTTTATAAGGATTCGAGCATGAAAACCAAATGCGCCCTCCTATGGATGCGATTATCCTCACCTGGTAAAAGTCGGCATGAGCTGTCGCTTGTTTTTTTGTTTTTTGCGGTTCTCTCCACCCGTCTGTTCCTTTTGCAGCCGGGTTATGGCCTCGATGCAGATGCCTGGCGTCTGGCAAACGCCGCTAAAAGAATCGCCGAAAGCGGCATCTATCAGGCATCGCGTTTGCCCGGATACCCGATTCCGGAAATCGTCTACAGCCTGCTCCCTATTCACACACCCATCTTGTTCAACCTCATCACCGCACTTTTCAGCGCGCTGGCCGTGGTCGAGTTTGCCCGCATCGGCCGCCGAATCGGCGTTTTCTATCCCATCCTCACGGCCTGGGTTCTGGCTCTGACTCCCCTTTTTTTCATCAACAGCTGTGTGACCATGGATTATATCTGGGCTGTAGCTCTGATACTCTTTAGCTATAGCCTGGTTCTCGATCGTCGTTTTCTCGGTGCCGGACTCTGTCTCGGCCTGGCTATTGGTTGTCGTCTGACCACCGCCGCCGTGATCTTGCCTTTTCTCCTCACAATTCATAGCCTGCTGCCACGATCAGAGCGTATCCGGACCAGCTTAAGATTTCTAGCGTTCACTCTTGTGACAGCCACCCTCTGCTATACACCGGTGCTTGACCGCTACGGGTGGTCATTTCTGACGTTTTACGAAACAGGGTATCCGCAAGCGACACGAATCGTCTATCGGCTGACTGTCGAGGTCTGGGGTGTAACCGGTCTGGGCGGATTGTTGGTTGCCGTCATTTGGTCACTCCTTCGGGAAAAGCGACGTCATCTTTTTTCGCATCCCGTTGCGGGCTTTACGCGAACTGCATGGACTGCCGTTCTGCTTTTTCTCGCCGTCTTTTTTCGGCTGCCGCATGAGGCAGAGTATCTTCTTGCCGCCCTGCCGTTCTTTTTGCTTCTGCTGAATTTATTTTTGGGCAAACGGCCTTTTCTGCTTTTTGCATCCGCCGTTATCCTTTCACCCATTTTCTTGGGCGTTCATCATACCGATTTTGTTCCGATTTCTCCTTCCCCCCTGCATTTCAGTATGCACCGGGGAAAAGAATCCCTTTTTCTTGACTTTATCAAAGGGCCTCTCTGGATTCACCAGGAAAAACGCGCCGATCTCATTCGCCGTTCCCGGCGCATCGTCGATAATCTGGCGCATTTACCGAAACCTGCAATCGTGGTCACTGGTTGGTGGCACGAATTTTTTGACGGCCTTTACAGTGATGAATACCTGCAACAGCCCAATATTCGCCTGCAGCGCCTGCTCGAGCCGGAAGACATGGGCCGCAGTCTGATGATGGGTACAGCGATCTATTATCTTCCGGGACAGGATGAAACCCAATACATCTTGACAGGAATCGATTTGCATCACTATGGCGGCCGGCTCTATGACGGTTCATTGGCCCCGGAGGATTCAGTCGTTCAGGAAAGGCGATCAGATGCGAAAGAAGAATCGGGGAAAAAAGATGAATAGACCGGTCATCCTCTATGTGCATCATAACACACAACACATCGGCGGAGCCGATTATTGCCTCTTCAAGATGGTGCGCGAGGTACAGAAAAAATCAAGTTTTCGTTGTCTGGTGCTTTTGTCCTGCAGAAACGAGATCTGCGACCTCTATCGACGCGAATCGATTCCAGTTTTTTTTCACACAATACCGACTCTGCCAAAATCCGTTCGCGTGATTCCGCAACTGGTTCGAATGACACTCGCTGAAACGCGATGCATCCGTGCCCTGGCAAAGAGATACAAAATCCGCCTCGTCCACTCGAACGATCTTTTCGATTTTACCGCAAACTGGGCGGCCAAAATTCTGGGTATTCCTTCCTGCCAACACATTCGCGCCATTCTCGATTCGACCAAAATCACCAGCCCTCTATTGAGTATTTGCTGCCGCCTCGGTGCTGATCGTATTTTTTGTGTTTCAAACGCCGTTCGACAGAATCTCTTTGGGAGGGCCGAAAGACAATCCCGCGTATTGTATGATTGGATCGATCTGGAGACCGTAGGCCATAACCGGACAGCTGTTGAGCTTTACCAGGAACTCGATCTGGATTCACAAGCCACTCTAATCGGTTTTTTAGGCCGCCTGACGCAATGGAAGGGTCCACATCTTTTGATTCAAGCTGCACCACTGATTGCAGAACGGATTCCGAAAGCGATTTTCCTATTCATTGGGGAAAGTCCGGCCGGACCATATCGTCTGCGACTGCAGCAACTCGCTAAAAACTCTCAAGTGCGCGAGCGCTTGCATTTTCTCGGCTATCGCCGCGATGTTTCTTCGTTATTGACTCAATTGGATCTGGTCGTCCATACGTCGACTTCTCCCGACCCCCTGCCCGGCGTGATCATGGAGGCGATGAAGTGTGGTACTCCGGTCGTTGCCCCGAATAGCGGCGGTGTTCCGGAGGAAATCAGAGATGGCATCAGTGGATACCTTTATCCCGCAGGCGACTGGCGAGCGTTGGCCCATAAAGTCGTTTCGGCACTGACGAATTCAACTCGATACGACGCCGTCCGCCGCAACGCACGCCGAGAGGTCGACAGCCGTTTTTCCAAAGACCACATCATGCCCCAACTGTTGCGTGAATATGATCGATTGATCTCCTGATTTCACGACCAGGTCAGGTAAGACGAAAGAGCAAAAAATCTGCTGTTGCTTTCCATTCGAAAGCGACTGCTTGTCGCATCATTTGGCAGTAGATCTTGAAAAATCCATCACTCTCCAAAGTGCAGAGAGTGGAAAGCACAAGATCGATGCCAATGCCCGATATTACAGCAGAATACCATGCGATTTAAAAAAAACGATATAGACCAGATAGGCCAAGGAAAGAATCGCCCAGTAGAGGTTGAGGCCAAACAAGGTGGATTCTTTGATCCATCGTTGGGGTGCGAGCAGCAACAGCAGAAAAGGCAAGACAAGATAGACATGGGACGAGCTGAGGATTGCCGAAGCGAGCATGGCCGTCAAGAGTCCGAACAGGGTTATCAGAATCGTTTCGTTGCCTTGCAAGACGATTTTCTCGCTCATGGCAGCCGCGGCCCAAATTCCACTCACGACCAACAGCATCAATGCCACGCTATAGGGAATGCCGGCGAATTGTTCGATCCTGAATAGCAACGAACTTTCCAGCCCGGGAAAATTGCCGGGCATTTGAGCCGTACTGTAGATGGGCAAACTCAAAGCCAAAAGAGGAAGAAGGAAAAACAAAATGCGGACGAGCGGCCAGCGGAGTCGGGGAAAATCGACAACGAGCCAGGGCCAGAATAAAAATCCACCGATCGCCAGAACAATAACCAGGTTGGCAAAAGAGGGTTGCAGGGCGTGGTAGGAAAAATTTGGATGAACGACTCCCCGCCAGAGGTAAAAAAGCACCGCAGAAGGCAACAGGGGAACACCATTGCCGGCTATCCAGCAGATCACGGTTTTAACATCGAGTTGTTTTTGGCTGATCGCAACCCGTGCCTCTACCACCGCCACCGCAAAAGCAAGCGTCAACAGCCACTGCATGCTGAGCACAGCCAGCCCGACAAAGAGATGACCAAGATGCCATTTGATCTCTCGTTGATGTGCGTCCCGTAGCAACCAGATTGCGGCGAGAGAGAAGAGCAGGCCATAATTGATCATGAAATAGAAACAGGCGGATCGAAGGAAATAGGGGTTGGAAATAAAGGCCAAAACGAGCGATGGATACCAGGGCGAGACCGGTTTTACGAGTCGCCAAAAGAGCAGAACAGACAATCCAGCGACCAGTAAATTGATCAGACGCAGGCCGACCACCCCGGGCACAATGCGACAGATCAAATTCCCGACAACATAGGGTAGCGGGGGATAAGCGCTTGAATAGGCGCTCTGTGGATCTGCAATCAGGGATCGGGACAAAGAACAGGCCAGGGGAGCGTGAAAATTCAACTCATCGTTCCAGGGCGGTGCGGTGAAAACAGCGGCCAGACAAATACAGAAATAAATAACCGCAAAAAGACTCAAGAGCTTTTTCTGGCGTTTAAGAGGATAATGCTGCACAAGATCTGCCATCAGAGTTTCAATCCTTGCACAAACAGTTCATTGTCCCCATTTAAGCACCACCTCAGGCTCGCACAATCTTTAAAACGGTGGGCGAGATCGGTGCGGTGGTGGGCATTGCCGACGACCAATCGCTCCTCAGAGAGATCGAAATTCCATTGATGAAATCCCCAATATCTTCGATTTTCACCTTCATTGATCTGATGCCAGAGCAGGAGCCGTCCTCCCGGCTTGACAACTCGCAGCATCTGTTCCAGGGCGCAAACTGGATCGATGCTGTGATCGAGACTGTTGCGCGCGCAGGCCAGATCGAAAATATTTTCAGGCAGGATTGTCGCCAACTCTTCGGCTTTTATCGGACGAAGGGGTGTCGGGGAAGGGATCCCGTAGCGTTTCAGCAAGCGATTGTAATGCACCGCCAGGGGGTCGGTTGCGGTGATGTAAATCCGCCTGCCGGCAGCCTGCTTGCCCAAAAATGTCAAGGGCCCGGATCCCACATCGAGGATCTTAACATCAGTTTGTGTCGACGGCAATAGCCTGATGATCTCGTTTTGCAACGGAGCATCAGGATCGGTGCGAAAAAGATAATCCTCCGGCCAGCGCCAGCCATTCGTTCTCAGCCATTGATCCCAGAAATCGAGTTCTTCAGCTATTCCCAATTTCCAGATCAGCGGCTGCGGCACATTCAGGGCACGCAGCACTCTCTGCACACCGCGTCGAATTTTCTTCACCACAATTGACTCCGCCAGGGATATCAACAAAATCGATGCTGGCAATCGGATTCGTTCATCGCGATTGCCTCAGCCATCGGCAACAATCGGCCGTCGGATTCACAAAGTTCATTCCCGCCGAAATCTATCTCGACCGGCAGCACGGAGCGATCGCCCAATGTCCGCCGATAGGCGCGCAAAAGATTGCGTTCGCCGTTGGCCCAGGTCAGATGCTGCAACACCCGTTCGCGCCCGGCCTTGCCCATCCGTTGGCGGCGCGGAGCATCGTCCAGCAGATCGTCCATTGACCGGGCAAACGCTTCTTCGTCATTGGGCCGAACATAAACAGCCGCATTCTGAGCCGAGAAGCGGTGTTCGGTCAGATCGAAAGCGACGATAGGTTTGGCGAAAACCATGTATTCCATAATCTTATTCATGGTCGAACTGTCGGCCCAACGGGAATAGGGATCGGGATCCACACAGAGGTCCGCAGTTGAAAGAATTTCACAGAGTTCTTTGTCGGATACGCGTCCGGTAAAATAGACCCAATCATCCAATCCCAGCTGGCTGCTCTGTTTTCGCAGACTCTGCTGAGCCGGTCCACCCCCAACCAGGATGAATTGGCTGTCTCGACGTCCGCGCTTGCATACCAGATGATGAATCGAACGCAGCAAATAATCCACTCCGTCCTGGGGGCACATCTCTCCGAGATAAGCCACCAGATAGCGTTTACCTCTTCTGAGTTCGGGCCGCGGTGGTCGGGGCTGCAAACGCTGCAAATCCGGACCGGTGCGGACAGTAAAGACATCCGGTGGGGCTTTGCATCCGCGAGTGAGAGCGACATGGCGGTAGGAAAGGTTTGTGGAGAGAACGGTATCCGCCGATCGCATCGTCCATTTTTCCAGGCGATACAGAGCGTGCAGCAGAAAGCCGTGACGATCGGGAAATTTCGCTGCGTACATTTCTGGCGATAAATCATGGTGATCGAAAATAAATTTCACTCCAAACGGTTTATACAGCGCTGCCAAGAGAAAATAGGTGTCGGGTGGATTGCAGGCATGAATGATTTTAAACCCCCCTTTGACATAAATCCAAATGGAAAGAAGCGCGGTCGACATCCAGGCGAGAATGAATTCGGCCAGATAGCCGGCCGATCCTTCCGCCCGGATGGGCATGGGGTAACGATAGACGGCAATGTCGTCGATCACCTCATGGCCGCGATTAAACTCGAGGGATTTGGGGCAAATCACGCTGACGCGGTAACCGAACGAGCGCAGACTTTTGGCTTCCAACCAGACACGTCGATCGAGTGGAACCGGCAGATTCTGGACGATAATCAGAACACTACCAACAGATACCTTCATATTCAACCTCGGAATTGCGGCGTTCCAGAATGTCGACCAAATCGATGATCTGATGGCCGTGATTCATCGAGGCCACCAAATCCCGGTGTTCGATTGTGTTGTTGCCGATAACGACCAACTGCGCATGTTCGATCAGATCCGAGGCCGAATGGCACATCAGTCCGGCCAGGTGCGAAAGCTCGCGGTCGATATAGGTTTTGGTCGATTCCAAATTTTGCGCCAGGGAAATATAGCGGTCATAAATACGGACATCGTAATGGTCTTCCAGCAATCTTTCGACCAAATAGACCAGAGGACTTTCGCGCAGATCATCGGTGCCGCCTTTAAAGCTCAATCCGAGCAGTCCAATTTTACGGGTTCCGCGCTGTCGAATCAACTCGTAAGCATAATGGATATGGTCGCGATTGCTGGGAAGAATGGAGCGAATCAGAGGGATTCGAACTTTATTCTCATCGGCGCGGTGCACGATGGCTTTGAGATCCTTGGGCAGGCAGGATCCGCCAAAAGCAAATCCAGGACGCAAATAATAGGGAGACAGATTTAATTTGGTATCCTGGGCAAAAACGCGCATTACATTGCGGCTGTCGATATCCATGGTTTTGCACAGTCGGCCGATTTCGTTGGAAAACGCCACTTTGACAGCATGAAAAATATTGTCCGCGTATTTGACCATCATCGCTTCATCCAAACCGAGCTCGAAAAATGGCGCATCGATCTTTTCGTACAACCGTCGCATACGTTCGAGCGATCTTTTATCATGCGCGGCAACCAGGGTACGGGGAGGATTGAAAAAATCGTCGACGGCTGTTCCTTCGCGCAAAAACTCGGGATTGACGACAAAGCCAAAATCCCGTCCGCAAACTTTATTGGAAGCCGCTTCCAAAGTCGGAATAGCGAGTTTTTTGGCGATACCCGGCAAAATGGTGCTGCGAATGGCGATCGTCGGATAACCTTCAATTTGGCGCAAAGCAGAGCCAATATCTTTACAGACCCGAAGAACATCGTGAAAATTGATACTCCCATTGCCGTTACTCGGCGTATCCACACAGACAAAAATGATCTCTGTGTCAGCCACCGCTGCATCGATCTGATCGGTCGCGCGCAGGTTGCCTGCCGCTGTTTGCTGGGCGATCAGTTTGCTCAATCCGTTCTCGATGATTGGCGAATCACCCTGGTTTAAAATTTCGACCTTGGCGCGATTGATATCAAAACCGAGCACCTGATGGCCAAGATAGGCAAAACATGCGGAAGAAACACATCCTATATGTCCCAATCCGAATACCGTCAATTTCATCACAGCACTCCTTCCGAAGGGTCTCTATTTAAAGAAAAAACAGCTCTCGCCGATGTGACCGGTCGAGATCGGATCGTTGTCCGTCCCTGTTCTGTCGATTATCGACTTAACGCCGGGCAGCCAGCGATTGTCGAAATGTTTTTCGAATGGTATACCGATAGGCGCAACCGTACAGACGTTGAGACAATCGCCAGACACGATTGCGCACAGTGTTACCGCAGCCAAGCAGAAACGGCACCGTATGGCGATTAACACAGATGGCTCGCAAGATGTACTTGCACTTGATTAAAAGCGGCATTTCCGGTGCAAAGACGCCGTATTTTTTTGTCAGAGCCCGCCGCAATTCTGGATTTTTTTGATACCATTTGGCCGCATTCTCGCCAAATATGCGCGCTTTATGCAAATAATCCGGCAAAGACATGGGATGATAATGAACGGCGCGTATCCGCGCATCGTGATAAAATTTTGCGCCCGATTTCCAGAGACGATAAGCCAGTTCCGTATCTTCGAGGCTGGCTTCGACAAAATCGGTTTGAAATCCACCGGCCTCCTGAAAAAGGGAGCGGGAAACCGACGTGTTTCCGGTTCGATAGATAGACCAATCCACTTGCGATCGACCTGCATCTTTGTCGGTGCGAATTTCCCACTTGATAAAGCGCACTTGATCGGTGTTTTGCAGCTCGTCCGCCATGATGATTCCTCCCATCAAAACCGACTTTTCGGCTGGAGGCCGGCGATGAAATTCCAGATGCGAAACTACCAGGCCGGGATTGGGTAAAGTATCGGCATCGAGAAACAACAGGTATTCGCCCAGTGCATGGGAAACGGCAAAATTTCGGCAGATACCGGCATTGTGTACTGCAACGCGAAAGGCATGGATCGGCATCTCGCTTTTCTCTTCGAAATCCCGCAGCCACGTATACGTGTCATCAGCTGAATCGTCATCCACCACAACAACTTCGAACACCGGATCATGGCGATACTGGGATTCCAGAGCAGATAAAACCTGCTGCAGCACCTCGAGGCGATCCCGGCTGGGCAGGATGACCGATAGTGCTGGACTCTGGTTCTGGTTTGTCGCGTTCATTTAGCCTCCCTCGCCACCCTCATTCGCCGCAAATCCTGGACAAACCGATTCAGATCGGCTAATACACGTGTGGTCCATAAAAAAACCAGATAACTCAAAACACCAATGGGAATGGTTATCAAGAGTGTCAGGTCGCGAAATGCATAGATTATTGACGACATAATAACCACGCCGACGGCCGGCAACCCAACCTCGCCAAAAATGAAAAGAGGGAGCAAACGTTTCACAGCAAAATACTCGACCACCAGAAAACCAAAAGCCGCAATCACTTGAGCAGAGGCAGCGGCGACAGCGCCGTAGCGAGGAATGAAGAGCAGGCCAATGAGCATCAACAACCCACAACCGATTGCATTGGCCAGGAGATCGAATCGCTCCAGCTTTTGGCTTACCAGCGTATAGGCAAAAACCGGAATCATGGCCAGGGGGATCAGCGACAGGATCAGGACACGAAAAACCGGCACTGCAGCCGACAAATCGCTCCCGTAAATCAAGTGGATCAGGGGTTCGGCAAGTACGGCTGCACCGGCGGCAGCGGCCAATGTGAAAATCCACAGATACTTTATCGATTTTTTCAGCAAGGTGGTCAACAATTGTCGATTATCCTTGGTTCGCGCCAGAATCGGGAACAAGGCTTGAGAATAGGCATGGGTCATAAAAATCAGGATATCCAGCAACTTGTAGGCTGCACCAAACAATCCTGCTTCCGCTTCGCCGTGCAGGTGGGTGATCAGGACAATGGCCATGGACACAAAGGCATCATAAAACAAACTGATAAACGCAAAAACAGGAATCCGGCCGACAAAACTGCGTAGAATGGTTTTATCCGGGTGAAAATCCGGAGGTGCAATCCTCCAGGCGAAAAACAAACCCACAAAACAGGAAATAATTTTGCTAATCAGGATCACCCAGGCTAATTCTATCAGACCTTTCCCGCTGAGCAGAACGGCCAGGCCGAAAATGATTTTTGCCGTGTTTTCTGCAAATCGCGCAATAGCGATATAGCCCTGTTTTTCCGCCGACCAGATCAACGACTGGCTCCAATAAAAAATGGCGGCAAAAGGCATTGCAGCGGCAAGGATAGACACCACGATCCGAGTTTCAGCTTGCACAGCCAGCATTTGAGCGCCGATCAACATGAGGCCACCGGCGAAGATGGAAGCCACAAAACCGAGTAAAAGTCCATTGCCAAAGAGGCGGGATCCCACTTGTGGACGATCGGCAATCGAACGGATCAGCACGGTTCCCAGGCCCAATTTCGCCAGAGTCAGGGTCATGGCAAAGAGCGACAGACCGAAAGCCAGCGAACCAAGTGCAGATTGGCCGAGATAGCGCACCACCAAAACCCAAAAAACAGCAGAACCTGCGCGTGAGGTCAACTCGGCGACCGAACGCGCCCCCGTATTGCGCAGCAGAGAGCCAGCGATAGAAAAAGAGTGTGAAGCTAAAATCGACATCGCACCTGTCCTTGCCCTAAAGGGTCGCTGAATCCGAAACCGGAATGTTTTGCGACGATTTTCTTGCAGCTCGCCATCGCTCCTGTTGCACTAAATCGAGAAAAGAGTCGCTGTAGCGTTCGCTCATGGCATTGAGAGCCTCGGTCAAACCAGCCAAACCCCAGATCCCCGAAATCAGGATGGTATTGCCTTTATAATAGTCGGCCAGAGAGGAAATCACAAAAGCGACATAGGCTCCCATCAATCCGATCGCAACCACTCGAACAAATGCGTAACGGCTGCTGGTGGCGCGGCGGATTTGCAGAAAAAACGCGATCAAAAAAATGAGCAGACAACCGAACCCCACCACACCCAATTCGGCCCAGAAAAGTAGATAGTTGTTGTGTACAGCTGCGATCCGCGTATAGGGATCACTGAACAGCCAGTAATCATCCAAATTTTTGCCATAATTGTTAAGTCCGACTCCAAACAGAGGATGCTGCTCGATCATGCGCCAGGCGACTTTGGAGGTCACAACGCGACTAAAAAAAGCGCCGTTGTCATCGGAGACGATGCGGTCGACCAGGTGATCCTGGTAGAGGAATGCCACAAGCAGGGCCAGACTGCTAGCGATAAAGGTGTTGCGAATTGCGCGCAAAGACAGGAGTCGTTTGCTGAAAAGTAATAAAAAAACAGCACTCAGCGCAAATAAAAACGAAATCCAGGCGCTGCGGGTTACAGAAATAATCAGAGTGGTAAAGCCGAGCGTCAGGGCAAGTGCAGCGATCCACTTGATCGCGCCATCGCGCAAAGTCAGCACGATAGAAAGCGCGATCGGCAAAAACATGAGCAGGTAGCGTGCATAGCTGTTTACGTGTCCGATCGTACCATCAGGCCGAAAAATCTCGAGTTTGTTACCGACAAAGACAAGGTCGGGCGCAGTCTGGACGTCGCCGATTGCGAGAAAAGCCAGGCTGATATCATAATAGTACTGCAATAAAAAGATGATGGACTCGGTGATCACACCGGCAAAGATGGCTGCCAGCACCCAATACAGATCGCGTTTACAACGAATGGTATTGGCCAAAAAAAGAAAGAAAAGATAGGCTTTGATAAAATCGATCAAATCATACAAGGTCAGCCAACGATCCGGTGCATAGATCATGGATGCCGCGCCAACCGCAATAAGCAACAATGTGGGCACACTGATCATGGGAAAAAAACGAATGGCGCCGGGGCTTTTGAAACGAGTGGCGTCGATCAGCCAATCGAGCAAAAGAATCAGCAACAGAATATCAAAAGCGCCAAAAGTGATGGCCGACGATCCGCTGACGCTGTAGGTTTTGCCCCACAAAAAGTTGTAATCGATTCGCAAGGGCAGAACAAAGATCATCAACGCCGTAAGAGTCAAACGTTTCTCCCGAACAAAGGTAAACAGAAACGGTAACAACAGCCCCAACGACCCGATAAAGGCCCATTTGAACTTGAGAGACCAGATCGCCAGAAACGATGCGGTCAACCCAAGAGCGAACAGCAGGAGCCAAACCCAAGATTTTCGATTACTTGCCGATAACATGTGAATTTCCTCGCGATTGGCGGTTTCTTAAACAGTCGAATCAGGTGCGCTGGCGATTCAAAGCGACACCGAGTAGATTGGCGTGCGCGGCGACCAGTTTGCGCTTGGCATTTTGCGCATTGTCCCAGCGTGTCAATCCGGATCGAACGACGAGTATTACTCCATCGACAATCGCGCTCAGGCTCAAAGCCTCCACTGATGTAAGGATCGGAGCAGAATCGAAAACCACAAAAGCGAATTCCTTGCGCCACTCTTTAATCAACAGTCGAAAACGATCGCTGGCGATCAACTCTACCGGGTTCTCGCGATTCTGACCAGCCGTGATAATAGACAGGTTGCAGCCGAGAACCGATTTGACCACCTTGCGCCAGTGCAGGTCGCCTTCCAAAATATCGGCCAATCCGTCCTCTGCAGAAAGACCAAAAAGCCGATGCACAGCGGGTTCACGCATGTTGGTATCGACGAGCAGGACACCCGGAGATTGGGACGCCTGGCTCTTTTCCTGTTCGGTCGACGGGCTTTTTTTAATCTCCTGGGTGAATTCACTGCTGAAAACCCCGGATTTTTCCAGCCCCGATCGAAATGGCATCGATACAGCTTTTTTGCGTTTTCCTCCGGCCAGCAAAAAACCCAGATAGGCCGCGATCGTCGTGGATCCTTCGTTGGGCAACGAACTGGCCACGGAAATCACGCGCATCTGCCCGCGGAGATTGGCGATGCGCACATATTCTTTGAGATCATAAAAATCGTTCAGGACCTCCTCGGGAACCTCCAAGCCCAAAACGCCCGGTTTGGGATTGTTGCCCAGAACCGCGCCAACAGAAGATCGCTCGCGATCATCCAGTTGGCTCAATGCATCATGTATGACACTCATTTTTCACCTCACGGCTAGTCTAGTTGATCGCCAATTGTCCCAGATCCAGGACATCGAATCCTTCCACATCCTCTTGCACCGCTTCGCTTACCAGCTGTGGGTCCTTTTCCTTTGGCAAGGTCTTTTCATCAACTTCTTCCACCACCAACTGGCTTCGCTTCCGTTCAATCGCACGTGTAGCATGGGTAAAACTCTGTGATTCCGCCATTTCGCGAATCAGCGGAGATTCGATCTGTCGCTGTTTCAGCCTGGCACCGGTCATTAAAACGCTGTCACAGGTTTGATTGATCAGTCGCGGCACGCCGTCGGCAATCTCGTGAATAGCCTCCAGCGCAGCAGGCGTAAAAATATCGTCGCGTTTGGCGCCAGCAACATCCAGGCGATGACGGATATAGTTATTGCTGTCATTAAGATCCATCCGGGTCAAGCGCGCTTTGAAAGCGATACGTTGCTTGAGTTGATGCAACTGCGGATGATCGAGATGGACATCGAGATGCGGCTGCCCGGAAAGCACGACCTGTAAAAGTTTGCGCGATGCCGTCTCGAGATTGGACATTTGTCGGATTTCCTCGAGAACTTGAGGTTGCAGATTCTGAGCTTCATCGATAATGAGAAGAGAATACTTGCCCTGTTCAAAATCCTTGATCAGGAATTCATAGAGTTCCATCAACAAATCGCTCATGTCAGTGCCGCTGGGTCGGAAGCCGAAATCCCGACAAATGTATTTAACCAGTTCCTTTGGAGTCAGAGTCGTGTTAAAGACCCAGGCATAATGAACACGATCGGTAAAACCGTTCAACAGGGAACGGATCAAGGTACTCTTGCCCAGCCCGGGCTCACCCAGGATAGCGGTAATTCCCTTCCGCTGCTGCACCGCATATACCAGACGGTCCAAAGCCTCCTGGTGCATCGTGCTCAGATAGAGATATCGGGGATCGGGTGTGGTGTTGAACGGTTCCTCTTTGAGCGAATAAAATTTCAGATACATATCATCCTCAAATCAGTTGGTTTGCTCGAGCCAGGGTAGGTTGATCGGCGATTCACGATTACGCCGCGCATTCTTCCCCAAACAACTCATCCACCGGCACACCCAGTACCTGCGCCGTTTTGCGTTTGAATTCGTGGTTCGCTTCCACCCGGTCGTTTTCTACCATCGAAAGATAGGTTGCACTGCATCCGAGCAGGAAAGCCAGTTCATATTGCTTCAGACCGGCTTCCCAACGCCGTATTTTGAGTCTATTCTTCATTTGCCTCTCCCTATGCTACTTTGCGGGTTCATTCTGCCGGAACACGCGAATAGCTATCTGTTCGTATCCGTCCGTTTTGATGTTGAGGCAGTTCCAACAGATTGCTGCCAGTCCGGGAATTCCGGGATAGCGGCTAAAATCGGCAATCCCAGACAATAATGGGCATCCTCCACACTGTTGACCGAATGATCGAAATACTCTACGAAAAATGCAGTGCCCAAAGAAACGACCAGGGCCAACAAAAAGCCGAGACCGATATAAAGCGGAACGATCGGACGAACCGGCTTTGAGGGAATCATCGCTGGTTCGAGCATCCGCACCTGAACCAGATGTTCCTGTTTGCCTTGAGATATGCGCGCTTCTTCGCGTTGGCGCAGCAACATGGAATGTACTTTTTCCAGGTCTTCGATGCCGATGGTGATTTTGCCCAATTCGTATTGCTGGCGGGAAAGTTTAGCGATGCTGTCGACCACCTGATTCATTCGGGAAGCCAAAGATCCCTCTGCAGCTCGCATCGCTTTGATGCTCGCTTCTTCAGCAGCCATGATCTCCTGCACTTCGGAATCGCGTTTCTTTTTGGTTTCGGCGATCTCGGATATCACCTGCAGCACCTCGGGATGCTTTTCGGTATATTTCTGGAGCAAACGATTTTTTTCCAGTTCGAGTTCGAGCAGTCGTGTTTTCAATCGGTTCACATAATCGTAACGGCTCCAGCTCTCACTCGATTGGATCGTGGGGATGGCCACTTCCTCACCGCTCTGCAACTGTTCCTTGATGATTTGCAGATTGGCTTCCCGCGAGATGCGTTCACTGCGAACTTTGGTCAGTTCCTGATCGAAACCGGCTATGGAAGTGAAAAGAATCTCGGATTGACGATCCGGAGATATTACCTTTTCGCGTTGCTGGTATTCCATGCCTTGCATCTTGATGGCATCGATCTGGGCCCAGATGTTTTCAATCTGTTCATCGAGGAAACGATAAATCCGTTCATCTCGAAAAAGTGTCGGCCTCTGTTCGATGTAATTGCTCACCACCCGATCGATAATCTCGGCTGCCAGCTCGGGATCGTTGTTATCACAACTGACCACTAGCACATTAGTATCGCGTTCCCTTTCCACCTGCACGTGAGCGGCAAGCTTTTCGATCGCCTTTTCGCGAAAAGCCGGCGATTGTCTGCCCTCCGCATCCGCCAGACCGAGTTCGGTCACCACCGGTTCCAAAATACTTCGCATCTTAAAGATGACCAGTTCGGAATTCAGACGGTCGTAATAGCTGTTGTCCTGGACCATGTAAAGGTCGAGCAGGTGAGCGGTGTTGTTATCGAGCAAATAAGAGACCATCACTTTGGCTTGTGCTCGATAAATCGGCGACATCAAAAAGGTGCCGGCAACTACCGCAAGAAACAACAGCAAGAACAATGTCAAAATCAGTTTTACTCTTTTCCGGACCACGCTCAGAAGGCTCTGAGGGGACATCGGGCTGTCTACTTGAGTGTATTGGATCATGATACGTCCTCTTTGTTGAGTCGACTCTTGGGTTAAAAGTCACCTCTGTACCAGTACTTGTAGCGATAAAAGAGATCGGTAGGCGGCAACACATATTCGTATACCCGCCTCACGAAAATATCGAGATTGGCAATAAAGGTTTTGGGGATAAAGACCATATCATAGGGCTGCAGAGTCAAATCCGTATCGAGTTGTTTGGCCACATCTGAGATGCTTAAATCCAAACGTCGGGCCTCGATATTGTGCTGTTGATCGGCACGCACCAGTATGACACTATTCATTTTGCCGCTGTTTTTTGCGCCGCCGGCGGTAGCGATCGCCCGCAAAAGGGTCATGCCCTTGGATAGCTCGAATTGTCCGGGCCGTTCCACTTCGCCCATGACATAAAAAAACTGGCCTCCGAATTCGCGTACAAAAATCGTGACATCCGGCTGTTTGAGTATTTCTCCATAGACCTGCATAACCAGACGTTGCAGCTCGCTCGGAGTGATGCCGATTACTTCCAAGTCACCGATCTGCTGTAGCGAAATCCGCCCGTCCGGTCGCACCGTGACCGTTTCGTTGTATTCCGGATTGTTGAAAAACTTGACTTCCAGAACATCGCCATAACCGAGACGATATTCACGCGGCTGTTCCCAGCGAGATGCGGCAACTTTTTGTTCCAAATCGATTTCCTGCCTCTCCACACTCTCTTCAAGGCCAATCGGCTCAACGACTTTTTCTTTTTCTCGAACATCCTGTTTGACCGTCTCTTCAGCGATGATCTCCTGGACAATCGGCTCTGCTGGCGGAGAGGCCGCTCCGGCAGTTAAGGTGCGTTCCGGGATTTCGACTGCAGCCAGTGTTTCATTTTCCGGCACCGGTTCGTCGAATTTAATCACCACACGGTCAGCCTCCGGCGAGGCGCGCCTGCTTCGCGGCTTGACCGAACAAGAGCTCAATACCAATCCGGTCATCAGCAGCAGGAGCATGAAATTTGCACGTTTCATCATCGACCTCATTCTTTGTGCTTTTTCTGTTTGCAACATTATTTCATGAACGTCATTTTTCGCGTTTGTTTGAAATCATTTACTTCCAACGTATAGAGATAGGTGCCGCTCGGAACCGAAATTCCCTGACTGTCCAGTCCATCCCATTCGACTGTATAGCTGCCAACAAACTGCATTCTATCCACCAAACGACGGACAATCTGGCCAGTGATGTTGTAAATGGTCAGTCTGACATAGCCCTGATCCTTGATGGAATAATCGATCCGCGTCGTGGGATTGAACGGATTGGGGTAGTTATTTTTCAGCACGTACTCTTGGGGCATATCCGAGGTTTCCACCTTGGCAGGCCCATGCAGCGTGATGTGACCGGTGGTGGAAATATCGGCCAACCAGTAAAAATAGAGGTTGTTCCCCTCCACCGACCGATCGGTGTAGATGTATTCGTTTCGCGTCTGGGAATTTACAGCTCCCTGGATCATCTGATCGCTGATTTGTTCGCGAACGCTCTTGGTGTTGCCGCTGCGATAAACATGAAAACCCAGGTTCTCGGTTTCCGACTCGGTGACCCAGCGCAACTCCACGCCGTTGCCAATGCTTTGGCCGGAAAAAGCGGCGAGCTCGATCGGATAGGGATCGCGCGGCAGAACTGACCATGAACCGAAATCGTGTTCTTCAAAGTCGGCCAAAATCTCATGCACATCTGAATCGCCATAGCTGGTTTCAAAACCGCTGATATGTGCAGCATTCCAGGCGCGCATATAGACGATGGCGCCGGGGGCCAGCAGTTCGTGACTGAAAGTTTTTCCGAATTTACCTTCATTGGCATTCGCCGGATAGCCATAGCCGACATGAACCGAATCAACAATCACGTCATCGGCAGTGGCATTGCCGAATTCGTCCGGAGAGTCGATCCTTCCGTTTTCTCCGACCCAGATCAATTGCACCAGATCGCCTCCTGCGCTGGAACCGCGCAGCCTGGATTGGCCATCGATGCCGTAAACGCCAGTGGTGGATTTGCCAAAAAACGTCGGCAGAACTTGCGCAAAACTACCCCCGACCAGTCCAAGAATGACCACAAGGGACATTCGCCAAAATATTTTTTCACTCATTTCAACCCTCCATGCCTTATTTGAATTGTACTAATTTTGCCAGAAAGGATTAGGCATTGTCCATACCCCATTTTCATTCGGATTGATTCTCCAAAGGACATAACCATAACCTGGGGTCAACTGCAACGTGGTTTCAGCTGCACCGCTTTCCTCAAGCCATTTTCCGTCCCATTCGGTGCCGGTCTGATCGATGATCCAGGCCAACTGGTAGGAACGTCTATCCGGCCTCCAGGATAAAACCCGATCCGATACCGCCACCGAACCATTGCCGATGACCACTCCGTCTTCCCAGAGTTCGGTTTGCACAAGCGGCAACACCTTTGGAAATGGCATACCGATGAAATTCGGTCCATTCGCCAGCAAAACCGTGTTTTCCATTTGACCGAAAACCGAGCCGGTGACGGTCAACGTTTGCGAACCACCCGGTCTGGTCATCAACCAAAACGAGGAATTCAAATCGAGCTGGATCGAGGACTCGTCAGAACCCGATTCTGTGCGCCATGTGCCGTCCATATCAGTTCCGGATCCCTCCAAAAGCCAGGCGATTTCATACCGTGTGCCGTTCCAGAAATAGACACGGTCTGATTCGCCGATATTGGTACCGCCGGCGGCCTGATCACCCATCACAGCGCTGATCCGGCTGTCAGCTGGTATCAAAGGCAGAGAAAGCAAATTACGCCCCGCTTGAATGCCGATCGTAAAAGCCGCGACCGTATTAAACCGATAGAGTTCGGTGTTGCCCTGCATGGCATGTACGCGATATTTCGCACCGGCACCAGCAATTCGATCAAACCCAACATCGGTATACGGTGGCGCTTCCACGACGGCCAGCAACTCTTCGGGTTCCTGATGAAAATCCGTCGTCTTGTAAATCTCATAAGTTTCAGCATCCGGGACCAACGACCAATCCAGTTCAAACGAATCGTCAAGATAACGGGCCAAAAGCTGAGCTTCTTCTACCGTGGCGGAGACCATTTCCGAAAACGCACTTTCATTGCCGGAAAAATCGTACGCAGTTACGGCAAAATGGTAGGTCTCACCATCCTGCAACTGGTCGATAATGTGAAAAGTAACATTACCCACATCGATTGTTTCGGTATACTGGCCAGGCACAGTTCCGTAATGAACTCGGTATCCAGCCAAATCGTCTTCGCTGTTGGCGTTCCACTTGACCTTGAGCGAACCTGCAAATGCTATCGATACGCAAGTCAAAATGATCGGCACCACCAGATGTTTTCCGAAGGACAGCATCATGTCTTCTCCTTTTAAAACCATCAACCTCTTCCTCCTCATCGGTTTCCACCCCACAGTCCAATTTATTCTATCTTATTCTCTCCCCACATCTGTTGTATCTCTCCCGATGCCGTTTTTTTCTAGAGGGATTCGTGCTGTCTAAAGCATATAATATGCCAATTCTCAAAATCCACCCATCCGTAGCACAAAAGCCGCACTTTAACAGAACTTTAAACGCTCCTATCTTTCTGTTTTTATTATATTCTTACTGTAGAAAATTTTTTTTATTAAATATTTTATTCACTGAATAACTTTTTGAGCAAAAGGGCAGATTTTGTGGCATGCACGCCATGGTCCGGGGGCACGCGTCCCATGCAGGTAACAGAGGGAAATTGAGAAGCAAAAATCGGGACAAGCAGGTGATCAGCGGGGTTGAATGGTTCGGTCTCGAAGGATCTTGTAGGGCAAGTACAAGCGGTCGATAGTCATTTCTTGCCAGGTTAGAGCATCGCGTCGGGAAACCCAGCCCAGGCGGAATTGCACAAAACTCAATCCATTCCAGAAAACCAGAAAGATCAGGACGATCAA
>JAFGJN010000042.1 GCA_016929055.1 Candidatus Zhuqueibacterota bacterium
CATATCGGCCGCATCCTCGATGCCCTCGAACAGCGCGGCCTGTTGCAGGATACCGTGATCGTCTTTACCAGCGACCACGGCGACTATCTCGGCGATTACGGCCTGTGGGGCAAAGGCCTGCCAACCTATGAATCGATGCAGCGGATCCCCTTCATCGTCGCCCATCCTCACTGTGCAACCGCAGGACAAAAAAGTCCGGCGCTGCAGAGTCTGGTGGATATCGAAGCGACGATCTGCGACATCGCGGGTATGCAGGCGGACGAACGCAGCCAGGGAATGAGCCAACAAAGCACCTGGATCGATTCTACTCGATCTGTGCGGCAGCGAGCGTTGATCGAATTCCGGCCGTCGCAGGGATCCTTTAAACAACACACCTGGATCACCGGCCAATACAAATACGTGCGCTACCGCCAGCGCGATTACGGCGAATTGTACGACCTGGAAAAAGATCCGCACCAGCTGCACAACCTGTTCGATGAACCCGAAGCGATTTCAGTGCGCCGGCAATTCGACAGCGAATGTCGAATTGCCGAAAAAGATGAACGGGTGCGCGAACGAACCGCAATCGCCTGACATCTTTTTTGCTTTGCGGATTTGCTGAATTTCACTACCTTTCCTCTGCAATTCGGAGCAATTTCCCAAACTGAATAAAAGGAAAGAACGATGAGATTCGGCAAACCAACTCTGTTCCTTGTCTTTTTGAGTTCCTTTTCCGCCTCGGGGATCGCGCCAGGCGACCTGGAGCAAATTCAGCAAGCGATCGAGGAAAAGAATGCGGACTGGACTGCTGCAGAAAACTGGGTCACCCGTTTGTCTCCCGAGGAACAACGCCGGCTGTGCGGCGCCGATCTCGCGCTTCCCTCCGACGTACAGCAACAGATGATCCGCTTGCAGCCGCGCCAGGATCTTCCGTCCCGATTCGATTGGCGCGACCACAACGGCAACTGGGTTACACCCGTCAAAGACCAGGCCGACTGCGGTAGCTGCGTGGCGTTTGCCGCCGCCGGCAGCCTGGAAGCCTGGTGGCGCATTCATCATGCCGATCTCGATTCCATTCCCGATCTCTCTGAACAGTTTATGCTCTCCTGTACCGGCATGAGCTGCTCTGAGGGTTGGCGAACCGATCTTGCCTACGATTTTCTCATAGAAACCGGCCTGCCTCCCGAAACCTGCCTTCCCTATACCGCTTCGGATCAGACGCTGTGCGACGAAGCCTGTGCGGATTATGAGCAGCGCGTCACCCGTATTCCCGGCTGGGGCTGGGTAACCCTTTACGACGGCAGCGTCGAAAACATCAAAAACGCGGTTGCTCTCCACCCGGTCATGGCCGCCTTTCAGGTTTATGACGATTTCTTTTCCTACCGAAGCGGAGTATATGAACACGTCTGGGGAGAAGAAGCGGGCGGACACGCCATCGTCATCGTCGGTTGGGACGACGCCACGCAAAGCTGGATCTGCAAGAACAGTTGGAACAGCTCCTGGGGCATGGACGGTTTTTTTCAGATCCGCTGGGGTGAATGCGGAATGAACAACGGCGTGATGATGATCTATGACAACCTGACCGAAGGAGCAGCCGCTATCGTTTCGCCTGCAGCGCTGCAACTCGAGGGCGTCATCGGCGATCAGCTCGAGGCTGAGGTGACGATTCACAATCCCACTCAAAACTCGCTGCAATACGCCGCCTTTCCGCAAGAAATCAAAGAGATGGCGTTTTTCCATCGAAGCAATTTTCTGGCTCGAAGCGACTCGTGCTGGTGGAATGGCGATGAACGGATGCCGGGATACGGCGACGGCTGGTTGCAATTTCTCGAGACTCCAACACTCGATCTTTCGGCTGCTATCGCTCCACAGCTGGTGTTTTGGATCAATTATGCCGTAGAAGATCCCGCCAATGCCACCACTCCCTATGACGGCTGGGACGGCTGCAATGTCTGGGGATCGACCGACGGCGGCCAGACCTATTCGATTCTATATTCCACCGAATATCCCTATACCTGCACCAGCCTCTACAGTTTCGGCCATTCGGAGCAGGGATGGAACATGGGAGCCGGCATACCGGGATGGGCCGGAACCAGTGACGGCTGGCGTTTGGTCTCCTTTGATCTGAGCGACTATGCCGTCGAACAAGCCCGATTTCACGTCGCTTTTGCTTCGGATATGGGTCATAGCAGCATTGACGATCCTCAACTTTTCGGCGTCTGTGTGGACGACATTCGCATTTGGGACGATTCCGAGCTTTTGTTCTCGGATCAGGATTCCGCCGCTGTTCTGCGCTCCACCGGAAGAAACCACGGCACCGAACCCGCACTCTGGATCACTCTGAAAAATGGCGCCGGTATGATAGTCCCGGCGGATTCCATACGCATGAGTGTGAAAATCAATACGCGCAATCTCGTCGCCCGATCCTATCAGGCGGTGATCAATTTTTCCTCCAACCATGCCACCCAGACCATCGAATCGGTGCCGATCGATCTCACCTTGATAAAGCCACAACACGACCTGGCTATCGGGGATATCGTCTTTGAGGATGGCGCGCATCATCTCTTTAGCGAAACTCGACTGGGCGTGCGAATCGACAATTGGGGTCTCGAACCGGAGGAAAACGTCGAGGTCGCAGTTGCCGTCTCCGCAGTCGACCAGACCTTTGTTCTCGAGGACACGCTGGTTCTGGAACGAATCGATCCGGACAATAGTGCGACGGGATTATTCAAACCGTTCATCATTCGCTCTTCCAAACCCTACTCGTGCCGGCTACACCTGATCGGCCGCGAGGCAATCGATTACAACAGCTACAATAACGCTGACACCCTGGCTTTTGTTACCTCCAATCTGGTCACCAATTTCGAAAAAGATCACGAATTGTTGGAGTGCCAAGGCGGCTGGGGCATCACCGACAAGCTCAATCGCCACAGCGGCACCTATATGGCGCATGTGCAAAACGGCGAGATGCCCTATGCACCCAATAGCGATGCGGTGCTAACCTACACTCGCCCCTTTCACATCGCAGGCGCACAGGCGCTCACACTGAGTTATTGGGCGCGGTGGGGAACACAGGCCGATCGGGATGTCGGTTATCTCGAAATCAGTCCCGACAGTCTCACATGGAGCGCTGTGGATTCGGTTTCGGGCAATGGTCCGAGATTCTGGTCGCAGCGGGAAATCGATCTGACCCGACGGCTCGACGAGTGGGGGGACAAATTGTGGATGCGTTTTCGCTTTATCTCCGACGATGCCGACCATGGAATCGGGTTGGGCGTTTTGATCGATGACGTCGAAATTTTTCATGCCTATCCGACCGACGTCGCACCGATGGTTCAAAAGGAATCGACGCCGGATCGTTTCGGCCTGTCGCAGAATTATCCCAATCCCTTCAACGCATCGACGACGATACGCTATGTGTTGCCGCAACCATCACCGGTACAGGTGCGAATTTTTGATCTTTTGGGTCAGGAAATCGCGGTTTTGGTGGATGACATGCAGGGAGCGGGTGAACACACGGTCAGTTGGGATGGCCGCACCGTCACCGGTCGAGCGGCGCCGAGCGGAATTTACCTCTGCCAGCTGTCTGCTGACAATCAGCGGATCGTGCGAAAAATGGTTCTTGTGCGATAAGGAAAGTCACAAATTTTAGGCCGAGACGAGTCGGGACAAAAGAGTGGTGCGAACCAACGACCCGGCTTGTCGAGTACGGGTAGGAAAAGAGAGAATTTTTACTTGATTGACAGAGATCACTGTTCGATTCCATTAGCGTCCGGTCGAACGACCGGACACCACTTGTTCGAATCATTGTTTTGGTGGTTGGACCAGGCCGCCGGCTGCGCCCGAGATGCCGCCGATCAGAGCGGCCAAAAAACCGGTAAGCGGCACCAACACCAATCCAGGGCCGATACCGAACACGCCCGCAACACGGTCGGCCACAATGCGAGCGCCGGCAATATAGGCGATCGCCGCCGCACCGAACCAGAAGAGACCGGCAGCTGCCGCGCCGATAAAAGCGCCTTTTTTCCAGCCCATCCGTGCCAGACAGGCGGACAAAAAAGGAACAGCGAGCAGCCAGATCCAGGCCGGGACGATCAGGGAGAGAAAGATCAAACCCAGCAGAGTCAGCAGGAAAAAGATCACGGTTTGGCCTCCATACGCGTCCCAGCGATCAGCCATGGATGGTGATCCCCGGCGTTCTCGAGGTAGAGCAGTTCCTCCACTTGCCCATTTATCCAGCCATCGATGCGATCGTCGTAGAATAGCGAACCCGGGTGTCCGGATTGGCCGCCGGGATAGGTTCCCCAGGCTCGCACCGGGCGGGTCAACTCGACGATCATGCACCAGGTCGGTCCGGTACGGTGGGTGACTGCGCTGACCGTCCGTCCTTCACCATCGACAGACAATCCATGCCGGCCAAACGAAGGAAACCGCAGCAGGTGAGGAATATCGGTCTTTCGGACCTCTCCCCATCTCCAGCTCGCACCTGGCTCGCCGTGTTGCTGCTGCATCACCTCCAGCGCGCGCTCAAAGGAACGTGTCGTCCAGTGCACCAGGGTTTCCACCTCAAAAGTACTCGAATCGTCGAAAAACGGGTCATCCGTGGGCTGCAGCAACATCTTAAGCGTGACATCCCAGCGCGGCCGGGGCAATCCGGTGCGACTCAGGTGCAGATGGTTTTCCCACAATGACGACTCGAGTTCCTGCCACCAGGCCTCGTAAAGACTGGGAGCGATCAAATTCTTTCGGTATTCACCGTTCCAGGTTTCCAGCGTATCGATCCAGGCTGATATCACTCCCTTCTGCAACAATATCCGCAGCAGACGCGGCAGGACTCGGGGCACATCCGGATTGAGCACATCACGCTGCACTTGAGCCATATCCAGTCCATTCCAGTCGCTGCGCCGGTGCAAAATCTCGTTGATGCGATTGCCGCGTTCAAAGGCGAAATAATTGCCGGACAGATAATAGGGATAGGTGGAATCCGCCGGAATCTGATTGGCCGAACTGAGAAAGCCCTGGCGCGGATTGTGCGCAGCCGGCAGATGATCGAAAGGAATCCATCCCGACCATTCATCCGAAGGATCGCTGCCGTCGAGCAAGAGTCTCCCCTGCCCTTTTCTGCGAATGGGAAATCCCCCGGTGTGGCGAATAGCAATGTTGCCATCCGCATCCGCGAGGATGAAATTCTGACCAGGCGAAACATAACCGCGCAGGGCGCTGTCCGCTTCGCTGACGGTTGCGGCACGATTGAGCCACAAAAAAGTGGCCAACTCGTTGGAGGCCCGATGTCCGCTCCAGCACAGAGCCGCATCGACCGGCATGCGTGAATCGGTTGGTTCTTTATCGCGGGAAAAAACCACGGGGCCATGGTGGGTGTGCAACACAGTATCGATCAACGCAGGGGAACCGCGCACCTGAAGCGTTTCGATGCGAGCCGTTACCGGCCGAAAACCGTCGGCATAACGATAGGTGCTTCGATTCGACGTAAAATAGATGCGGAACCAGTCCGCCACATCGGTTTCGGCGTTGGTCACACCCCATGCCAGGCTGGAGGTAAAACCGATGACGATACCCGGCGCTCCTGGAAAAGTTACCCCATAGACGTTTTGGTGCGGTGAAGAGAGCTGCATTTCGTACCAGACAGAGGGCAAACCGAGCCCCAGATGAGGATCATTGCAGAGAATCGGTGCGCCGCTGCGGGTTCGGCTGCCGGAGACCGCCCAGTTGTTGCTCCCCAACGCATATTCATTCGACACAGGCACAGCAGGTCTGATCGGAAATTGAGAATCGGCGGGTTGGTCGGCGGTTTCGCAGTCGGTCCTGGGTGGAACCGGTGAAAAGCGCCAGGGCGTGCCGGCAGGAACGATCGGTTCGCCCAATGGCGGGCGATCGGGATAAAAACGTTCAATGTCGGCAGAATCGAGGGTGGCATAAACATTAGCCATGCGTTTTTCCCGCACATGGTTGCCATAGCCAGTCAAATACCAGGCCATCTGCTTGAGCAAGAGAGCGGTACGCAGCGGCGACCAGGGTTGCGGACGATCGTTCAGGAGTTTGTATTCCAGGGGAAAATCCCGGAAATCAAGTTGGTCGATATAGGCATTTACGCCCCGGCTAAAAGAGTCGAGGGCAAGTCGGCAGAGCGAATCGCTCATGATGGTGTTCAGATTTTTTTCGGCCGCCCAACTCAAACCGATTCGGCGCATCAGGCGGTCATCTTCCAGAGCGCGCTTTCCAAATATCTGGGATAGACAACCGGCGGCCGCCCGCGTCTGCATATCCATTTGCCACAATCGATCGCGTGCAACCAGATAGCCTTGTGCGCAATAGAGATCAGCATCCGATTCCGCAAAGAGATGGGGAACCCGATTTTTGTCCCATTGCACGATAACCGGCCGCTGCAAATCGAGCAGAGAGACCTGGAGGGGCAAATAATCGATTTGGCGGCCGTTTTGCCAAAACCCTTGAAATGGATTGAAAAAGGTGCCCAGGGGCGGCAGCGAAGAGATTGGGCGATTCAATCCCGCAAATATACCGGCCAATAAAATAAAGGCACAAAAAAGTCGCCAAACGGGTTTCATTGCTCCTCATTCCGATTCCGATAATAACGGCACCCCAGCTTTTTGCTGGCCGGCGGCAGACTCGGCCGGATCTCCCTGTCGATACCTTTTGGCGCAGTCGGATAATCGATTTGGGGCTAGTGGAGAACGACCATCTTTTTTATCTGCGATAAATTTCCGGCGATCAGTGTATCAAAGTAATGTCCACTGGACAGGCCCTGAGAGTCAATAATCACATGATATGCACCAGCGGTTTGCACACCGTCAACCAGAGTCCGGATCTCCTGACCGATGCTGTTGTAGAGTTTCAGCATAACCGGTCCGGAATCCGGAACAGAATAGTCAATTCGAGTAGTCGGATTGAACGGATTCGGATAATTTTGACCGAGTGAAAATTCGCCCGGTTGAATGAGCGAGCTGTTTTCAGCCATCGTCCCCCTCCCAATTCAAAGGCATCGATAATGGATCCATCCACCTTGACTACGGTAACACCGATGCCTCGATCGGAAATATCCACCCGTATGGCCGTGGCTTGTCCCTCACTCGCACCGACGCCGATGAGAATCGGATAGGTATGCTGAGCAGAATTCGGAGCCATTCGTACATAGTGATTCGAATGGCCTGAAAGATAGAGATCGATAGCAACCTGGTTGAAAAGACCGGCTCATTGGGCGCGTATATCACTCTGGGAATAATTATCGCTTCCGCCATAGATGGAAAGATGGCTAAAAACAATCCGGTGTTTAGCGGAACTTAAAAATGCTGAACGGTGTTTTTTTATTCACCCGATCACTCGGATTCGACCAGAGGCGTACCATCGCTATCGATCAAAGCAAAATCATTGCCGAATTGGGCGAGAAACTCGAAACTAAAGGCCCGCATGGTATAGGTCACCGGCAGGGTCACGACCGAATTGATATAAGGTATCAGCAACAGCAAAAATCCACAGCAACAGGTAAAAAGACCAAACACCACGGCAAGGACGCCGACACCGATGTAGAGGAAAAATAGAAAGAGGGCATAAAGAAAAAAATGGCCAAAATAGCGCCAGTGCAGCGGCAGGAAGCGATTCCAGGCATCGACTGCGTTGATACGCTGTTTGTACATGATGGGGACGATAAAATGACTGAGCAACAATTCGACATAAGCCACCGCAAGAAGGAAAAAAAGAAACAACAGCCCGTTTCCAACAAGATAAAGAACAGGAAACGGCCCGTCCTCAAGCTGCCCCACCCGATTTTGCAGCCCCTGCCATACCGTCCAGACCAGGGCGCCGAATATCAGAACAACGATGGCAGTATAGGCCACGCGCCAGAGAAAGAGCGAGCGTGCCTCAGCCCTGAAGGTATTCCAGGGTTTGGCAACCAGAGCGCGGATGTGCACGACATTGTCGAGAAACATGAATTTGCCGCGCGAGCTGATATAGAGGATAAAAACCGCAAAAGCCACAACTGCGAGCAGAATAAAAATGATAAAAATGGCCCATTCCGAATGATCGCTCAGCCACTCCCAGGCTCGATAGGGAGCGAAAAGGATATCACCCCAACTGTGATCGCCAATATTTCGAATCGATCGGCCATTGCCGCCCCCACCACCTCCACCGTCGGCGAGTTGAGCGAGAAATGCTGTAAAACCGATAGCGAACCAATTGCTCAGAACAAACGGTTTGAACAGGCCGCGCTTCATGCGCTCCCAGGCATTGGAAAACGGATTGAGAAATTGAATGTTCATGGCAATCCCCTTTTTGTCTACAGGCCGAGACGCGATGTAAAAGTGTTTGTAACTGCTTCTGGCGGCGGATCACGAGTGTCCCACTCGGTGACACCATCAAATAGCCCCATTATTATTCAGTATACGAATTCCTGGAATTCAGAGCAAGCCTTTTGCTGATAGACGCACTCTGGTGTACTCAAATAGTGTTTGCATTCCTGCGATCAAGTTTGTTTCTTTATTCGATTGGGCAGTATCAGTTATTTTGGGAGGATCAGCGATGTGGAGAATGAGCCGGCGCCGTTTCATTCAAACCACAGGAGTCGTGACCATGGGCGTGGGAAGCGGATTGGTTTCCTGTCGTCGACGCGAATTCGATCTGGTCTTGCGCAATGGCGTTGTCTATTCGGGTCGCGGCGATGCACCTGTTCGCACGGATATCGGTATTTCTGCAGGGCGGATCGCCGCCGTTGGCGTTTCGCCGAAAGCGGTATCGCGGCAAAGCCTCGACCTCAAAGGTTTGGCCGTCGCACCCGGATTCATCGACATCCATACCCACACGGACATGGAACTGCTGGTGGATCCGCGCGGCGAAAGCAAGGTGCGCCAGGGCGTGACCACAGAAATTGGCGGCAACTGCGGCAGTTCGGTTTTTCCGCTGAACGGACAACAGAGCCAGGAAAGGCGTGAAAAGCTCGAGGAACGTTTCGAGTTGGAAATCGACTGGACGGATGCGGGCGGATTTCTGGAGCGGTTGCGAAAGCGAGGCGTTGGAATCAATTATCTGACTCTGATCGGACATGGGGATCTGCGCGGCTCGGTTATGGGTGGGGCCAACCGGCCGCCGACTCGAGACGAGATGCATGCATTAAAAAATCGACTGGCAGAAGCGCTGCAGCAAGGCGTTTTTGGTCTCTCCACCGGTCTGGAATATGAACCGAGCTCCTTTGCCGATACCGGAGAGTTGATCGAGTTATGCCGGGTTGTACAACAACACCGGGGAGTTTATGCCACCCACATGCGCAACGAAGATGTGCGGGTGGAAGAGGCCGTGGAAGAAGCGCTGCAGATTGCGCGCGAAACGGGTGTGCGTTTGCAAATTTCCCATCTCAAAGCGAGCCAGCAGCGCAACTGGCACAAACTGCCGGGATTGCTCGACAGAATCGCCCGCGCACGGGATGAGGGGATCGATGTCCATGTGGATCGCTACCCTTACAGCGCTTATGCGACGACCCTGAAAATGCTTTTTCCGCCCTGGAGCCGTGAGGGAAGGAACGCCGACTTTTGCCGGTATCTGCAGAATCCGGCGGATTGGCGGCGCATGCTGCCTTATGTGCGCGACCGGGTTCAGGCGCTCGGCTCGTGGGACGGCGTTCTGATCACCCGTGTGCCGCTGGAAACGGACAAGGCCTTGCAGGGACGGAGTGTGGAAGAAATCGCCGCGGCTGAAGGGGCGGATCCGTACGAATTCGTGCGCGAGCTGCTGATCAGACAGGGCGGCGACGTCTCGATGTGCGGATTCGGTATGAGCGAGGAAAACACCGAGGCGGTGCTGGCATTTCCGCTGACCGTGGTCGGTTCGGACGGCAATGCCATCTCCCCCACCGGTCTGCTCGGACGCGGCAATCCGCATCCGCGCTATTACGGCACGTTTCCGCGTTATCTCGGTTATTATGTGCGCGACAAAGGCATTCTGCCCTTGACCGAAGCGATTCGGCGCATCACTTTACTGCCGGCGCAAATCTTTGGATTGCAGGATCGGGGCGAAATTTCGGTAGGCAAGTCGGCTGATTTGGTGGTATTCGATCCGGAGCGGATCATCGACCGTGCCGGTTTCAGCGATCCGCATCGTTATCCGGACGGCATCGAAACGGTGATTATCAACGGCGAAATTGCCGTGCACCGGGGCGAGCACACCGGCACTCTCGCCGGTCGAGTGCTCAGGCACCCCGGGGTGACCCCAGGGTGAGGGGAAAAAGATATGCCCTCGACCCGAAATCGCTCTGCCAAACTCTCTTGGCAGGCTGCTGTGCCGATGGTCACCAACCCGTTCTTTGTTTGGGATCTGGCCAAGGTGTTCGCCCTCACCGCATTGATCCTGGCGCTGATCTTGTCTCTGATTCAGCTGGCAAGTCCGGCTCCCGGATTTTGGCGAATGTGCTGGCTCATTCCCCTGCTGGTCTGCAGCGGCCTCTATGCGCTGACTCTGTTTATCAGCTTGACCGTCTTTTTCAACCGCTACTGGGTTCGGTTCACGCTTGACGAGGACGGCGTCCTCTA
>JAFGJN010000312.1 GCA_016929055.1 Candidatus Zhuqueibacterota bacterium
CAGTTCATGGCGGTCCGCCTGACGACCGGTAAATTTCAACAAATCCGACTGATTCAAAATCTCCTGGACCATCCGCAACAAACGGTCATCCAGGCCTTTTTGTTCGAGATCTCTCAAGATTTCAGTCGAGGTCGATTCAAGTCCCGGACAGCTGTATTTTTCATGCAAAAACCGGCGCAGCAAGCGAACCAGCTGGTTCAATACGGCCATCGGATCCGCTTCCGTCGCATCATCCTCGATCTGTCTCAATTCTTGCAAACATCGCTGCTCCAGAGGTATCGCTGCAGCGGCGGCTTCGCGCAATTGCTGGTCTCTGCGTTCCAGCACCCGTCGACGATAAATCCAGCCCAATACTCCGACGGCGATCAGCAGAAAAATCAATATCAGTCCCACCAGACGGGTTTTAGAGCGAGGCTCAGGAATGGGGTCGACAATCTTGACCTGCAAACGATTTGTTGTCAGCCGAAAATCGCGTTCCTCTTGCAGATCGCGATAACGCACAATCATGCCCTCGACGTACCCCATGCCGAGGTTTGTCGGCTGCAATCGATAGGTAAAATCCTGAACCGAACGGGTCTTGCCCTCAACCCGGGAAACCCGGTTGGCCGAGGAATTGCTGATGATTTTGAGATTTTCGAGCAGGGGATTATCAAAGGTATAGACTTCGTAGCGATCGAGTTCGCCGTACCATTCGAGCCTGAGAGTCAGCTCGACAGTTCTGTTCAACGGCGTTTCCGAGCGATCCAAAAAAGCGGTCAGCTGAGCGCCGGTCTCGACGGCCGTGCTATCCGGTTGGCTCTGAGCGAACACCAAACCGACCAGTCCAGCCAGGATCAACACGTGTTTCATTTTTTCTCCTTGTGCGAATCCTCTTTTCTGTGGTGTAAAATAGAGGTCAAAACTCTGTCTGGACCGCTTCAATGGCCACCAGACATCGAGGGCCCTCTCGAATGCAGTCGATCGAACAATTTTTACCCGACCTCCGGTAGCGGTTCTTTTTTCGGTTGGCGTCGATCTAGAGATCCCCTACCAGAGGGTTTGCCAAAAACGGTTAACGAATCGGATAGTGACGGGAGGGAATCGGCTAAAAGCAAACGCCGATCCTCCCGTTCGAGGTTAGCGGATCGATCGAATGGAGCAGATTTTCTTGCGACGGTTTCCGGCTGCCGAAGCCGAATCCGGCCCCCAACCGCGTTCAATTGTCTGTCTGCAAAGATCCTTCAAAATTCAAATCGATTTCGCTGATATCCTTGCCGAGATTGTCGAGTTCCCACTTGACCGAGGCCGCTAGCTCGTGATCCGGATAGCGGGCCAAAAAGTCGCTATAGGCTTCGCGCGCCTTTTCCAGATCCTGTACATGATTGGCGTATTCGTATCCGACCATAAAGTTCGCTTTGACAGCGTGTTCGCTCTCAGGATATTCGCTCATCACACGGCTGTAAGCGTTGATTGATTTTTCGAAATCCTTGCGATGATTTGCGTACAACATGCCGAGTTTGTACAAGGCTGCGTCACGAACAGGAGAATCCTTGTACTTGATCAACTTTTCATAAGCGGCTATCGCTTCGTCCCATTGTTCACTGTTTTCATATTCCAGAGCTTTGGCGCGCAATTGTTCTTCCGTCATTTTGGCGCCACATCCCAGCATCAAAGCCAGAATCAAGAGCACGATAGTCGCCCGGCCGATCCATTCCATCGGGAATCTCCTTCTGTTAAACACTGCTTTCAACGTCGGTTTAAACAACAGGTTCCATCTTGATCGTGAATTTTATTCCTTTTTTTCAATAAAATCAAGGGAATTCTCCCGAACCACGACATCCACGGTCGAACCCGGATGAATTTGACCTTCGAGAATCCGCGTCGCGAGCTTGTTTATAAGCTCTTTTTGGATCAAGCGTTTCAACGGTCGCGCACCAAAAGCCGGATCGTAACCATGTTCCACCAGGTACTCTTTAGCTTCCGGGGTTACTTGCAGATGGATTCCGTGCTGTCGAAGCAGGGCATCGGTGTGCTCCACCTGGAGCTGCACAATCTGCAGCAGTTCCTGCCGTGTCAATGCATGAAAAACAATAATATCGTCTATGCGGTTCAGGAATTCGGGACGCAGTTCCCGCTTGAGCATCTCATCGATCTGTCCGACAATCTCTTGATGAATCTGCTCCCGATTTTCTTCCGTCATTTGCCGGGTTTTTTCCATGATGAGTTGTGCCCCGATATTGGAGGTGAGGATGATCAGAGTGTTGGTAAAATTTACCGTCCGACCTTTGTTGTCCGTCAAACGCCCTTCATCCAAAACCTGGAGCAGGATATCGAAAACTTTAGGATGAGCTTTTTCGATTTCATCGAGTAAAACCACCGAATAGGGTCTGCGCCGCACCGCCTCGGTCAATTGACCACCCTCTTCATATCCCACATAACCGGGAGGAGCACCGATCAAACGGGACACCGAATGGCGCTCCATGTATTCCGACATGTCGATGCGGATCATGGCATGTTCATCGTCAAAAAGAAATTCGGCCAGAGCGCGTGCCAATTCGGTTTTTCCGACGCCTGTCGAACCGAGAAAAACAAAAGAACCGATGGGCCGATTTTGGTCTTGCAATCCGGCGCGAGCGCGGCGAATAGCCTCGGATACAGCGACAACCGCTTCATCCTGACCAATGAGACGGTGGTGAATGCGCTCTTCCATTCGCAACAGTTTTTCACGCTCGCCCTCCAGCATTCGACTGACCGGAATCCCGGTCCATTTGGCCACCACTTGAGCAATATCCTCTTCGGTAACTTCTTCCTTGAGCATTTGGCGTTCAGTCTGCAGGTGAATCAATTCGGTGTTGGCCTTTTGCAGTTCTTTATCCAGCTGCGGCAAACGCCCGTACTTGAGCTCGGCTGCGCGGTTCAGATCTCCTTCCCGTTCCGCCTTGCCCGCCAGAGTTCGAACCTGATCGAGTTCTTCCTTGACGGTGCGAATTCGGCCGATGACCTCCTTTTCCAACTGCCAATGAGCTCTCAAGCTCCGGCTTTCCTCGCTGAGATCGGCGATTTCCTGCTCCACCTGTTTGAGACGTTTGGCCGACTTTTCATCCTTTTCTTTTTTCAAAGCCTGGCGTTCGATCTCGAGCTGTTTGAGCCGCCGCTCGACTTCATCCAATTCGACCGGCATGCTGTCGATCTCGATGCGCAACTTTGAAGCTGCCTCATCCATCAAATCGATAGCCTTGTCCGGTAAGAATCGATCGGTGATATATCGATGCGAGAGCGTAGCCGCTGCCACCAGAGCGGTATCGGTGATCCGCACACCGTGATGCACTTCGTATTTTTCTTTCAATCCACGCAAAATCGAAATCGTGTCTTCTACATCGGGCTCATCCACCAGAACCGGCTGGAACCGCCGCTCCAATGCCGCGTCTTTTTCAATATGTTTGCGATATTCATCCAGGGTGGTGGCGCCGATACAGCGGAGTTCTCCGCGCGCCAGCGCCGGCTTGAGCATATTGGAGGCATCCATCGCTCCTTCGGCGGCGCCGGCACCGACCAGGGTATGCAGCTCATCGATAAACAAAACCACTGCGCCGTCCGATTCTTGAATCTCTTTGAGAACCGCCTTGAGCCGATCTTCGAACTCGCCGCGGTATTTTGCGCCTGCGATAAGCGCCCCCATATCGAGCGAGAGGATGCGCTTGGCCTTGAGATTTTCCGGGACATCGCCTTCAATGATGCGATGCGACAGCCCTTCGGCGATGGCAGTCTTGCCCACTCCCGGTTCGCCGATAAGCACAGGGTTGTTTTTGGTGCGCCGCGACAAGACCTGCAAAACACGGCGGATTTCATCGTCGCGGCCAATGACCGGATCGAGTTTGCCACGCCGAGCCAGGTCGTTCAGGTCCCGTGTGTATCGCTTGAGCGCCTGGTACTTGTCTTCCGGATTCTGGTCGCTGACCCGTTGGCTGCCGCGAATCTCTTTCAACACCGCAAGTACCGCATCGACCGAAAAACCGTGCTCGCGCAGCAGATTCCCCGCAGGCCCGGTATCTTCAGCCAGGGATAGCAGTATATGTTCGACACTGACATATTCGTCGCGCAAATTGCCGGCCGCTTTGAGCGCCCGATCGAAAAGTTGATGGGTCTGCGCCGATAAATAGATCTGCCCGACACCTCCCGAAACCCGCGGTAAACGCGCGATTTCGGCTTGGATGCCAGTGTACAATGCCTCAGGATTCACCCCGATTTTCTGGCAGATCGACCGCGCCAGGCTTTCGGTATCCGTCAACAAGGCCCCGAGCAGGTGCAAGGGCTCGATTTGCTGCTGTCCTGCGTCGGAAGCGATCTGCTGAGCTTTGGAGAGCACTTGCTGAGATTTCAATGTCATTCGATCGAACGATAACATGACTCACCTCTCGAGTGTTTGTACCGCCCGCCCAACGGGCGGCTCTATATAAAAAACGGCCGTCGTTCAATCATTTTGTGAAGACAAATAAGGCCCGCAACTAAATTCGTGTAGACTTGACTGCTTTTTGTAACGTCCGCCGAAATTTTCAAACCGCCGAATCGATCAACAGATCCGGCGGCTGCATGTATCGCCCGCAATAAAAGCTGCGGAATTTCCCGACAGGCGACGTTCGCCGCACCTGCCGGGATTGTATTTTCTTTAGTAGATCAGCTCTTATCGTCATCCACGACTTCAAAGTCGGCTTCTTCGGCGTCCGTCGAACCACCTCCGGTATCACCCGACTCTGGCGCACCCTGCTGCTCTGCCTGGCCAGCGGCACCGGCATCGGCATACATCTGTGACGCGGCGGCCTGAGCTGCCTGGTTGAGACCATCGATGGACGACCGAATCTCGTTGACATTCTCGCCTTTAAGCGCTTCCTTGAGACGGCTGACGGCGGCTTCGATCTTGTTTTTGGTATCCGCGGCCAATTTGTCTCCGCTCTCCTTAAGCATCTTTTCGGTCTGATATGCCAGCTGATCGCCCTGATTGCGAAGGTCGATGATCTCACGCCGTTTTTTGTCCTCGGCGGCATGGGATTTGGCATCATTGACCATCTTTTCGATCTCTTGCTTGCTCAAACCGGTCGATGCTTCGATGCGAATCGATTGCTCCTTGCCACTCGATTTATCTTTGGCCGAAACATTGAGAATGCCGTTCGCGTCGATATCAAACGTAACTTCGATCTGCGGAATGCCGCGCGGAGCAGGTGGGATACCATCAAGATGAAACTTGCCCAAAGTGCGGTTGTCGATCGCCATCTCGCGCTCACCCTGCAGGACATGAATCTCGACCGAGGGTTGATTGTCCGCTGCAGTGGAAAAGACCTGCGATTTTTTGGTCGGAATGGTTGTATTTTTCTCGATCAACCGGGTGTTTACGCCGCCCAACGTTTCAATACCTAAAGACAGGGGCGTAACATCCAGCAACAGCACATCCTGGACGTCGCCGGCCAATACGCCACCTTGAATAGCGGCACCGATCGCTACCACTTCATCCGGATTCACACCCCGATGTGGCTCTTTGCCAAAAAACTCACGCACCATCTCCTGCACCTTAGGCATGCGCGTCGATCCACCAACCAGAACCACTTCATCGATATCTTTGGTCGACATGCTCGCATCCTTGAGCGCTATTCGGCACGGCTCAAGGATCCGCTGAAACAAATCGTCACAGATCTGCTCGAATTTGGAACGCGTCAGAGTCATGTTCAGATGCTTCGGTCCGCTGTCCGTTGCCGTGATGAAAGGGAGATTGACCTCGGTCTGGGTGGTCGAAGAAAGTTCGATCTTGGCCTTTTCCGCCGCTTCCTTGAGTCGCTGCAAGGCCATTGGATCCTTGGAAAGGTCCACACCCTCTTGTTTGATAAATTCATCGACGATCCAGTCGATAACACGCTGATCAAAATCGTCACCGCCCAGATGGGTGTCGCCGTTGGTCGATTTGACCTCAAAAACGCCATCACCGATTTCCAGAACCGAAATATCAAAAGTACCACCGCCAAGGTCGAATACAGCAATTTTTTCGTTGGTCTTTTTGTCCAGACCGTAAGCCAACGATGCAGCCGTCGGTTCGTTGATGATTCGCCGAACAGTCAAACCGGCAACCTCACCGGCTTCCTTGGTCGCTTGCCGCTGGCTGTCGTTGAAATAGGCCGGCACGGTGATCACCGCTTCGCTCACTTTTTCACCGAGATAATCCTCGGCCGTTTGCCGCATCTTTTGCAAAATCATGGCAGAAATTTCCTGCGGCGTGTATTCTTTGTCGTCGATTTGAACTTTTGCCAGACCACCATTGCCGCTGATCACCTTGTAAGGCACTTCGCTGATTTCATTGGCTACTTCCTCATGGCGGCGGCCCATAAAACGCTTGATGGAAAAAATGGTTTTGGTCGGATTGGTAATCGCTTGTCTCTTGGCGACCTGGCCTACCAGCCGCTCACCGTTTTTGGCAAATGCAACCATGGAAGGCGTCGTCCGCCCGCCTTCGGAATTGGGGATGACCACCGGCTCGCCGCCTTCCATGACAGCAACGCAGGAATTGGTTGTTCCCAAATCGATTCCTATAATTTTACCCATATCGAACAGCTCCTCTTTTTTCTATGGTTAAACACATTGATTTCTTGATCGTAACCGACAAAGGGCAAAAGTTGTGCCAGTAAAATTTTAGTCCCTGTAAAATAGCTAAAATATAATAAAACAAGCACATAAGATCTTGGCTTTATGTGCTTGTTTTTGTGATATGCCAGTCGATTTCGCCAATGTGGCAGATCATCTGTCGTTATGGCAGGGGTCAGGTGGTATGGATTGAAGATTTTTTTTGGTTTTTATAATCTGTTATATAAAATCCCGAACCCTTGAAAATCAAGCCTCCACCACTGCCGAGCAACCGCTGGATTTTGCCTCCGCACAACGGGCAGCTATTCAGCGGCTCGGCGGTTATACTTTGAAAAGCTTCGAACCGGTGTTCACAGTCATTGCAGAGGTAATCATAATTGGGCATGGATCATTTCTCCCATAAAGCGTTTGGGTCATTCCTTGTCAGCCGCTGGAACGCGCAGAGCCCGGAACAAATTATTCGAGCCTCGTTTGACGCGCAGCAAAACGATTTCGTTCTCTTTGACATCCGCGAGGAGAGCGGTAAACTCGCGCACCGAAGTGACCGACTTGCGGTTGACCGCCTGAATCAGGTCACCTTCCCGAATATCCTCTCGATCGGCGACGGAATTTCTCTCCACTGCTGTCACAATGACACCGGTCTCGTTGCTGTATCCATAGCGGCGCATCAACTGATCTCCCAGATCCTGGACTCGCAGGCCCAGACGATCGCCCGCGGATGTTTGATCCGGCGTGCGCGGCGATTCTTGTGCGACCTCGGCATCCAGCTCACCCAATTTGATCTTGAGATTTTTGCTCTTTTCATCGCGCCAGACAACGATCTCGACCTGTGAATCGGGGGGGTAGGAAGCCACGAGTCGCCGCAGTTGATCCACATCGATGATGTCCGTTTCGCCGATCTTAAGGATAATGTCCTCGGCTTTTATCCCTGCCCTGCTGGCCGGACTGTCTTCCTGAACGTTGGCCACCAATGCGCCTTGCGGTTTTTTCAGCCCATAGATTTTTGCCAGGTTTTCATCGACATCCTGAATCTGAACACCCATGTAACCCCTGCTGACCTTGCCGTCGGCGATCAGCTGCGCCATTATATTCTTGGCCATATTGATAGGAATAGCAAAACCAATGCCTACGTTGGCCTGACCGACGATGGCGGTGTTGATACCGACCAGCTCACCGCGCAGATTGACAAGTGCACCGCCGCTGTTGCCGGGATTGATCGCCGCATCGGTCTGAATGAAATCCTGATAGGTCACGCCTCCGCGGCCTTGACCACCGCCGATCGCTAACCCTGAGCGCCCTTTGGCGCTGACAATTCCGGCGGTAACCGTGTTCTGCAGGATATTCGAAAACGGATTGCCCACCGCCAAAACCCATTCGCCGACCTCCAACTCTTCAGAATCGCCCAAACGCACAGTCGGAAGGTCGGTTCGGTCTATTTTTATCACCGCCAGGTCGGTCAGAGGATCGGTACCGACAACGGTCGCCGTGTATTTTTCGCGATCAATGGTGACATAGATTTGATCCGCTTCATCGATCACATGGTTGTTGGTGAGAATATAACCATCGCTGTTTACGATCACACCCGATCCCAGTCCGCGTAGAATCTCCTGTTGTTCCTGTTCGGGAAAATTGAAAAAACGACGAAAAAATTCATCATCGAAAAAGGGATGGATCCGCCGTTTGACAACCGCCTCACTGTTGATCGGAACCACGGCGGGACTGACCTGTTTCGCTACCCGGGTAAAAGCCCTGCTCAGCGATTCCAGCCCGACCAGTTCGGATTCAACCGGCTCGTTCGATCCCAATTGCACGGGACTCACAGCTGCTTCGGGTTCGGCAATTGCCTTTTGATGTATCGCTTCCCAATTGGAAGTCAAAACCGCCCAGGACACAATACCGATAAAGATACCCAAAACCAGCCAAAACGCTTTGTTTCTCGACATCATAATCGATTCCTTTCCCTTTTTATTCACTGGTATCCCCCATGGGGGCACGTACCAAGTCTAACTGCAAAAAAATCGGATCAACAATTTCCTATAACGAATCAGCCTTTCCATTTATTCACAACTTGCAAATTTATTTATACTTGAATCCATTCCTGTCCAAAACAGATTATATTGACATGATTACTCTTATAATAACTTGGATAAAGGGTAAAATTGCAAACCTGGTCTGCTGTCAATGAAAATCTTTGCTATTTTACATCAGATAGGTTGCGTGGTGTCCCCATATGGGACACCCGTGACTTGAATCAGTTTATTAAAACCCGTTTCAAACAGGGACCTATGACAACGAAATACAATCTCTCAACTTGATCGATATCTCGCAGGTTTTGGCTCTGGTCAGCTCACAGCCCTCTCATCCGTTTGAGAGACCGGCTTTTTGCGCAAACGTCTTGAGAGCCCTGGCCGCTTCAGCAGTCAAGGTCTGCGGAATGACCACGCGCAACCGCACATAGAGATCGCCCGACTTTCCATCGGCACGGATGCCCAGACCCTTGAGGCGAAAAACTTTGCTGGGCTGCGTTCCTGCCGGCACAACAAGTTCAACCGGCTTGCCATCGAGCGACTCGATTCGGATTCGAGTTCCCAGAGCCGCTTTCACCATATCGATCGACTCCTCGACCGTCAGATCCAATCCCTTTCGCTCAAAACGCGGATGTTTTTCGACATGGAGGACAACAATCAAATCTCCGGGCTGCCCCCCTGAAAGACCCGGTTCACCCAGACCTTTCAGGCGAATCCGCTTGCCGTCGTCACTGGCCGGCGGAACAATGATCTCGATTGTGCGCTTCTCCTCTTTCTTTCCAGTTCCCGCACATGAACGACAGGGTCCGCCCGACTGCTGATCTCGCCCGGTACCGGAACACTGGCCGCAAACACTGTGAAAGTTCAGGGTCACGCGCTGCTTGCCACCCCGAGCCGCCGTTAGAAAAGGAACCGTCAAATCCGCGAGGCGATCCGCACCGTCGAGCTGCATCGAATGAAAGTCGTTGCTGCGAGAACCGCCAAAAAATTGTTCGAAAATCGAACCGATATCAAATGAAGCACTGTCGGCATTGGCACCGCGAGACCATCTTTTACCGTATTGGGACCTCTTATCAAAACCGCCGCCTTTACCTCCCGCAAATGCACCCATTTGGCGCAATCGATCATATTCAGCTCGCCGTTTTGAATTGGACAAAACGCTATAGGCTTCCGATATCTGCTTGAAACGCTCCTCGGCTTTGGGATCACCTTTGTTGGCATCCGGATGATGATTCTTGGCCAGGCGTCGATATGCCGACTTGATCTCGGCGCTGTCCGCTTTTTCGGATACACCCAATATTTGATAATAATCATTCATCTTTTGTAAAATATGTTCGCCGCGAAAAAAAGTCCCGCCTGGCAGTTCTTTATCTGTTATTCTTCACAACTCGTTCGTCAATTGAAAACAGATGCAATCCGTATGCCAAACGGGACAACGACCCTTAGCGATTGTTTTTTAGAAGATTAGATCTTAAATATTAATCGATTACAATCCAACCCAAACTGCCAATTTGGCCGTTTGTCGGCCATATTGGCAGTTATGGTGATTCAATCGTTGCCGCGCAGCAGCAGCAAGCGCAGCAATTGCAAAGCAGCCATGGCTGCGGCCGCCACATAGGTTAACGCAGCTGCATCCAACACTTTTTTAGCGCCGGCAATTTCCCGAGTGCTGAGATAACCGCCCGAACTCAACTGGGCCAGAGCGCGTTTGCTGGCATCGAATTCGACCGGCAGGGTGACGATATGAAAGGCGACCGCCCCTGCAAAAAGTACGATCCCGATGTCGATCAACATCGGCAGGGAAAAGATCAATCCTCCGATAAAGAGCGGCATCCACAGACCAGAGCCAAAACGCACCATCGGAAAAATCGCCTGTCGTAATTTCAAAGGCGCATAGGCATCGCGGTGTTGCAGGGCGTGTCCTGTTTCATGTGCCGCCACTCCCAGGGCAGCCAATGAATCGGATTGGTAAACCGAGGACGAAAGGCGCAGAGCCTTTTTCACTGGATCATAGTGATCACTCAACTCTCCAGCGATCGATTCAACCTGAACAGAACTCAAACCATTGCGTCGCAAAAGACTGGAAGCCACTTCCGCCCCGGTCAAGCCAGCGGATGACCGGACACGGCTCATCTCTTTAAAAGCACCGCGCACTTTTGTCTGAGCATAGAGTGATAGCAGCAGAGCGGGCACAAGAATTATGAGATCTATCGGACCGAACATGAACATACTTGTTTACCTCTCTCGTTTAACCTCGTCTGGCATTCGACGTTTGAAAGAGCGGTAACAAAACAAATCGTCCACTCTTTGTTGTCGAATATTAGACTCCAAAAATGGAAAAAGGTTTCAAACTGACTTGCAAGTTTAAACCGTTTTGGGAAAAGGGGGAATGGCAGGTGCGGAAGGATTTTATCCGGTCCGGACTATTCGAGTACAAAAGGAATGACATGCAATTGCCGTCCGCTGGCATTGGCAACCACCACCCGGCACTGGCCGCTCCATTCCGGCCGGGTCTCCAGCGAGCTGATCAGTTTGTGGCTACCGGCATCGATCGAAAATGTTTTCTTTTGCACCAGGCGTTCGTCGAGATACCAGAGATGGATCAGGGTTGTTCGTGACTCACGGGAGGTCAACGCCACAAAGCAGTAAAGGCGGTCGATCAGACGGCTGAATCGCGATTTTGCCAGCAGAGGTTCCCCCTGATCCACATCCAGGCAGATGACCGCTTCTTCTATCGTTATGGAGGGATGGCCCGGTGCAGTCAGCGCCGCTTGGTGATTGTTCGCCGGAACTGACGGCTGTGTAATTGCCGGCACCGAGGCATCTTTGTCGGGCATGTGTTGGGGCGAGTCGGTGCTCAAACTCAAAACCACAATGAATCCGAAAACCAGGAAAAGTAGTCCCAGCAGATCTTTCCATTTGATCTGAAAGGCAGATTTAAACATGCAGTTGCTTCTCCCGCTTCCTTTGCCACATGGACCTGTTGACCGGGCGATTGTTCAGGTCGATCCGGCACGCCCTTGTGCTCATCCTCACCGCATTTGCTGGTCAGAGCTTGACCGTTGGTGTGACCTCAGCGACAGCCGACTTGTGCGAGCAAATCCAGTTCGTTTTGAATCTCTAATATTACGCTCCGCTGAATCCGCAACTGTCGATTCAGCGATTCGATTTCACTTTTCAGTGAACCGACTTTTACTTCCTGACCGCCGATTCTTTTCGCCAGGGCGCCGTGCACGATTATCCAATAAAAGAACAACAAGCCAACGATTCCAGCACCGATGACCCAAAACGGCGATACCGGCAGCCAAATGGCCATTCCAACGTTGGTGACGAGCCAAAGCGCAACGCCCCCTTGTGGCCACAGTTGCCATCGCTTCAAAACAGAAAGACTGCGACGGTAGCGGTGTCCGTATTCATCGTGGGTGTGCTCGAGGTGGGTACACACTTTATATTCGTGCGTCAATCTTTTTAACAGTTGTCCGCGCAATGCATCGCGCCGCATGGCGAACAAATCCTCAAGAACCAAAGCTCCCGAGTCCTGAGGATTTCGGTCCAGCGCCAAACGGCAATAAAATTCGGCACCCGGCAAATCATTGTCTTTAAACCGGCCGATGGCTTTTTGTCGATAAGCTCGTGCCGGCAACCAACCCCGCTTGTCCAGCACTTCATATATCAAGCGTGCGGTGCCGATCAGAGCAAAGGCCGGAATACCCCAAATCGCCATTGTGTCACCCGCTATTTAACCGCCAATGCCTGTTCGAGATAAGCCACAGCGCGCGGATATTTGCGACGCACTTGTTCCCATTCGGCATTGCTCAGATCCTTGGGTTCTTTGCCCGTGACCTGCACCGCACTGTCGTAGGCCAGACGCACCAAATCGCGATTGGCGGCCAGAATACCCAGGGTGGCGCCGGCAATTTCCATGACACCGTCG
>JAFGJN010000313.1 GCA_016929055.1 Candidatus Zhuqueibacterota bacterium
CCTTTGCCGAAACGCCGGGCGCCAAAGTCAAGGTCAGGGAACTGGAACAGGGCCCACCGGTCGAGGCGCCCATCGCCATACGCATCATCGGCGACGATTTGCAGCAGCTGCGAACGCAGAGCCGGCAGCTCGAGGAGATCATGCGCAGTCAACCCGGAACGATCAACGTCGACAATCCGCTCAGCAGCAGCAAAACCGACCTGAAAATCCAGGTCGATCGCCATGCCGCGGCAATGCTCGGTGTGCGCCTCTCAGACATCGATCTGACTGTGCGCGCTGCCCTGACCGGACTGGCTGTCGCCACCTATCGCGACAACAAAGGCGACTCGTACGACATTGTCGTGCGCCTGCCGCTGACAGGCAAAGCCGAGCTGCACGACCTGGATGCCGTTTGGGTCGTCTCCCACAATCAGACCCTGGTGCCGCTGAGTCAGATCGCCTCCATCGAGCTCTCGCCCAGCCCGCTCGAGATCACCCATCACGATCTCAAGCGCAGCGTGCTGGTGACAGCCGATGTCGAGCGCGGCTATTCCGTCGATCGCCTCACCCGCCGCATCGTCGAGCGATTGGACACACTGGAATGGCCGCGCGGCTACCGCTATGCCGTGGGCGGCGAAGTGGAAAGCCGCCAGGAATCGTTCGGCGGTCTGTTGCAGGCCATCGTGCTGGCTATGGTGGCGATATTCGCCGTGCTGGTGCTCCAGTTTCGCTCCTATGCCCAGCCGCTGGTCGTCTTTTCCGCCATCCCCCTCGCCGCAGTCGGATCGATCGCGGCGCTGCTGATCACCGGCTATTCCTTTTCTTTTTCAGCCTTTGTCGGGATCACCAGCCTGGTGGGCATCGTGGTCAACAATTCGATCATCCTTGTCGATTATGCCAACCTCCTGCGCCGACAAGGCCGGGAAACCCGAGCGGCGATCATCGAGGCGGCCCGGACGCGGCTGACGCCGATCCTGCTCACCACCGCTACCACCATCGGCGGACTCTTGCCACTAACCCTGGGAGGCGGCACGCTGTGGGCGCCCATGGGCTGGGCCATTATCGGCGGATTGCTCGTCTCGACTCTGCTGACTCTGGTCGTGGTGCCGGTGCTCTATCTGCAACTGAGCACAACGGAACGTTGAATCGATTTGCCCTTGCTGGTGAGCGACCCGAATGCAGTACCTTCACCTGCGATTCAGCATGTCCTGAATCGAACGCTTGTAGAGTGCAAAACAATCAACAGAGGACGGGTAAGAGATCGCTTCCGGCGACGGATTCTCTTTGAGCCATTCGATTTCCCGTCCGGCCAATATCGCTCCAATCGCGTTGCGAAGATCCACCTGCTGACCGATGAGACTCGGATCATAGTGCTGATAAACCCGCTTCCAAATATCATCGGAATGGTAGGGGGAGAGCAGAGCCGCGCCGACAAAATTTTTAAAGGTCTGGTGATAATTGCCCTGAAAGGATCGCACACGGTTCGCATGGACATCAAAATATTTTTCTCTGGCGAGTTTATGAAAACCGGGATGAAATGAATAAAACGCATCGGCTCCGGTACCCGTCCAAAAAATACACCGATGAGAAAAGGAGCCCGCAATATCGCGCAATTCCGGCAGCCAACGAATATGGGCAGGATTGGAATAGCAATCGCTGGCTATTATTTTTTCACGCAATTCACTATCTGTTTCTTTTCTCCATCCAGGGCCCTCGACAACCGAATGCTCCGCCAATCCGTTCTGGTCGAGCCAGATACGGACAAGACGATCATTCGGCGGAGCACTGAAAATGTGCCAGTTTTTTTGGTTGATCTTGGGCACCAGAACGATCAATTGGCTGTCTTTACCGCCTGTCAAAACAATCTGCTGAAAATCAGGAAAGCGATCTTCGATCTGATGGATATATGACCGCAGACAATCAGCCGTGTCTGCGATCAATTTTTTCGGATCCTGCAAGGAAAAAGAGGGCTTGAATTGTTTGACAACCGAATGCGAATGCACTGTACAAAAAGCTCCGAGCTTGTGAATGCGCCGATCAACTGTCTCGTCACTTTCGTACCAGTTTGTTTCCCATTGCGGCTCTTTTCCGGCCAGTTTGATGGCAACGGTGCGAATGGCATTTTTACAGACCGGGGGCAGCATCGCTTTCATGCGGGCAATCGCATGACTTTTTTCACGCTTTTGTAAAAAATCCGGGGGGCGAAAATGAGGGTTCAGATCCAAGCTGCCAAGCAGTTCGATTAAAGAGATGACTGATGTGCTGACAAAAATTTCCTTTCGATCACTAACGTAAAAAACCGGATAAATCCCGCATCCGCTATCCACGAGTCTGCTGGTTCGAATGATGCTTTTTGCCGGATAATTCAGGTAAACAGCCTCACTCGTGATTTCCTCAACACAGGGAATCGCATCGCTGGTTCTTTTTTTCTCCATCGATCCTCCACTCCGATCTCAAAATCCCTGTTACCATCCGTTTGCCGAGCGACAGGATTATTGGCATCTTGACTAAATCAGTTGCCTGATCCGACATCCCGACACCCGGGAACACGGCTGAAAAATAATGATATTTCGACAATAAAAACACAATGAAAATCGGCTCGATCAGATCGCACAACCCTGAATTCGTATCGAGAAAGAGCTTGATCAAAACCTATTTAAAATCTATATTTAACCACACCTGTCCAAAACAGGTTTGAGCAGTATGATTAGTCAACTGATAATTAATAATTTAGCCCAAATGGCAAAATAGCGAACCTGATCTGCAATTCATGAAAACCTCTGCTGTTTTTACATCAGATAGGTTGTGTGGTGTCCCCGTTTGGGACACCAGTGATATTTAACGAGACCTATCCAAAACAGATTCCCGGATTCTGTGTCAACAGAATCCAACAAAAAGCATCTTTTAATTTTTTTAAGGCTTTGCACCGAATCCGGAAAATACCCGGCAGCCGGTCAGGGTCGCTGTCTGCCTGACGCTGCCTGGACAAATGGACAGTTTGTACAACTCTGCACCAGCCGGACGTCGGGCTGAACCGAGGAGCAGGCAGATGGGATTGGATGTCAATGGTACGCAATGCATCTTGTTCGCCAAAACGCTGGGTGTAGATTTTACGCAGACAGCCACAATCGGACGGCAAAGATTGCACCTCAGTCCTGCTGATCTCAAATATAACCTGCAGAAATTCGGTTTTTCCGTCGACGGGAATCAGGTCGAGCGAATATTTTCTCAAGACAAAGGATATGCAGAAGCGTTATTTCGATATCTGGGTGCCCGGGATGTAAACTCTTTTGATCATTCGAATTATGAGCAGGCGACACATCAACACGATTTTAATAAACCGATACCGAATCGCTGTCAAAAACTCTACTCGCTGGTTTGTGACAGCGGTTCGATCGAACATGTTTTCAACTTTCCCGTCGCCATAAAAAACTGCATGGAGATGGTGCGGATGGGAGGGCATTATCTGGGTATAACTCCCGCAAACAATTTTATGGGACATGGCTTTTATCAGTTTTCTCCCGAGTTGTTTTATCGTGTCTTTTCCATCGACAACGGTTTCCGGTTACTCCGGCTGATAGCGTATGAAGACACGCCGATGACAAAGTGGTATGCGGTGCAAAACCCGGCATCGATTAACACCAGGGTTACCTTGACCAATGACAGACCCGTTTATCTCGTGGTCATCGCAGAGAGGATTGCCAATCTCACACCCTTCCAGTCTGCTCCTCAACAAAGCGATTACCTTTCTGTCTGGAATTCCTATCAAAACAGCGTTGAGAAAAACCCGAACGGAGGCTCGAACAAAAAAAGCCGGGTCTTGACAACTGCGATAGCGATGACGCCCCAACCCGTCAAACGTTTTGCCAAACATCTGCTTCGCATCAATCAATCGCGCAGCGGATTCAATCCCAAATTCTTCCAACGGATCGAACTGACTGATATAAAAGTCAGTCACCAGACAAGAGATTGATCCGATCTCATCAAGACAGGCTCCTGAACCGAATTACGACCCTTTGCCTGACTTGTAAATACCACCCGATCACCAAATGGAAAATTCTTTTATGCGAACACTGGCTTTACTTTTATTATCATCAACCCTTTTTGCCCAACCCTACCCCGACCAGCATTTGTTCTGGCGTCAAGAGGCGTTGGTGGCGGAAATCGAACATGCCGACCGGATCCAGGTCGCGGATGACGGCAAAAGCGTGATGCTGGCAGACGGCGAGATCGCCGGTATGGTCACATTCAAAGCCCAAACCGCTCCCCTTCCCTTTGACCAGGGCCTGCCGTCATGGAACGGCACGGCAACGGGCCCGGTCAACGGATTTGTGGTGCAGATGCGCTTTGGCGCCGGCGACGGCTGGTCGCCGTGGCTGACCGCCGGCTATTGGCAGGATTATATCTGGACGTCCTATGGCCAGACCCGTTACGGCGGCGGCGAAATCGATTACGATTATGTGCTGCTCAATTC
>JAFGJN010000314.1 GCA_016929055.1 Candidatus Zhuqueibacterota bacterium
TAATCTGTTTTCAAAAAGCTTTTCATGCGGGCATAACATTATGCCCGCATGAAAATACTTGACTTTTTCCGGAGTAACTCCGCGCGCCTCCTCGGCCGCAAGAGCGGCGGCCTGCGGGGTCGCGCTCCGCAGGATTTTGTAAAAAATCATCACTTCATTCCCACGGGTCTTGTTCCCATGGAATGGGGATTGATAGCCCGAACGTGAACCGCGCACTTGCTCATCATCCCGCAGGGCTTGTCCCTGCGGAATGATGATTGACAGCCAGCAAATAACTTTTTGCCTTTTTGCCTTTTACCTTTCTTAACATGAACCCACTCCGCACAAACCGCCTCATAAAATTCTGCGGAGCGAGATCCTCGCGCCTGGCTAAAACAGCAAGAATCGAATTCTTAATAAAACCTGATGAGTGAAAACTAAAATGCCCACACGGTGCGCGAGAGCTCGCGCAGCCGCCGCAGGATCAGGGCTTGCGCCACCAAGATTCAGTGATTCTGCATCAGCAAAAGAACTCTGAAAACATCAAGATAACCATTAATCCGTGCGCAAGCCGTAGCCGGAGGCGAAATAAAGAAGGTGCCCTGTTCATAATGAGAAAAGAGTGAGCCGGAGGCAAAGTGGAGAGAGTTGCAAGTACAAGTGCGAAAGTTAAAAAAAAACCACAAACACTCGAGTGAAACGCGTTCCAGACTCGACCCTTGATCGATCTCTGCTGTTGAAAAATTTTTACCGGCAAAGCCCCAGCAACCAAAAACCGAGCAAAACCGTTTGACAATCAGAGTTTACCACCCTATATTAAAAACCGTTGAGTAAAAGATACGAATTCTGCATCGTGTTTGTTTGTCAGGGGAGCGACAAGATCGATTTGAAGGTCCTGCGTTGCATCGACCAGACCATCCCCTTTCCGCTCCTCTTTGAGTTCAGGACTAACAGCAAAGTAAAACCTGTCGCTGCCTTTAAGCAACCGAATCAAACCTGTCTTTTTGCAACGCGCACTCGGGCGGTTTCTGCAAAATAGGTCATCAGCGAATATTTCAAAAAGGATGGGTTGAGAGAGAACCGCGAAAAACAGAGATCCCCATGAACCCAAAATCACTACCCCTCAGACTCCTCCACACCTCCGACTGGCACATCGGCCGCACCCTGTACGGCAGAAAACGCTACGATGAGTTTGAATCCTTTCTGACCTGGTTGGCCGAGACGATTCAGCAGAATGCAATCGACGCGCTGCTGGTGGCGGGTGATGTCTTTGACACCAGCGCGCCGAGCAATCGCGCCCAGGCGCTCTATTACCGCTTCCTGTGCCGGGTGGCTGCCTCATCCTGTCGGCATGTGGTCGTCGTCGCCGGCAACCACGACTCGCCCTCTTTTCTCAACGCCCCCCGGGAGCTGCTCAAGGCCCTCGATGTGCATGTGGTCGGAAGCAGCACGGAAGACCCGAAAGACGAAGTGCTGGTGCTCCGGAATGAGCAGGACGCTCCGGAAGTGATTGTCTGCGCCGTGCCCTACCTGCGCGACAGGGATATCCGCGTGGCGGAAGCGGGCGAGAGTGTCGAGGACAAGGAGCGGAAATTGATCGACGGCATTCGCACCCATTACGCCGCCGTCGCCGCTCTGGCCGAACAAAAACGCGAGGAACTGGGCGCCGATATTCCCGTCGTCGCCATGGGACATCTGTTCACAGCCGGCGGCCAAACCGTCGACGGCGATGGCGTGCGCGAACTCTATGTCGGATCTTTGGCTCATCTAACGGCCGGGATTTTCCCTGCGTGTTTCGACTACCTGGCGCTCGGACACCTGCACGTTCCGCAAAAAGTGAACAACTCGGAAACCATCAGATACAGCGGCTCGCCTCTGCCCATGGGGTTCGAAGAGGCCAAACAGCAAAAGAGTGTTTGCCAGGTCGAGTTCCACAAGACGGCCGCATTCGTGCAGCTGATCGACGTGCCGGTATTTCAGAAACTCGAGCGCGTCAAGGGGGACTGGAAGGCCATCTCGAGACGCCTTCTCGAACTGTCGGCAACGGGCTCTCAGGGCTGGCTCGAAGTCATCTATGAAGGTGACGAAATCATCAGCGATCTGCGCGAACGCCTGGACGCCGCCATTGCCGACTCACAAATGGAAATCCTTCGGATCAAAAACAATCGCATGAGCGCTCTTGTGCTGGGACAAATCCAAAAAGAGGAGACCCTGGACGAACTGAGCGTGACGGATGTGTTCGAAAGATGCCTCGCCATTCATAACGTGCCCGACGAGCAGCGACCGGAGCTGAGAACAGCCTACCGGGAAACGGTCTTGTCGCTTGATCAAGATGACGAACAGGCGGAATAGGGAGGCTGTCGATGAGAATACTGCAGGTCCGCTTTAAAAATCTGAACTCTTTGGTCGGCGAATGGCAAATCGACCTAACCCATCCGGCCTATACATCGGACGGCATCTTTGCCATCACCGGCCCCACCGGCGCGGGAAAAACAACGATCCTCGATGCCATCTGCCTCGCTCTTTATGGGCGGACACCGCGCCTGACCAGAGTCAGCAAAAGCGTAAACGAAGCCCTGTCACGCCAGACCGGCGAATGCTTTGCCGAGGTGACGTTCGAGACGCAAACCGGGCGCTATCGGTGTCACTGGAGCCAGCATCGGGCACGAAACAAAGCGGATGGAGAGCTGCAGGCCCCCAAACACGAGATTGCCAATGCCGATTCCGGCGAGATTTTCGAATCCAAAATCAAAGGTGTCGCCGAACAAATCGAGTCGGTTACCGGGATGGATTTTGACCGCTTTACCCGTTCCATGCTGCTGGCGCAGGGCGGTTTTGCTGTCTTTCTCCAGGCCACACCGGATAACCGGGCTCCAATCCTGGAGCAGATCACCGGCACAGAGATCTATAGCCGCATATCCATCCGCGTCCATGAGCGCCAGCACCAGGAGCGAGAAACGCTGAAAGAATTGCAGATTCAAGCGGCCGGAATCGTGATTCTCGATCCACAACAGGAAAAAGAGATGCAGCAGATTCTCGAGACCCGGCAGCAGGAAGAGACCGACCTTGCCGCCAAAGCCGCTGATACAGCAAAGGCCATGACCTGGCTCACCACCATCGAGGGGCTGAAACAGGAAATCGCCGGCCTGGCCGATGAAGCCGGCGAGCTGCAAAACAGGATCGAGGCCTTTCAGCCGCTTCGCCAGAAACTCGAACAGGCTTTGCGCGCAGCATCCCTGGATGGCACCTATGCCTCGCTCACAGCGATTCGCAAACAGCAGCAGGATGACAGAGAAGCCCTGCTGGCGGCGCAAGCGGCTCTGCCTGAACTGGAATCCTTTGCCGCGGAACAAGCCCGGTCGCTGAAAAATGCCGAACAACAAACGGTTCAAGCCAAAAAAGAGCTGCAGGCAGCCGCACCCCTCATTCAAAAGGTTCGCGCCCTCGATCAAAAACTCGACGATCAAAAAAAAGCCATTCTCGAAGAAAAAGAACTCTGCTCAAGAGATCAAGAAAAAATCGATGCAGATATAGAGTCCGGAGTTGCATTAAAAGAAAAACATTCCCGAGCTCAAAACGCGCTGGAACAGGTTGACGGCTATCTCGCGGAGCATGCACAGGATGAATGGCTGATCAGCGGTCTGACCGGTGTTGAAGAACAGTTCGGCGGCCTGCTCGGCAGGCAAAAGGAAATTGTTCAAAAAAAGGCCGAGAAAAAAACCGCCGTGACGAATTTGGAACAGGCGACAAAGGCACGTGACGACTGCCAAAAGCAGTGCAGCATTCACAAGCAGGAACTGGAGGATGCATCCAAGCGGCTTTTGCAAAGCAGAGATGCGTTGAGCCAGTTGCTGGGAGACCGGCTGTTGCGGGAATACCGCGCAGAAAAGGATGCCCTGTTGCGCGAAAGGCTTTTATTGGCGAACATCGCCGAGCTTGAAGCGCACCGCGCCAAACTGCAAGACGGCCAACCCTGTCCGCTCTGTGGTGCAACCGAGCATCCCTTTGCCGCAGGCAATGTTCCCGTCCCCGATGAAACCGAAATAAAGATCGAATCGCTGGAGAAACTGATCAGCCAGGCCGAAGATCTGGAAACCGCAATTCAGAACCTTTTAACCGCAGAAGCATCGGCCCGTGAAAAACTGACGACCGCAGAAAAGCAGGAAATGGCAGCCACTCGTGATACAAAAGAGGCCGAAAAAACTCTTGCCGAGGTCAATAAAAGCCTGGCCGAAATCTGCGCTGATTTTGAGCAACGCAAACAGGCCGTCTCTGTCAAACTTTTGCCGCTTGGCATCACAGAAATCCCCGATTCCGATGTTGAATCGCTTCTCGACTCTCTGAAAGCGCGGCAAAAGGCCTGGCGGGATCGGGTCAGGGAAAAGGCTGAAATCGATAAACAGATTGCCGATCTCGACAGCGAGATGAACCGTCTTCGAGCGGTGATCCTGACCCAAAGAACAGCCCTGGACGAAAAGCGAAAGCGTCTGGCAATCCTGGAAAAAGATTATACTGCCAAAATCGGCGAGCGGAAAGAATTGTACGGCGACAAGAATCCCGACACCGAAGAGCGCCGTTTGAACGAGGCTGTAAAAGATGCCGAGAGGGCCGAAAAACGAGCCAGGGATCTGCACAGTGAACGGGAGCAAAACCGGCAAACGGCTAAAACTCGTGTCGAATCTCTGGAAAAACGCATCGATCAACAGGAGCCGAAACTACAAGAGCGGGAAGCGGAATTCGCTTCAGCGCTTTCGTCAGCGGGTTTTGGAAATGAAGCCCAGTTTTCCGAGGCTCGAATGAGCTCGGAACAAAGAGAGAAACTGGCGGCACAATCCAGAGAACTGGATGAACACCGAACAGCTCTCGAGACCAGACAAAAGGATCGAAAAACACGCCTGGAAGCTGAACAGGCCAAAGAGATCACCGACAAATCCCTGGACGAGCTCGACCTGCAATTCAAAGCCTCGGAAACAACCCTGAAAGAGCTGCGGGAGAGCATTGCCGGTCTCTCGCACCAACTGCGTGAAAATATAACAGCTCGAGAGCGCATAAAGGAAAAACAAACCGCTATCGCGGCTCAGAAAAAAGAATGCCTCAAGTGGGACAATCTGCACGCTTTGATCGGTTCTGCAGACGGCAAAAAGTACCGCAATTTTGCCCAGGGGCTGACCTTTGAAATGATGATCGGTCATGCCAACCGGCAACTGCAGAAAATGACCGACCGCTACTTGCTTATCCGCGACCAGGATCAACCCTTGGAACTCGACGTGATCGACAACTATCAGGCGGGAGAGATTCGCTCGACAAAGAATCTTTCCGGCGGCGAGAGTTTTATTGTCAGCCTGGCGCTGGCGCTGGGCTTGTCCCATATGGCCAGCAAAAAAGTCAGAGTGGATTCTCTGTTTCTGGATGAAGGGTTTGGCTCGCTGGACGAGGAGGCCCTCGACATCGCCCTGGAAACCCTTACCGGCCTTCAGCAGGATGGCAAGCTGATCGGCATCATTTCACACGTGCCGGCTCTGAAGGAAAGGATCAGCACCCAGATCCAGGTCACACCTCAAACCGGAGGCCGAAGCCGAATCGTCGGACCGGGGTGCAGCAGAGTGAGCGATGCAGAGGCGCTGGTTACGGGCGCCTGACAAAAAATCGCACTTGTCCGCAAACCAATCGAATTGAATCGAATGGGCCGACAAGAATGAGCGGCCCCCCTACCCCTTTGCAAATCCCGCCTGGCTCAGCGCCTCGTCGATAAACGCCAGCATGTTTTCCAGCGGCACGTCGCCTTCCACGGCATGTGCGGGCGACAGGATGTATCCGCCCGCGCGGCCCAGCCCGATCAGCCGGCGGGTTTCGGCCCGCACCTCTTCCGGCGTGGCGTAGGGCAGGGTCCGCTGGGTCGATAATCCGCCAAAGAATGACAGACGACCGCGATAGCGGCCGATCAGGGCGGAAACGTCCATGACCTCGGGCTGAAAGGGATTGAAACAGGTGACGCCGATGTCGATGAGGTCGTCGAACAGCTCTTGCACGTCACCGCAGGAATGGATGAACACGGCTTTGCCCGCCCGACGAACCGCACCATACATGCGCTCAAGCTCGGGATAGATAAACTCGTACCAGATCCGCGGACCCATCTGCAGCCCGTGCTGCTGACCCCAATCGTCGCCGAAATAGACCGCATCGATGTCCCATTCCAGCGCCTTGTTGACCTGGGCAAGGTTGTAATCGGCGATGGTGCGCAACAGGTCGCGAACAAATTCCGGATGGTCGTAAAAATCGGTCATCAGGTTTTCCATGCCGCGCAACGTCCAGGCGCGCTCATAGAGAGAAAAACCGATCGAAAAAACCCGGTAGCAATCCGGCTGTGCCGCGATCCTGGCGGATATGTCGGCAAAAAAACGCGGTTCCAGCGGATCGGGAAAGGCATATCCGGCGAGTGTCGGTTGCACCAGCAGCGGCTGTTCGACAGAGCCGATGTCCTTGTCGACGCTGCGATCCCAGACGACGCCAAAAGGATCGCGAAAGCGGTCGTTGCCGAGATCGGTGAAAAACTCGATGTCATTGCCGAGCGACAACAGATGGTTGTGCAGGTGCAGCTCGGGGTCGTCGCCGCCGAAATATTCGACCAGCTTTTGCCGGGCTTCCACAGTAAAAGAAAACGACCACGGCACATAGGGCGGCCGCTCGCCTTTGAGAACCGCCGCAATCACCTCGCGTTTGGTCATTCCTCCCTCTCGCTTAAACAGACACCCGATTCAAGATCCTTGCGCATGCGCAGATAGACCTCGGCATAGCGCCGGCCCAGTTCGCGCAAGGACGGGGAATCGAAATGGACGCTGTCGCTCATGCAGGTGAGGCCGTCGGAAGAGACGAATCCGACCAGCGGATCCTGTGCCGCGACCTGGCGCTGCGCTCGCTCCACCTGGGCGCGGTGTTCGTCCCAGGGCCTGCCCGCGAATTGTCCGAGCTGACCGATGATAAACGGCACTCGCGGCGCATCGAGATCGCGGCGAAATCGGGCGATCAACTCGAGCAAATTGGCCTGATAATCCCCTGACAGTCCGGGTTTGCTGTCGCCTTCGCCCTGGTGCCAGAGAATGGCGGCCAGGCGACCGCGCTGCATCGCCGCCCGCGCCCGGCGCACTGCGTCGTCGTAGGGATGGCTGTCGGTCTGTTCCCAATACGCCCCGGGCCGCCACGCCGAAATCGGCGATCCGCCCGCCGCACAAGGGATCAGCACCACGTGTGGGTCGGGGTTCGTTTCGGCGACCGCGATGGCAAAACTGCGCCCCAATCCGGCGCCCGCGATCGGCTTGTCGAAATGAAGCGGATCCTGTGCCGGCACCCATTCGCCTTCGCGGTTCACGCTCCACACCCGCGGATGCACCAGCGTGTCCTCGGCAGCGATCTCGCCGCGCCCGGCCATATTCGACTGACCGACGAGCAGAAAAAGCCGGGGAGGCACGGGTTTTGAGCAGGACGACAGAACGAAAAGAGGCGCAAGCCAGACAAGAGTACGAAATTTTATCATACAGATTCCTCTTATTAAAAACTCAATGTAAAGGTAAAAGGCGAAAGGAAAAAGGAAAAAAATAACACTTTCTCGCTTGCAGTTATTTTTTTGTTGCATTTTATTTTACGAATCTTATATTTTTTGCCTCCAATATTATAAAACAACAACAAAGAAACCCCATGACCCTTTCCAATGCCGAGGCGGCCCTGCTCGGGCTGCTCGCCGAGAAACCCCGCCACCCTTATGAAATCGAAAAAGAGGTGCAGATGCGCGACATGCGCCAATGGACCGGGCTCTCCATGTCGTCGATCTATAAACTGCTGCGCAATCTGGAAAAATCGGGCGCCGTCACCAGCCATGCAGAGATCAGCGACGACAACCGCGCTCGGCGCATCTATCACCTGACCGATGCCGGCACCGCGTTGCTGCAGGACAAGCTGCGGCAGCTCTTGCGCGAACCCGAGTTTCCCAAATGGCGCATCGACATCGCCACATCCAACATTGCCCTTTTGCCCCGAACCGAAGCGCTGGCCTGTCTGGCGGAATACCGCAGCAATCTGCAAAAAGCGGAAAAATGCTATCACGAACTGGCCGACTATCTCACCTGCGCCGGCTGTCCGGCCTATCGCCAGAGTCTGGCGCGCCGGCCCATTCATCTCATTCGGGCGGAAATCGCCTGGGTCGACGAATTCACCGCTCAACTCGAGGAAACCGCATGACGCTCGCCCCATCCATTCAAATTCGCAATGCCCGCACCCACAACCTGCAGGGCATCGATCTCGACATTCCCAAAAACCGGGTCGTGGTTTTTACCGGCGTCTCGGGATCGGGCAAATCGTCGCTGGTCTTTGACACCCTTTACACCGAAGCCCAGCGCCAGCTGATCGAGACGTTCAGCACCTTTGCCCGCCGGCGCCTGCCCAAACTGTCGCGGCCGCCGGTGGACGAGATCCGCAACCTCTCCACCGCCATTGTCATCGACCAGAAACGCCTCGGCCGCACCCTGCGCTCCACCGTCGGCACCGCCACCGAAGTCTATACCTACTTGCGCCTGCTCTACGCCCGTTGTGCCCAACCGTTTGTCGGTTGGTCCTATCGCTACTCCTTTAACCATCCGGAAGGAATGTGTTCGGCCTGCAAGGGGCTGGGAAAGCGCATCCGCATCGACATCGATCAGCTGCTGGATCGCGGCAAATCGCTGCTCGAGGGCGGCATCACCCATCCGGATTTCAAGGTTGGTGGCTATTATTGGCGCGACTATACCAGCAACGGGCTGTTCGATCCCGATAAAAAACTCGGCGACTTTACAGAAAAAGAGCTGCACCGCCTGCTCTATGCGGAAAACATCACCATCGAGAAAAGCCATGCAGGCGTCAGCTATTCAAAGAAATGGGACGGCATCGTCACCCGTCTCGAGCGGCTCTACATCAACAAAGCCGAGGACGAGGTGCCCGAGGTGCGCAAAGACGCCTATCAGAGATACCTGATCTATGCCGACTGCGACCTCTGCGGCGGCACCCGGCTCAACCCTGAAGTGTTGCAGGCCCAAATCGCCGGCCGCAGCATCGCCGATCTTTCAGCTCTCGAGCTCTCCGATCTGGATGCCTTTCTGGCGACCGTCGACGGCGACGTTGCCACCCCCCTGATCGACAAGATGCGCCGCATTCTCGGCCATCTGATCGACATCGGTGTCGGCTATCTCTCGCTCGACCGCGCCGTCTCGACCTTGTCGGGCGGCGAATCGCAACGCGTCAAGATGGCGCGGCAACTGGACTGCGATCTCACCGGATTGATGTATGTGCTGGACGAGCCTTCGATCGGCCTGCATCCGCGCGACATCGATTCGCTCATCGCCATGCTGCGGCGGCTGCGCGATCAGGGCAACAGCGTGCTGGTGGTGGAACACGATCCGGCGGTGATCCTGGCCGGCGACCATATCATCGATATCGGTCCTGCCGCCGGATCCGGTGGCGGCAAAGTCTGTTTTTCCGGCAGTGTGAACGAGCTCAAAGCCTCCGACTCCCTCACCGGCCGGTACCTGAACGACAACGGCTTTAAACCGCCGGCCCGGCGAACGCCGATCGGCTGGTATGAAATCCAGGGTGCTCGAGCGCACAATCTCAAAAACCTCGACGTTCGCATCCCGCGCGGTGTGCTGACCTGCGTCACCGGCGTGGCCGGAAGCGGCAAAAGCTCGCTCATCCACGACGAGTTCTGTCGCCACCGGCCGGAAGCGGTGGTAATCGACCAGAATCCGGTCGGGCGCAGCAGCCGTTCCAATCCGCTCACCTACACCGGCATCTTTGACGAGGTGCGCGCCTGCTTTGCCCGCGCCTCCGGTCAACCCGCTTCGCTGTTCAGCTTTAATTCCCGCGGCGCCTGTCCGAATTGCAAGGGACAGGGAATCGTCCGCGTCGAGATGAATTTTATGGACGACATCCAGATCACTTGCAGCGAATGTAGCGGCAAGCGCTACACCGACGAGGTGCTCTCCCTGACGCTGCAAGGCCAATCGATTCACGATGTCCTGTGCATGACCGCCGCCCAGGCACTGGACTTTTTCAACGAAAAGAAAATCCGCCGTCACCTCGAGCTGCTCGAACGCGTCGGTCTCGACTATCTCGAACTCGGCCAGCCGCTCTCCACCCTCTCCGGCGGCGAAGCGCAGCGCCTGAAACTGGCGAGTGAGCTGGGCAAATCCGGCAATCTCTATGTCATGGACGAGCCCACCACCGGCTTGCATTCGGCTGATATCGAGCGGCTGTTGGCCATCGTCGAGCAGCTGGTCGAGGATGGCAACAGCGTGGTGATCATCGAGCACAACACCGAGGTCATCAGCCGGGCCGACTGGGTCATCGATCTCGGCCCCGAAGGCGGCAGCCGCGGTGGCTATCTGCTGGCCGAAGGCACGCCCGAATCGGTGGCCGACAATCCGCGCAGCACCACCGGCCGTTATTTGCGCCGCCGCCGCGAGGAAGCGGGCGAATAGATCACTCGAAGCCAAGAAACCGATGCAACCCCCTGGAGATTCGATGCCGAGACCAAACACCGACACCCCTTCCATTCTCAGCGGAGCGATCGGCCCCGCGCTTTTTCGCCTGTCGCTGCCGATCCTCTGGGGCATGCTCTTTGAATTGCTCTACCAGATAACCGACACCCTGTTCCTGGCGCGCATCGATACCGGCGACACCGCAGTCATCGCCGGGGTGGGACTGGTCTTTCCCCTCTTTTTTCTCATCGTCTCGGTCTTGCACGGATTGGCCTCTGGCGTCGCCACGCTGGTCGCCATCGCCATCGGAGCCGATAAAAGACACGAGGCCGAAACCGTGCTGACCAGCGCGCTGGCTCTGAGTATCGGTGCAGCGGTGATCGTGCTCACGCTTTTTCGCATCGGCACCGAACCGCTGCTGAACATCCTGGCCGGCAGCCGCCTGAGCGCCGCCGGTCTGCAACATGGACGCGACTATCTCTATTGGCTGCTGCCGGGATTCGCCTTTCTCTTTCCGGCGCAGATTCTCTTTTCCGCTCTGCAGGGCGAAGGCTTGACCCACCATATCGGCAAGGCCATGGTCTCGTCCACCGTGCTCAACATCGCCCTGGATCCGCTTTTCATCTTTACCCTGGGTCTGGGCGTGCGCGGCGCCGCCATGGCTACCTCCCTGGCCCAATTCTATCTGCTCGTCTATGTTCTGATCGTTTTTGGCCGCCGGCGCAGTTCGCTTCATCTCCACCTGAAGCGCCGTTTTATCGCCCTTGCCGCTGTCAAGCGCATCCTTGAGCTCGGAATCCCACAATCGCTCGGGTTTGTCGCCCTATCGGCATCGTTCATGATTCTCAACTGGTTTGTCGGCAACGTCGGCGAAGACGCTCTCAACGCCTTTACGCTGACCGGGCGCCTGGATCATTTGTTGCTCATGCCCATTCTGGCGCTCTCCACCGGTCTCTCCATCCTCATCGGCCAGAGTTACGGCAGCGGTGATCGGGATCGGGTGGCCGGCGCTTTTCGCCGCGGATCATCGATCATTATCGGGGTCGTTCTTGGGCTGTCGGTACTCTACATCCCCCTGGCCCCGTTTGTGTTGCGCGCCTTTACCGATGTGGACAGCGTGCTCGCCATCGCCTCGCAGCAGATCCGCTGGATCACTCTGCCGGTCGGACTCGGCAATGCCATGGGCATCGCCGCCGGGTTTGCTTTTCAAGCCGTGGCGCGACCGCTGAAATCTCTTTTCGCCATTCTCTTGCGTCTGCTTCTGATCACCGTACCCGTCGCCTGGATCCTGGCCCGGCTTTTCGGCCCTTCCATGCCGTCGATCTGGATCGCCTACGGTTGCGGCACGCTGGTGGGCGGGGCGCTCGGATTCATCGGCTGCTATCGGCTTTTGCATCGCCTGCCCGAACCCGATTCGCCTGTTGCCGCCGAGCTGCCGATGGATCCCGTTCGCCCGTTGCCCGAACGGCCCTGACCCTGAACCAACCCATTAAGGAGCTCTCATGTTCATCGTGAATCTCACCTATCGTGTGTCGGTGGCAGAGATTGAAGCGCATCTCGACGACCACCGCCGCTACCTGCAAAAGAACCTGGATCGCGGTGTTTTCATTGCCGCCGGTCGAAAAAATCCGCCCACCGGTGGCATCATCCTCATGCGCGCCGAATCGCGACAAGAGGCGGAAGCCCTTGCTCGACAGGATCCCTTTTACCGCGCCGGTGTGGCGGAATACGAACTCGTCGAATTCACCGCGACACGAACCGGCAAGGGGTTTGAAAAGCTGTCGGAAGGCTAGAATATCGCGCCCCTTTTCGTGTTATAGTTTGAAAAGCGATTCTATTCAGCCAGGGTGCCTAGTGATTTAATCTTTAGGGCCGCTCCGGCTCCGGCCCCGCTTTTCTGCCGTGACAAAGAATTGCGGAAAGTGATTTAGATCCTTCGTTTTTGATTGTTTGCGTTGCGGGGCCGGGAGCCTGCGCGGGCTACACGCGCCTCCTCGGCCGCAAAAGCGGCGGCCTGCGGGGTCGCGCTCCGCTTATGTGAGGTGAAAAATATCGGTAAAACAGCTTTTTTTATGAATAATGCAGGTTAATAGACTAACAACGGAAAAAAAATTAACGGTATATTGAGGACCATTCTTCCCGTCTGATCGAAATTATGGCCTTGTTGCGCGGCAAAAATCGCTGCCCATGGAATCAGGAACAGACCCATGCATCGTTGCGTCAACACCTTCTCAAAGAGGCTTATGAATGAATAGAAGCCATTGTGAGAAACGGTATGAGGATTTGGCCCGCGAATTGGGCAATCACCGGTCACTGTAGCTCATTTCCTGAACACCAATCTGGAGGATGCTTTTCGCAGACCATCGAAAAATTCTCCTTCCGCTTCAAAAGGGTCGAGGCTGAATTTCAGCGCTGTGGTATTTCCTTCCCGGAAGCGTCTTTCGACGAGATGATTCTGGTGTGGAACAAGGTAAAGATCAATAAAAAAAATCAAACAGAGGATTTATCGCGCGACACAACGCAGAGTCGATCGGATCGGTTGGCACAAGAACGAGAATGAGGAGTGCGCACTATGTACCCATTGAAGGCCTATCTGCAGACATTTCTTATAATGTCAAAATCCAGAGCCGAAGCTTTATTCGCCTGGACCTGGAATACCATTGCGGGGGTTTTAGTCGGAAGCAGACATGGTTTATTGGTTTCTGAGGCCTGTTTAGCCATAGGCTCCATGTTCTTCCTGACCTTTGCGGTCTATGTCTACAATGACCTTCTGGATGCGCACTATGACAAATCCAGTCTGTACAAAGGTGATCGGCCAATCCCGCGGAAACAAGTTCAACCGCAAATCGTGAAACAGCTTTTCTATATTACTTCTTTCATTGGCATCATGGGTATGGTATTTGTCAATCTGACCAGCTTACTTTTTGCCGTCTCTTATTATTTACTTTTCTGGGTCTATTCCTGGAGGCGGATCTATTTAAAGAAACGTTTCATATTAAAGGAGCTCAGCATTGCATTGGCTATCCTTCCGACCGGATTAACTGGTTATTCGGTGAGTCAGGGGCCCATCACGGCAGATATTTGGGCGTTGTATGGCGTGATATGCTTGTTTGCTTTCCTCGCCCAACCTTCGGTAAACGATTCCAGTGACATCAAAGAAGACCGGGAGGCTGGCATTCAAACCATGGCCATCCGTTTTTCCGGGAAGACAAAAATTCAACTCCTGATCCTTGCAACTGCTCTGGTTGTGCTGGCGTTACCGTTATTTTCATTTTACTGGCACTATACCAGTATCGCTGTTTGGTTTGCGGTCTGTAGCACGCTTATTTTTTTGGGATTGATTCTGAGCCACAAGAAGCAAATAGAAGCATATCCAGTGAAATGGAAATTTTACACCCATGGGTTTTATTTTATTATTCAACTTGGACTTATAATTGGCTCAATGCGATTGGATTAATCAGTCCTCGCTGGTTTTAGAAAATATATATGCAACAAATCTCAGGCTTCTATCAAGCCCTGTGATGTTACATTGATATGCCCAGAAATCGGCATTAAATTGGTATCGCCCATGATATCACTTATATTTTCTTCCGGGCATTTACTTCAACATCTTAACTGGGCTCCAGAAGAATGGGTTTTGCGGAACTGATGCACATCTTGGAGACTTTTCGTCAGGCAATCTGGAACGCAATATCTTTTGTCCCTACCGGATGTTTCTCGCGTCATAAACAATGGTTTTTACATCCACAATGCAATACCCGGAAATAGCGACACCGACAACCTGACTTTAGAACTGGAAACCATCAAACCGGTTCAGGGATGGTTCGACGACATGCATTTCCGAGATCGTTCTAAAGATAACTTCGCTGAACGAGCCACTGGGGATTGTTTTAATTTCAATGTTCTGCCACTTGCCATTCTGGGCTGCAAGGGTGCGTTCGACCGGGTTGGAACTATATTCGGCGATGAAATTGAGCAAGGGCAGGGTTCTCATGTTTTTGCTGGAAAAACCAGACATAACCGAATATATGGTGCCTTTTTGAATACCGGCGCAGTGCCTGAGTGATTTCCCCTGGCGCCACTTCACCGGCTTTGAACTATTTTTCCTGAATGATATCGTCCGCATTAACGATTTTTTCAATGAAGGCGTTTGCAGCTTTTCGGCTTCGGCTTTGCTCGTCAAGTTTCCCGGCATCTCTTCCACCTTGAATTTACCACTCAGGTCATCCTGAAAGGTATATTTTTTATGATCAACAGGTCTATGACAGTGTTGAAACCTTCACTGCTGTTTACTGGAAACTGGGGCAACAACCCCCAATACATATGCTTCCTGCATTTGTACTTGTCACGGAGCAGGGAGCCCCGGCGATTTTGTCCCTTGATGCATTTGCCGCGATTTTGTAGCATACGCTGCTTAACACATGATGCGGGAAGGTTCGGGAGGGATATGCGCGTGTGTGTTGTCCGGAGCCTCTACTGAGTTGCCGAAGGGAGCAACGTTTGATTTACTACTTTGGCTGGTATTCGAACAAGGAACGGGGCCTATGAAAGAAGAATGCGCCGACCGTTTGGGCGTGTATTGAGGCAGATCAAATTATGGAACTAATAAACCATCTAATAGCGCTGAAAACCCTCGCCAAACAGGTTTTAGAATACATGTTTGCTCCCCAAATCGCATTAAATTGGCCCGACCTTGAATTCGCCAAAACATCTCAACATCCTGCTGACACCAAAATACTGCAAATATCACTTATTTGTGATCACTGGTGTCCCAAACGGGGACACCACACAACCTATCTGATGTAAAAACAATAGAGGTTTTCATGGATTGCAGATTAGGTTCGCTATTTCGCCATTTGGCCTAAATTTCTATTCATCAGTTGACTAATCATACTGCTAAAACCTGTTTTGGACAGGTGTGATTTGTGATATTTTTTGAATAAAATGATATCGTACATATCAGACATGAAAATTTAGCAGATGGTTACCAGACCGTCACAGTGAACTTGTCATTTTAGGTCATTATTATTAAACTACTTGGCACTATATTTATGTGATCCCGGATTCGGTGCTTTGCACCGAATCCGGGGTAATGTTTTAGGCGACTATACCGGGCAGGTAAATATTTACGGCATATTTTTTTCTGGAAGATTATCGAAGAGAATTATACACCTATTCAAAGCGATTTTTAGCCTTGTATATTGAAAGTTGAAAGGCATTGAATCGGCTTTGTAGCGGAATTCGCCATAGATTTTGACCGGCGTTGTTGGTCGTTCAAAGAGTTCTTTGGCTTTTTCAGCAAGAGATTGGGCTTTTTTCAGCAGAGTTTTGTTTCTGTTTAAGCCCAGCACAAACTTGATATTATGCTCATCACAGAAATCATGCACTTCCGGTGCGCTAGCGTGTGAATCACCGCGAAACAGGATTTGTGTCTGAGGCCAGGCTGCCTGGATTCGTTTGCAAATCCTGGTAAGGATTATAGATATTTCCTCACCTTTCGGTCTTTTGCCAGGCCGTAGAATGGATGAGATCAATTTGCCGCTGGTTCCTTCAAAATAGCCACAGGCGATTTATAAAACACGTTGGGTAAAAAGTTGAGTGATTTTGTGTTTGACCTAACCCGGATGCCGTTTATCCTGCAAACAGCAGGTGACCCTTTCAATCAGCTTGATCCGGTTTTCAGTTTCCCGCAGAAATTAGATACCTACATCGGAGGTGATTGGACCGCCTTGAAAATCAATCTGGACTTTTTTATGAAAAAGTTCTTTAAAAA
>JAFGJN010000315.1 GCA_016929055.1 Candidatus Zhuqueibacterota bacterium
CCGATGACCGGGGACGTTTTTTTCGCAACTGGCGACCGCATATCCAATCGCCGGATGATATCTGGGATGAGATCGTCAGGGCGACCAGCATACCTGGCGTGACTTCCGCTCCCAAACTGCAGCCCATCGAAACTCGTCTGGTCATGCTGCAAACCGGGATGCGTGCACCTATGGGTGTCAAAGTTTTCGGGCCCGATCTACAAACCATCGAAGATTTTTCCATGCAACTGGAAGGGATTCTGAAAACCGTGCACTCGGTAAAAGCCGAAGCGGTTTTTGCCGATCGAATCGTCGGTAAGCCTTACCTCCATCTCGATATCAATCGGGATAAAATAGCCCGGTTTGGGTTGAGTGTGGAGAACGTTCAACAGGTCATCGAAACCGCCATCGGCGGCAAACAGATCGCCTTTACGGTGGAAGGCCGTGAGCGTTATCCGATCCGGGTGCGTTATCCCCGTGAATTGCGCGGCCAGCCGGAATCGCTGGCCACAATCCGCGTACCCACACCAATCGGCATGCAGATCCCCTTGTCGCAGCTGGTGGAGATGGAATACGCCCGTGGACCCCAGGCCATCAAGAGTGAAAACACGTTTCTGGTCGGCTATGTCCTGTTCGACAAGAAACCGGGGCATGCAGAAACGGATGCAGTCAACGACGCTCGAGAGACCCTGCGTGCCAAAATCGATTCAGGCGAACTGCTCGTCCCCGCCGGTGTCAGTTATCGCTTTTCCGGGAATTACGAAAATCAGGTTCGGGCTGAAAAAAGATTGTCGTTTGTCATCCCGTTGGTGCTGGCCATTGTTTTTCTCATCCTCTATTTCCGCTTCAGATCCGTCGCCGTTTCTCTGATGATCTACACCGGTATCGCTCTGGCCTTTAGCGGCGGATTCATCCTGCTCTGGCTGTATGGACAGAGCTGGTTTGCCGATTTCACTTTCCTCGGAGCCAATCTGCGGGATCTGTTTCACATGCACACGATCAACCTCAGCGTCGCCGTCTGGATCGGATTTATCGCTCTCTTTGGCATCGCCACCGACGATGGCGTGCTCATGGCGGCCTATCTCGAACAAAGCTTTGCTCGAAACCAACCCCACACCCGGCAAGATCTGCGCGAGGCCGTGCTGCAAGCGGGACAACGCCGGATCAGGCCGGCGGTTATGACGTCCGCCACCACGCTGATCGCCTTGCTGCCCATCCTGACTTCCACCGGCCGGGGATCTGACATTATGATTCCCATGGCCATTCCCGCCTTCGGCGGCATGGTAATGGCCACCGTGACCTATTTTATCGTGCCCGTGCTCTTTGCTCTGAGGCAAGAACGAAAACTCAAAGGACGGTCATGAAAAACGCTCCCTTTCAAATCCTGCTGATACTCTGTGCATCAAGCGCCATTGTTGCTGGCCAAACTCTGGAAGATTATTTACGCATCGCCGCCGAAAACAATCCGGGGCTGCAAGCCCGGCACAAAAGCTACAAAGCCGCACTGCAGCACGTCTCGCAGGTCAATTCATTAGCCGACCCCACGTTTTCCTTTGGCTATTTTCTCTCTCCGGTGGAAACACGAGTCGGACCCCAACGGGCGCGTTTGAGCCTGAGCCAAATGTTCCCCTGGTTCGGCACGCTCAAAGCCCGGGGTGATGCCGCCGCCCTTTCAGCGCAAGCCGAATTTCAGGTGTTCATTCAGGCGCGCAACAAGCTCTATTATCAGGTAGCATCGGCCTATTATCCGCTCTATGAACTGGGCGGCACACGAAAAATTGAAGAACAGAATATCGACATTCTGGAATCATTCAAGACTCTCGCCCTGGAAAATTTCCGCAACGGAACCGGTAGTCTGGTCGATGTGCTCCAGGTGGATATCTTGCTCCGGGAGGCCGAATCCAATCTCAAGATCCTCGAACTCAAAGAAAAGCCGCTTCGAAGCGCCTTTAACCAACTCTTGAACCGAGCATCGGACGAACCGGTGACCATCGCGGATACTGTGGCGGTGCCGATCTTTGACGCGCACCCGGAATTATTCGAAAATCATCCAACACTGCAGGAATTGAACTATCGGATTGAATCGGCGGTCAAAGCCGAGCGCGTTGCGGCCAAAAACGGCTTGCCCCGTCTGGGTGTGGGCCTGGATTATGTGATCATCAGCGAACGCGGGGATATGAGTTCGGCGGAAAACGGTAAAGATGTAGTGATGCCCATGATTTCAATCAGCCTTCCCCTTTACCGCAAGCCTTATCGGGCGGCGCAGGAAGAAGCCCGAATGCGTCAGCAAGCATACCGATTGCAAAAGCAACAGGCTCGCAATACATTGGAGGCCGATGTTGAAATGGCGGCCTTTGAAATTGAGCGACACCTGGAATTGCTGGCGCTTTATGAACGCCAGATCGCGGAAAGCCGCGACGCCCTGGATCTGCTCCTGACTGCCTATGGAAATTCCGGCAAAGAATTCGATCAGGTCTTGCACATGCGCCAGCAGTTGCTCAACTATGAAAAAATGCGGATCGCTTCAATATCTCAAGGATCGGTTGCGGTAGAAAAAATAAAATATCTGACCGCGCAAAGGAGTTTGGATGAAATCATCGATTAAACCAATCGCATGGACGGCCATCACCGCGCTGGCGCTGGGTGTCTTGCTCGGACGCTTGTGGTTTTCCGGATCAGCAGGTCAACCGGCCTCCGCTCCTGATTCCGCCGTCACCACTTCCGAGAAATCCCTGTGGACCTGTTCAATGCATCCTCAGATCCGCCAAAGCGAACCAGGAGACTGTCCCATTTGCGGTATGGATCTGATACCGCTGAGCCCCCCAAACGAATCGGATGACCAGGCGGTGCGCCTGTCGCCTTTTGCGCTGCAATTGGTGGATGTTCGAACAGCGGCAGTCGGCAAAAGCAAGCCGATCAAACATCTGCGTTTGACCGGCAAGGTGCAGATGGATGAACGATTGCTGGTCACTCAATCCACCCACATCGCCGGCAGGATCGAACAATTGATGGTCAATTTCACCGGCGAAACCATCGCCAAAGGTCAAGTGATCGCCTACCTTTATTCTCCTGAGCTGGTTACCGCCCAGCAAGAGCTGCTAGCAGCCAAAAAACTGGAAAAGATTCAACCGCGGCTTTACAGCGCCGCGAAACAAAAGCTGCAAAATTGGAAACTATTGCCGCAACAGATCGATGAAATTGCGGAGCGGGGAGAACCCCACGAGGTTTTTCCGGTGCACGCCGATGTTTCCGGAACTGTGGTGCACAAAGCCGTCAATCCGGGTGATTATGTGCAAAGAGGACAGGAACTCTATCAAATAGCAGATCTATCGCACGTCTGGGTTCTCTTTGACGTCTATGAATCGGACATGCCCTGGATCAATGTGGGCGATCGGGTCGAGTTTGCTGTCGCTTCACTTCCCGGCGACACGTTTTTCGGCCGCATTGTCAATATCGACCCGGTTATCGACCCGCAAACCCGGACGGCCAGAGCACGGGTGGAAGCGGCAAATCCGGACCATAAACTCAAGCCGGAAATGTTCGCCAAAGGAACGCTCCATGCAGAATTGGCCGATGCAGCCAGGCTGACAGTACCCAAAACCGCCGTGATGTGGACCGGCAAACGCTCCGTCGCTTATGTAAAAACCGTTTCAGAAACGGGGGCGGCTTTTGTGCTGCGCGATGTCGTTCTCGAAGCGGATTTGGGGGATGCCTATATCGTGGAATCGGGGCTGCAGGAAGGTGAAGAGATCGTCGTCAACGGCGCCTTTACCATCGATGCCGCAGCGCAATTGGCAGGCAAACCCAGCATGATGAATCCCGCCGGCGATGCTCCTGCGGGCAAATCCGCTCACGATCATGCTGTTTCTCCGACGACGAAGATGAGTGCATTGGATCGTGAAACCGCCGAACGCTCACACCTTTCCGCCGAGGCCAAACAAGCCCTGCAACCGCTATACACCGCCTATTTTGACCTGAAAGACCATTTGGTGCGGGACGATTTACCACAAGCGCTGCAAGCTGCAACAGCTTATAAAAATGCCCTCAATAAAGTCGACATGACGCTTTTCAGCGGGGCCAACCATGGCGTCTGGATGCAGCACCAGGCCGATTTTAAAGCCGATCTGCAGCACATCGCCCATATAAAAGAGATCAAGGATTTGCGCAACTCCTTTCAGAGCCTGTCAAACACCCTGATTTCCCTGACCGAATCGTGGGGATCACCCGTCGGCGAAACACATATCCTGCACTGTCCCATGGCCGACGACGACAAAGGCGCCGATTGGCTCAGCAAAGAAAAAGAGGTGAAAAACCCCTATTTTGGTGCGGCCATGTTGCGCTGCGGAAGCGTGACTCGAACAATCAAGTAATCAAACAAAAAAAGTGGCGAAATGCACCCGGCTGTATTCCTTCTCTGCATCTTGCACATTGGTGATCGCTATCAATATTTTCAGGAAAATATCAGCTGTCAGGCGTGAACCACCACTTTTCATTTGCCATTGACGTCGCTATTTTGTAATTAAGAGTATAAAGCTTGGCAGAACATTTTTTTGAGGATAGGCGGATTCCCCTGTGGGATACCCGTGAGTTATCACTTCAATGCCGGATTTCCCTGCTGGCACGGCAAGGATTGTGAATAGCTCGGACCCGACTCCATAACCACACTGCACCTGCGGTTCGCCCTCTCGAGAGTGGCAAACCTGGCATTGACGAGCATCCGTCAGTCCCGCATCTTGTGCGCACCAAGAATATGCAATCATATGTTCCGATTTCGAGCCATGACTGACCCGGATCATTTGCCGGGGTTCGTTCCGCAATTGTATTGATCCCTATACCGAATGGAGGCGCAAACCATGCCGCATCGTCAGCGTTATTCGTGCGTCATTCGCCGTCTCGGCCTCGTCTTGTTCCTCTGGATGGTGGCACACAGCTGCTCGTTCCAAAGCCCTCAGGAACCGATCTTTGTCACCGAATGGTTCATTCCGCTGGTAGACAAAACCTGGAGCCTTTCGGAACTGACAGAAGAGATGAAAGAACTCGAGGTCGACGGTAAAACCGACCGCATGATCTTTACCTATCGGAACGACCTGAGCCTGGGTTTCGACGACCAGCTTTTGCGCATCGAGCTGGATCCCGGCAACGCAAACCCGCGCACCTATTCGACCAACGTCGAGACGGTCGATTCGCTGCGCGTTCAGACCACCGGCTTTTTACTGCAAGAACCATCGGTCATCGATCGCGGCACGATCGAGTTCTTTTTGACCAACACGAGTCCGATGCAAAGCCTCGTCATTCGCCTGGTTCTGCTCGACCTGCTCGAACCGGACGGTGTCACCCATCCGAGCTTGGACATCACCGTCCCGGCCGCGTCGCCCGGTCAGAGCAAAAACTCGGTTCCGGTTGCAATCGATCTGCGCGATTATCAGTTCGATCCCGTGCTCATGGGCGATAAAAACTATATGCGCTTTTCCATCCGGCCACGCGGTTCGGCGCCGGACTATAGCGGCGGACTGGTGCTCTCCTCGTCCCGGCGTTCATTCATTTTGCGCTCCATAACCGGACGATTTGATCGCATCAACGCCCTTTTTAAGGATGTGGTCATTGATAATCCGGTGCCGGAAGAACTCAAAGACATTCGTTTTTACGACGTCGAGCTGCTGATTCCGCTCTGGGCCACTGTCTGTGTGCCGATGAATCTCTTGCTTCACATCAGCGCCGAGAATCCGCGCAACGATCCGGTTGCACCGCTGGTCATCGGCAACTCATACAACCCGGTTCCCTGCCAACCGGAACAGGTGGACACACTAAAGATCCCAAACATCGCCGCCTTTTTCAACAGCAATCCCGAACGCCTGTCAATCAGCGGCCTGGTACAAGTCGGCGATCCGTCAGCCGTCTATACCATCGGCAGCGATGATTCGCTCTATGTGCAGACCATTTTCCGGGCGCCGTTGATCGTCCAGCTACCCGTCGACACCACGCTGACCGAGCCCGACACAGTCGAAATAGACGAGGATCTGCAGGATCTGTTGCGCGACACCGTCGAAAACTTGACGATGACCTCTGAAATCGAAAACCATACACCGATGGCAGTCAGCGTTTCTCTCCTCTTTTCCGAGAGCCGCAGCGACAAATCGATCTACGATCACCCGGCAGACCTGGTCATCGGCCCGATTCTGCTGGCGCAAGCCGAATTGACCGGCGATCCGGCTCTGGTTGCTAAACCGGCCAAGGGCGTATGGAACCAAAGCCTGAGCAAAGAACAGATGGAATTGTTTACCCGCAACGACACGGTTTATATGGGGACAAAAATCGTCTATGCGGGAACCGCCTCGAGAATGGTGCAGATTCGACCCTCCGATTATGTCAGAGCAACCGCTTCCTTAAAAGCCGCTCTGTCGAGCAAAAACGGGGAGGAGGAATAATGCAAAGAATCGAAACCTTCAAAGACAATCGCTGGATGAGCAAGGCGTTCCGAATCATCCTGATCGCCGGGGTCTTTTGCGCAACACCGGATATTCATGCGCAAATCAGCGCCCGATCCCTGGGCATGGGCGGCGGTGCCAGCGCCCTGGCTCGAGGCATCCATGCCCCGATGGTCAATCCCGCCAATCTGGGATTGCCTGACAATCCCCGCTTTTCGCTCTCTTTTTTTTCTGTTGGCGCGGGAGCATACAACAACAG
>JAFGJN010000316.1 GCA_016929055.1 Candidatus Zhuqueibacterota bacterium
AGCACCCGCCCGCCGTTTGTGACAATCTGCTCACCCTGACGACGGGTACCGGCATGAAAAATGAGAATATCTTTTCCAAACGAATTATCGAGTCCAAAAATCGGTTTGTTTTTCTCATAGGTGTCCGGATAACCGCCTGAGGCGATAACGACGCAGACCGCTGTCTGGTTTCGGTTGCGCCAATCGAATTCGTGTAGCTGGCCGTCATGGGCCGCTAAAAGTCCCTCGAGCAAGTCGCTTTCGACCAGAGGCAAGACGACCTGAGTTTCCGGATCACCAAAACGACAATTGTATTCGAGCACATAGGGACCGCGGTCGGTCAGCATCAGTCCCGCATAAAGCACACCTTTAAAGGGGCGACCTTCAAGCGCCATCCCCTTAATGGTGGGTTCCATAATTCGCCTGCGAATGTGTTCGAGTATTTCCGGTGAAACTTGCGGTGTGGGGGCGTAAGCACCCATGCCGCCGGTATTGGGGCCATGGTCACCATCAAAAATGGCTTTATGATCCTGAGACGGCAAAAGATAGGCCAGATGTTCACCGTCGGAAATAGCCAGAACGGACAATTCTTCTCCGCGCAAATATTCCTCGACCAGCACTTTTTGTCCCGCAAAGCCGAATTCTCCGTCTTTTAATATTCGCTTGAGTGCTGCCAGCGCGCTCATTTTATCCGGACAGATAACGGCGCCTTTACCTGCCGCCAGTCCATCGGCTTTGATCACCAGGGGAAACCGTTGAGCTGAGACATAGCGCCGAGCCTGCTCAAAATCGGAAAAAACAGAGTAATCGGCGGTTGGAATCCCGTATTTGCGCATCAAGTATTTGGCAAAACCTTTGCTTCCTTCCAATTCGGCTGCTTGTTGCGTCGGGCCGAACACAGGCATTCCGTTGTTTTCAAAGGCGTCGACGATTCCATTGACCAGCGGCGCTTCCGGACCGATTATGGTAAAATCGACGCGCTTTCGCCGGGCGAAATCGATCAGGGCCGGGGTATCCATTGGATTCAGCGCTGCACATTCAGCGTCATGGGCGATACCGGCATTGCCGGGGGCACAAAAGATTTTGACGATATGCGGACTCTGCTTGATTTTGCTCACCAGGGCGTGTTCACGTCCACCGCTACCGATCACGAGTACGTTCATTTCAATTCCTTTTCAAGAAAAGTGCCGATTTATACTGGAATTGCCTTTTCCGGGACGGCCGCGTGAAATGGCTTTTCTATCGCCAACGGATCGCCCACGATTCGCATCGTTGAGCAGACGCAGCTCATCGATTTCATCGCGTAAAACCGCGGCTTTTTCAAATTCAAGCAACGAAGCCGCTTGCATCATTTTTTGTTCCAGTTCTTGGATCAGATCGAGCCGTTGTTGGGGATCGAGTTTTTTCCACAGGGTTGAATAGTCGTCCGATTCTTTTTCTGCGCTGCGGCGATAATCGAACGCTTTGGCGTCGGCGACTCGTGTGGCTCCAAGCACATCCTGGACGGATTTGTAAATTGTTTTTGGTACAATCCCTTTCCGATTATTGTATTCGGCCTGAATGATTCGTCGTCGTTCGGTTTCTTCGATGGCCTTGCGCATGGAATCGGTTATTTTATTGGCGTAAAAAATAACCCGGCCGTTGACATTGCGGGCCGCTCGGCCGGCGGTCTGAATCAACGATCGCTCGGAGCGCAAATAGCCTTCCTTGTCCGCATCGAGGATGGCAACCAGAGACACTTCAGGCAAATCCAATCCTTCTCGTAAAAGGTTGATGCCGACCAATACATCGAACTCGGCCAGACGCAAATCCCGCAGAATGGCCACCCGATCCAAAGCGTCGATTTCGGAGTGCAAATAACGCACACGAATTCCGTGGGCGTCCAGATACTCGGTCAGATCCTCAGCCATTCGTTTGGTCAAGGTGGTGATCAAAACGCGCTCACCCCGGGCAACACGGAATGATATTTCTTGAATCAGATCGTCGATTTGTCCTTTGGTGGACCGCACAACGATTTCCGGATCCATTAAACCCGTGGGGCGGATAATCTGTTCCACGACAATACCGTCCGACTTTAGCAGCTCATAGTCGCCGGGCGTGGCCGAGACAAAGATCAGCTGATTGACCGCCGCCTCAAACTCGTCAAAGTTCATCGGACGGTTGTCCAGCGCAGATGGCAATCGAAAACCATGCTCAACCAGAGTTTCCTTGCGCGACCGGTCGCCAAAATACATGCCTCGAATTTGCGGAAGGGTTGCATGCGATTCATCGATAATCATGAGAAAATCCTGAGGGAAATAATCGACCAATGTATAGGGCCGCTCCCCCGGTTTGCGATCGGAGAGGTAGCGCGAATAGTTTTCAATGCCAGTGCAATAACCCAATTCTTCGATCATCTCCAGGTCATAGCGCGTTCGGCTTTCAAGTCGCTGAGCCTCGAGCAATTTGTTGCGGCTGCGCAATTCTTCCAGGTGTTTTTCCAACTCTTGGTTGATATCGCGAACAGCCTGGCGCAGACGTCTATTGGGTGTAACAAAGTGTTTAGCGGGATAAATCCCGATCCGTTCCAGTTCGCTGCGTATCTCTCCGGTCATCACATCGACCACGGAAATGGATTCAATCTCATCCCCAAACCATTCGATACGAATGGCTTCTTGCTCGTAAGCCGGGATCAACTCGACGACATCACCGCGAACGCGAAACATGCCGCGCTCGAATGCGATGTCGTTGCGTTCGTAATGAATCTCAACCAGTTTGCGCACGACAATGTCGCGATCGATGGTTTGACCGCGTTCGATAAAAAGCAACAGCTCTTGCCAATCTTCCGGCCGACCCAATCCGTAAATACAGGAAACCGAAGCGACGATGATCACATCACGCCGCGACAACAGCGAACTCGTGGCTTTGAGCCGAAGTCGGTCGATTTCATCGTTGATCTGGGTGTCTTTTTCGATGTAGGTATCGGTGGTCGGAACATACGCTTCCGGCTGATAATAGTCGTAATAGCTGATAAAATATTCAACGGCATTTTCAGGGAAAAAACTCTTGAATTCCCCATAAAGTTGAGCCGCAAGGGTCTTGTTGTGGGAAATGATCAGCGTGGGACGGTTAACCGCTTCGATCACTTTGGCCATGGTAAAGGTTTTGCCGCTGCCCGTGACGCCGAGCAGGGTCTGGAACCGCCGATTGAGCTTCAATCCCTCCACTAACTGCTCGACGGCCGCGGGTTGGTCGCCCTGCAATTCAAAATCGGTGTGTATACGAAACGATTCCATGATCATCTTTCAAGGGTTCGGCATTTGCCTGACAAGGGCGGCGGATATCCCGGGCTGGTCGCTAACGAACAAACAAAAATATACGACATAGAGGCTAAAGTGTCAAGTTTTATAAAATCCAGACTTGGGTTTCTCCTGCTAATATACAATAAAATTAATTAGATACAATCCAATGCTTGGGGTTTTTGAACCCCAACGATAACGACACAGGGGCAGTTTTGCGATTTTTTCCATGCGATAATTTTCTTGAAAATGAGCGGATGGATTTATACATTTGAGAGAATTGCCGATTTCTCACCAAACGGCTGCTTTTGCCGGGATTCAAGGGTCCGGCCGACCCGAATCTCGCGTATCGCATCGGGACGCGGTATCCTCGACCGGTTTTCGATCGCGGTCCGTCAGCCTCTCTGCATCGACATCGTCTGCAGGCATAATGCAAAGGAATAGGGAGATAAAAGGGAGAGCGATATGGTCCGTCGGGCGATAGGATGGATGAGCGTGTTTGCTTTGTTTTGTGCCGGCCTGCAGCCACTGTCTGCGACCGAAACGCGCGCCTTGTGGGTTACACGATGGGAGTATCAATCGCCGAAGGACCTTCAACGAATTGTCGAAAACGCCGCATCGGCGCGATTCAATACCCTGCTGTTTCAAGTGCGCGGCAACGGAACGGTCTATTATCCCTCCAAGCTGGAAATTTGGTCCGAAAAATACCAGTTCAGTGATCCGGGCTGGGATCCTCTGCGATTGGCTATCGATTTGGCCCACGCCAACGAAATGACGCTTCATGCCTGGATCAACGTCTATCCAGGATGGAAAAACGGAACGGTACCGGACAACGGCGGTCAACTCTATTTCACCCACCCGGACTGGTTCGTCAAAGATCAAACCGGTCTGACCTATGACCGAAGGGCCGAATATCTCTGGCTCTCCCCCACTCATCCGCAAGTGACCGACTATCTCGTCAATCTCTGTCGGGAATTGATGACCACCTATCGAATCGACGGCATTCATTTCGATTATTTGCGCTATCCGTCGCCAGCGGTTTCCTATGATGAAATGTCGGTCGAGCGTTTTCGGCTTTATACCGGTGCCGTTCCAAATCAGGAACCGGAAAAATGGACCCAATGGCGCCGCGATGCCATAACCGACTTCCTCACGCGTGTAGCAGCCGACGTTTCGACTTTTCGTCCGGAACTGATCCTAAGCGCCGCCGTTTTCGGAGATTATTCCAAAGGCTTGCGTGTCCATCTGCAGGAAAGCCACACCTGGGTCGCCAAGGGCATTCTCGACGTCCTCTATCCCATGATCTATACCAACGAAGACACTTTGTTCACCCGTTACTTGCTGGAACATCGTCAGAACGATCATGGTCGCCATATTTACCCCGGCATTTACGCTCCTTTTGGCTCGGCAATATTCAAACATCAGCGCATTGCCCAGGAATTGGGCTGCAAGGGGATGGCGCTCCTCTCCTATAGCTCGCTCTTTCCCGATCATCGTCCAGGCCCGCTGGTTGCCGGACTTGAAAAGGTCTGGGATTCCAATGTAAAACCAGCGACTTTGCCCTGGAAAGAGTTGCGCCGGGACACCCAGGGTCCGCAGATCACGCAGGTTCAAACCATTCCCGGCCGCCTCGAAGGTCAGAGCGAATTTCGAATAGCGGCACGCATCATCGACCCCAGCGGAGTTTATGACGATGATACCGGATCAGACGGATATGGTGTGTATCTCGTTTACGATCGCACCTGGCCTCCACAGCAAAAAACCGAAATCCGCATGTCGCGAGTCAAGGACTCTGGTGACTGGTTTATAGCCGACCGGGCTATTCCGCCGCAGGAGACGGGACTCGATTTCCGCTGTCGTATTTTCGCCTGGGATGATTACCACGAATCCGCTGGCCACGCCAAACGCAACCTCGGCTACAGCGATGTCTGGTCGCTTTCCATTCTCACCGCTGATCAAACTTTTATATCCCGCGGCTCGCTGGGCCCAACGCTGTGGCGTCCGCTGGCGCTTGCGGTCGACGGACAGGGAAAAATCTGGATAGCTACCGCAGAAGGCATGGTGGTTATATTGAATCCTGATGGCACTGAAACCGATTTTTCACCACTTACCGTCGGTTGGACTGCCCGAAACGAGCCGGTGCGCTTTGAAGGCTTGTCCAGTCTGGCCTTTTCACCGCCTCATCTCATGCTTGTGGCCGCTGGCAAAGGACAGCAGCACATCTTTCGTTTCGAGAGTCGAACCGGAAAAGTCTTGCCGGGAATCGACCTCGACTTTACCGCCTCTGCTATCGATTGCGATGACGCGGGTAACATTTTTGCCCTGGAAAACGGCACCACGCGTTTTCATGTATTGACACCGACGGGAATCGATCTCAAAGGCAGCCCGTTCGGTGGACTGCATGTGAGCAACGATATCGCCGTTTTGCACAACGCATCCATGGTGTTGATAAGCGATCGTTCGAGCGATGCGGTACAGTGCTGGCACGGTGCAGTTGAAGGAGAACGGGTGCGATACTGGCCGGTGGAAAAGCTCAAAACCGTGGATGTGGGCATGGGAAAAGTGGTGACGGCGAGCAACGATCTGATCTATGTTCCCCATACACCCCGCGGAGTCATTTCTATCTTTAATCGAAGCGGCAGATTGCAAAGCTATCTATCGGACGGAAATCCGCTGCTTCACACTCCTCTGGACATCGGCATTTCCGTCACCGGAGATACGCTTTATGTTCTGGAAATGGCCGGAGATGGGCCGATAAAATTGAGTCTGTGGATCAAGAGTGCCGGCGATTGATGGCCGCACAAAATCAGAGCATCAGGTTGTGCTGTGGCGGGTTAATAACAATGAGCAAGGCAATTCGAGCAGAGCCGATTCGACATCCTGACGGCTGAGCCGATTCCACAAGCCGAATCGGCTTTGAGTGGTGGGAATGACGAGAAGGTCGGCCCCAATATCTCGAGTAAAGTCAATAGTAGTCGATCGTGATTTTTCCTGCATGCAGCGCAGCTGAATATTGATTCCGGAAAAATCAATCTTTTTCAGATAGGATTCCAGCAATGCATCTTGACGCTTGTAAATGGAAGCTGGATCCGGAATGCTGACAGCCTCCACCGCTTTTTCGTCGGCCGAAGGCATGACGAAACAATGGGTAAGATAGAGCTCGCCACAACCGGCGTAATAGGCGATATTGGCAGCCGTTTTAGCGGCCAGTTCAGCCTCCGGTTCGTATTCAACCACACAATGAATTTTTCGCAATGGCTTGGGCCGCACCAGCGGTTCGGCGAAAAGCATGACCGAGCAAGGGGCGTTACGAGCTACATTGCGAGCAATCGATCCAAAATAATAGCGGAATCGCCGTTCCCGAGTAAGCGCACCAGCGCAGATCAAATCCGCGTGAAATTCACGGGCAACCTCGACCAATACATCCGATGGATTGCCTGCCCGAATAACGTAAATGGGCGGATGATCCCTAAAATTGGATCGCTCTATCCACTCTTCCAGGCGCGACCGCACGCCGGGGGTGTCTTCGCCGACATGAACGATAATCGGCAGACTTGCCAACAATTTTAACAGACGATGGGCTTCGTTCAAAACCGCCAGTAAATTGGGGGTAAAGCCCACTGCAACCACTGTTCGTTTGAAAAGCGGCTCCGGCAACCCAGAAATTCTGTCATCCTCCATTGCGATTCACCTTATCGAGTCAGATCCCACCCACAAGTACTTGGCCAGTCTGCAAACCGTGCTCTTTTCTTATCTGCAGCCGACCTTAAAAATAGAGTTCTCCACCCTCGTTCCCTCAGGCCGACTGGTATTCGATGTTCGGCCCCACCCAAAAAATTAACGATCGATACCATCCCGGCAAAGCAAAGCCGCAGCCCCAACCCGTTCCTCATGATTCATCGTTCTCGGCGGATTCGTTATCCGTTTCAGCCGTCGGAACGGAATCAATCTTCTCTGTGGATTTGCGCAGTTTGGTGGCGCTTTCATAAAATGCATCCACCCCCATTTCTTTGATAAAGACCAAACCATGCGTTGCACGCAGGCGGGGGTGTTCACTTTCGTTAAAAAACTCGCGGCCTAAACAGGTTTTGAGCATTTGATATTGTTCGACCATGATTCGTTGTGACAGCCGGGAAAACGGTCCGTCCAGTTCATAACTCGGGAACGAAGCCTCCGCCTGCGAAACAAAGCAATTGCGGAATGAATCCTCAAGATTGGCCATCGAATTCAGAGAGACCGGTACCATGATATCGGCTTCGGAGGGATGAAAACGGAACCAGACATTTCGATAGCCCCAAATGCGAATGTCGCTTCGTCCGGTCTCCTGGGAATAGATCCTGACCGCCTTCGCCATGGTTTGCAAAACCTTATAGTGCGTACCCGGACCACTGCCTTCCGGATCGAATGCACAGGTCACGACCGTCGGTTGAATTCGGCGCATGAGAGCAAGAACCGTTTCCACATCGCGGTTTTGGTCAACCGTTGAGCCGAGCAATCCGCTGCCGTAAAAACCCAGGCGCAAATGGTTGACATGGGCACTGTGGAATCCCAGATATCCCCACAACAGATCGGCTTCAAATTCGCGGGTCATGCCTTTCAACTGCTGAATATAGTGCATATCCTTTTTGCCCGGATACTGGGTTTTAAAATAAAGGATCATTTCGGCAATACGATTGCGCAACTGCGGGATATTGTCCTCCTCGAATATGAACATGAGGTTGCGCAAGGTACGCCTGGCCAGGCCCTCATTCTTCATCGAACGGCTGTGAGCAGCCACACCGTCCAGATATTGATAAACATCGCGGTTGCGGCCGACCGTGTTATCGGGGTCAAAATATCCCTGGGCCAGCAATTGAGTGAATTCCGGGGTGTCGATGTGATTCACTACATTTTCGAGCAAATGGGCGGTAAAAGTGTTGGTGACGGCATTGAAGCCGCTCGTCATATAGTTAAAGTGATGCTGATTCAGGGGCGAACGGACGAGGTGAATGATAGAGGCCCAATAGCCGAGCATGATATCGTCGTGATGCGGCGCGGTGTGCATAAAAATATCATTTTCAATCGTCGCCAAACCGCGATCTATTTTTCGCATCAGGCTTTTCTGAACCGTACGGTTGATGCCAGCCGGCGCTTGTCCGGTTTTGCTCAAGATCCATCTTGAAGAACGCACCGACTCATAGTCGGCCTTGTTGAGCTCTTCGGCTTTTTTATTTTTATCCAGGGCTAAATCCACCACGATCCGTTCGATTTCCTGAGCAGGAAGCGGATCCAGAGCTTTGACGTTTTCATAGACTCGCTCGACAAGAAGAGAAGCGGCGCCCGACGTGAGGAAAAATCGAGCATTGGGCAGCTTGTGCAAAGCCGATGCAGGATAGAGATTGTTGGCTGGGCACTCGATCGAATTTTTTATGACACGGGCATGCGACTCTCCCGCAGCCATGATGATGGCGGTGGTGTCGGGATTCTGAGTCAACGTGCTCAGTCCGATGGTAATGACCAGCCGTTTTCGAGCGACTTCGATGCCGCCCAAATCCGTGGCCGCAGCGGCCTGGGTTTCATAGTTGGTTGAGGTCAAACGAGTGGTTGAAAAATGATCCGACCCTCGAACGTTGAAACAGATATGGCCATCCGGTCCGATGCCACCGAGATAAAAACCGATCCCTCCCCTTTCGCGCACCTGCACTTCATAGTCGGTGCAATATTGATCGACCTGGCTGATCACCTCTTTTTGCAGGCGCTCGGATCGCGTCGAGCCGTACCGAGTGCGCAACGTCAGATCGACTATGTTGTTTTCAAAGACATCATCCGGAGTCAGATGTTCAGGAATTCCAATATTCCAGGCATCCATCAAAAGAGCGCGTTTGATGTTCATGCCGAATTCGCGGATATAATATTTTAAAATAAAGTAACGAAAACTGTTGCTCTGCTGGGGATTGATGGGGTAAAATTCTTCCGATTGGACGAATTGCAGCATATCCATTTTAGGGTATCGAGTCGAGTCGATCCCGAACTCTTTTAATTCTCTGCCAACGTCCGCTGTGGACCAGTTCTTGATATAATAAGAGAAATAGCGGATAAAATGTTCCGGCGTTTTGCCGACTGGCAGCGATACGACGCCTTCCGGGTTGGCTTGTACCCATTCGATAAATCGCAGGGCTGCGATTCGACCCAGCTCTGGATAGTTGCCGACTTCAATAACCGGTATCTTTTCGGTCGGTTCATAGATGAACTTGCGGCCACTTTTTTGCAGGGCAACTGCCTCGACTGTAGAGACGGGCAAACGCTCTTTTTTCTTGTTCATTTTGTGCCTTTCTTCATATCCATCGAACTCTGATCCCGAAAAGCAAGCGACTGGAGCGAATTCCATCTTGAAAAATTGGATAGTAGATAAGCAAAAGAGTGAAAAATGTGATTGCCGCTAAAGCATAAAAAAACAAAAAATAACATGTGCCCTGATTCACTTGACAGCAGATCCGGATATCAAAATCGAATTATTGTATTGTCACATTCCTGTCCAAAATTGATTAAAGTAGGACGATTGGTCAGCTGATAAATAGAAAGTTGGGCCAAACGGCAAAACAGTGAACCTGATCTGCAGCTCATGAAAACCGTTACTGTTTTTACATCAGATAGATTGTGTGGCGCCCCCGTTTGGGACACCTATAGTATTGTCATTAAAGACGGGATCGATTTGATTTCGACTTCCAGAAACTATCGTTTTATTTATACAGGTTGTGTTCAAGTGTGGTCGGCAACCAAACACACTTGAACAGGTGTGAATATAAATAATTCTTGAGCAAAAAGCAAAATTTTTAACCTCACGCGACCGATCACTTTTGCCGATCTGTGTCGGCAGGCATGTCAGCGCAAAGGAAACAGAAAGCGTGTGCGAATGAAAAAAAATGCAGCAACTGCCAGTGTTGCGGCCAGCAGTCCGAGCGAGCCGTGAAATCCGATCAAGGGAATCCCCAAACCCGCCGGCACCAGGGCACCTAGCGCTCCACCCCACAGATCGAAAGCATAGATTCGGCCAGAATCAAGCCTTCCCCGCAGTCCAGCGTCAATCGATGTATAGAGCGGAAAGAAAAAACCGCCCAGGGCGCCACAGACGAAAAACAAGATTAGAAACAATTTCAAATCAGAATGAACAAAAAGAAGTTTGAGCAACTGCGGTAAAATCGCAACAATCAATGTTGCCAGCAATAGGTAACCGATCAACACGAGGTGATGAAAACGCCCTCGAATCAACTGAATAGCGGATCCGGCAGCCGTTGCCATACCCGCCATGAACGCGGCGAGAGCGAAACCAATTTCCGAATAGAGATAACCCCGACCGGCCTGAAGAGCGAGCAAGAGAACGATCTGCGCCGTCATAGCCATATAGCCCAAGAGCAGGCCTGAGGCATAGAGCCCATAACGCCACCCGCGGCGATGTCTTGTGACCCAATGTGTGAAAAGCAAACCGAATACGGCGATAACGGCAAAAAGCAACCGGGTGCCGGTCGTCGCATTCCTGCGAATTTGTTCAAAGAGAGCCTGAGGGCCTCCAAGCCGTTTGTTCCAGGCGAGAAAATCGAGATAATAGCCGACGGGACGAAAATCGCTGTTGATCACCGGCCGAGTATCCTCCAGAACTGCGGCAAATTGCTGCAAACGGTCAGGTTGATAAAAGAATCGAATCTGCTGTGGCCAGAAATAGGGAAAAATCAACCCCGATTCCTGGAGGCGTGCGGTGAGCACGCCAGCGTCTTGTTCCGGCTCTTCATCGATGGCGGCGATAAAGGTGCTGCAATCCCCCGGCAAATACAGCACATGCGGAAAAACCGTTCTCAGAGTGGCATCGACCGATGCGTTCAGCTGTAGCAGCTCCTCACCGAGGTAATTTTCACCCGCGGGAAGCCCAAGAACCACGAATCGCCCCCCTGCAGCGAGGCGGGTTTGCACAAGAACGTAAAACTCACGGGTGTAATAGCGGTTGCTCTGTGCCGATGCGGGAGCACCGACACCACAGACAATGAGATCGTATTGTTCTTTGCGCCGAAGC
>JAFGJN010000043.1 GCA_016929055.1 Candidatus Zhuqueibacterota bacterium
CTTCGTACGGTCTGGTTGATCGCTTTCGTCATTCTCTTTCAACCGGAAATTCGGCGTTTGCTGATCTATGTGGGGCAAAGCCAGGTGGTCCGTTTTTTTGTTCAAGTCAGCGGTACTCGGGTAATCGATGAGGTCGTCAAAGCGACCCTCGATTTGCGCGATCGCGGATACGGGGCGCTCATCGTCGTCGGGCGCGAAACCGGACTCAAGCAGTGGTTGGAGAGTGGAGTTCGTCTACAAGCCGAGGTAAGCACACCGCTGCTGCTGTCGATCTTTAATCCCCGCTCACCTCTGCATGACGGTGCGGTGATCATCCAGAACGATATCATCGAAGCGGGCAAATGTATCTTGCCTCTCACCGAGAACATCAAGCCCGGCGCCGAATATGGCACCCGGCATCGCGCCGCCATCGGCCTATCCGAAGAAACCGATGCTATGATTATCGTTGTCTCGGAAGAGACGGGTAAAATTTCTTTGGCCATTGCAGGACGGCTTAGCTATGATCTCAGCGGCGAAGAGTTGAAGAAAATGCTGCAAGCCGGCAACCGTTACGGCACGGTGGACAAACCCTCCGCCGTTTAGTGAATCTCGATCAGGATTCCCGAAAAAGGAAGATAGCGGTGTTTCATTTTTACTTCACGCGTCGCACAACCCCGGGGTGGTGGTTGCTGATTCTCCTGGGTTTTGGAATTCCGACACCTGAAACGATAGTTGGATGCACCGTCGGAATAGTCGGCGGCAGAGCCACCATTGATGGTCGTCCGCTGCTGTGGAAAAATCGGGACAGTTCTTTTCGTGACAACGAGGTGGCCTTTTTCCGTGGTCCGCGCTACGACTTTATCGGTATCATCAACGCCGATGATACCACCCAGGTCTGGATGGGTGTCAATACCGCAGGTTTTGCGGTCATGAATTCGGAATCTTTGGACCAACCCGGCGACAGCATCGACACCGAGGGCTTTTTTATGAAAAAAGCCCTCGGTTTATGCGGTGATCTGCAGGACTTTGAAAAACTCTTGCAGGCCACCAACCAGGCGCCCGGCCGCGGTACCCGGTCGAATTTCGGCTGCATCGATGCCTTTGGTCAGGCGGCTTTTTTCGAAACTGGCAATCGATCTTTTGTCCGAATCGATACGCGCGATCCGGTCGCTGCCCCTGCCGGGGCGTTGGTCCGAGCGAATTTTTCCATGACCGGCCGGGGAGATGACAATGCCTATGGCACCTGGCGGTTTCATCGCGCGCGAAAGCTCTTCGATCAGGCGATCAACAGCGGGCGTATGGATCATCGCTTTATCCTGCAAAAAACGGCTCGTGATCTTGTTTTGCCGGATATCGATCCCTATCCGCTGCCTTTTGTCGGCCGGCAAGGAATCGCTCCGGAAGGCGCCATCAAGACCCAGGAATCCATCAATCGTCATCGCACGGTGAGCTGTGCTGTTTTTCACGGCGTCAAGCCTGGGGAGGCTCCCGGATTGACCACCTTGTGGGTTATTCTCGGCGAGCCGGTTGCCGGTATCGCGGTGCCTTTGTGGCCAGTCGCTGGAACCCTTGCAGAGCTCGATGGCAAGGGAGGATCGGAACTGAATCGCCGTATTCAGGCGATTGAATCCGAACTCTACCCCTATGGCCGATGGCCCAATTATATCGATACAAAAAAACTGGTCGGCTCGCGTACAGCGATCCAGCCGGATTTTCATGACTTTGAAGCGGGTGTTTTTTCGGCAACCGAGCGGGCTTTGCAGAGTTGGCGTCTCGATTTGCCCGATTTGCAAACCATCCGCGACTTTCAAACGGAACAAATCCGTCGTGTTTTGCGTTTTTTGCGCTAACTATATGGAACGCCGTCATATTTGCGGATTCGGTTCTTGATAGCCGAAAGGCGGACGGCAGCGAGCACAAACCGAGGTAATCGACAGCATGGAAAGCAAGTGGGATCGCATCTCGAGTTCCCCCGAAGCGGCAGCCTTGCTCAAGTTGTTCTTGCGCATCGACGAGCTGTGCGATCACGAAGGAAAGGTCAACGAATTTTTGCCCAGTCTGTTGCATCAACTGGCTCAAATTTTGGATGTGCAAACCATCGCTGTGACCATCAATGATGCGGATCAACAGCAGCGCATTTTGGGGCGCTATGATCGCGGTGAAATCGAGTTGAGCGACGACGAATTAATCGCCATCGGCATCCGCGCACTCGAGTCGCGCAAAGGTTTGACCGAAGCGCCGGAATTCCCGTCGGTTCGCAATGTTTTAGCGGTGCCGATCATCAAAACAGCTAAAAAACTCGGCGCTTTGCTGCTGGTCAATAAATCGAGTGGTGATTTTGGTGAGTACGATCGAATCGTTGTCACTATTGTTGAAACTCGGTTGGACGACGTTCTTGACGAATTGATCAAACGCGAAGAACAGCGGCGCATCAGTCTGGAAAATCGCGTTATGAAGGAAATCGACAAGATCCGCGATGAGTCGACTGATCACGGTGAAGCACTCGACCAGATGATCCAGACCATCCTCGAGTCCGTTGGTGCGCAAATCGGTTTTATTACCCTCTATGATCCGGAAAAGGATCGCCATCTGCCCGGGGGCAAAATCTTGCGCGGCACCAGGCCGATGAGCCAGGATGACTATCATCGGGTCGGTGATCTCGTGCGCCTGTCCAAAGAGGAGCACCGAACGCTTATTCAAGAACGCCTGCCGGACAGTGAGGTCGACTGTATTCTGGTGGTGCCGATGTTTATCACCGGGCTTTTTCTCGGATCGGTGGTGCTCATCAACAAAGAGAACGGCAACCGATTCAGTGAATTCGACAAACAGCTGGTCGAATCGGTTACCCGGCTGATCGACAGCTTTATCTTTCAGGAAGAAAAATTCAAACGCTTGATGGTGCTGATCGGACGCGAAGCCACCCGGGACGTTGAAGAGGCGCTGATCGGCAATCGTCCGGACACCGCTCTGGGTCAACGCACCACCATCACCATGCTGTTCGCCGATATTCGCAATTACAGCCGCACCACCAAGGACATGGATCCCACCACCGCCGTACGCATGCTCAATGATTATTTCAACGCTATCACACCCCTTATCACATCGCATCACGGCATCGTCGACAAGTATGTCGGCGACGAACTCGTGGCCCTCTTTACTCAGACAACCGCCTCCGGATCCCATGCCTTCAATGCTGTGGAAGCCGCTATAAATTTGCAAATCGAACTCAAACGGCTGAATCGGGAATGGGAATTGACCGGCCGGCCGACCATCAACGTGGGCGTCGGAATTCATACCGGTGAGGTGGTACTCGGACAGATTGGCAGTTTTGACCGCAAAGATTATACGGCAGTCGGTTCCAACATGAATTTCGCTGCCCGTCTGCAGTCCATCGCCGGCCCCGGTGAAATCATGATCAGCGAGGCGACCTATGTGAGTTTGACCGGTCGGATCATGGCGCGGCGCATCGGTCCTTTCGCCATCAAAGGATTCGGCGATGTCATGGCCTATCGGGTCGAAGGAAGGTCTCCAGACCATTTTTAGCATCACGGCGACAGCAGAACGCTGGGTCAGAATCGAGGAGGTTGCGATGATTTCCGAACATGCTTATCGAGATTATCAAAAACGAACACAGGAGATACTGCGACACGCTGGAATCGCCCTCACACCAGAGGAAGCAGAGAAGATCGAGGTGGCGGATTTCGGGCTCGGAAGAGTCGAAGAAATTGGCTTGCAGCTGGTGGTCTATGTGAACACGGATCACGTCTGTGCCAAAGAACTGGTGATGTTCCCCTGGCAAATCTGCCCTGAACACCGGCATCCTCCCGTGCTGGATCAGGAGGGAAAAGAAGAGACTTTTCGATGCCGACGCGGTCAGGTCTATATCTATGTGCCCGGAGAGGTAGCAGACGATCCGCGCGCTCGCGTGCCGGAAGATAAACGCGATTGCTTTACCGTATGGAAAGAGATTATCCTCAATCCGGGCGAACAGTATACGCTTCGCCCCGATACGCTGCACTGGTTTCAGGCTGGACCCGAAGGCGCCATCGTTTCCGAATTTTCCACCACCAGCCGCGACGAAAGCGATATTTTTACCGATCCCGAAATTCAACGCGCCACCCGCGTCGCATGAGACAAACCGCGCTTTTTTGGATGCATAACAGCGTATCCGATCGATACAATCGCCGGCAAAATGTCTCAAAAACTCACGCCGGATGGACCATCGCAAATCAGTAAATCCATATTATTGCAGTAAAAACAGCTCCCATTTGCTGTCAATTCCGCGGCACGGCGCTTGCATAGGCGTTTGCAGGATGGAAACGATTGCAAAGGGAGCCGATATGAAGATTTGCTGGGTAGTTCTGCTGGTGCTGACGACTGCCGGAATCCTGGGTGCCGAAGCAATGGATTGGACTGTGGATCGCACCGAAATCGTTCTGCCGTCGATCATAATCGAACGGCCCGAGACCTCGGAACGGATATCGACGGCCAATGCCACTCGGAACTTTTTATCGAAAGACGATCGGTCAGTCGATTCGGCAGCCGTTTCGGCCACGAAGCCTGTTGAATCCGCGGCGCAGCCGATAACCGCCTCCCCGGTGCCCCAAAAATAATTTTTTCGAGTTCGTTACGCGTGTTCAAATGCAACATCGGGAGCTATATGGGAGCACTGCCAAATCGATTCGTGCGTCATTTCGACGCTTTGCTTCGAAAGGGTTTTCTTGGTACTTTTCCCGCCTTTTATTTTCTTGCACTGGTGTCCGGTTACCGGACAGCACCCAATTTAACTTTATAATAAACAACAAGTATTTCGTGACAGCTGATTCAGGTCGAATCTGTTTTTCGACCGATATAATAAATTGATTTTAATAGAATTGAAGCGGGATGTCCCGTCGTTCGTCCGGAAATTAATGATTTTTTTGTTTTTTTTTCGTTAATTCTCTTGTTTAGACAATGCTCCTGCAGGCATTTTCACTATTGTGCAGGAGCGGATCGATCGTTGTTGTGAGACCCCAGCCGCCCGAAAAGAGGGCAGATCAAGTTTTCTCATTTTGCATTCAAACGATTCTTTATTTTAGGGGAGACTAGGCCATGCAGAGATTTTGGGTTGTGCTCGGTGTGCTTTGTTTAAGCTGTTATGCTGTTCAGGCTCAGATCGCAAGGAGCGATGTCGACGATGCATTTCGTGAATTGGATGAGCAGTTGACCCTGCGCTTTTACCATGCCTTGACCGGTCAACCCATTCCAAACGCTCGAGTGGAGATCGATTCAATCGGCGTATTCCAGACCGATCAAGAAGGCGCCGCGATTTTACCGATTCCGGAATCCGATGGAGTCTATCGGGTGGTTTTTTCGCATGCCGATTTTATTCGATCGGCCTTTTCAATCGAAATCATGGCCGGTACGTTGTTCTTTAACCGGTTTTCGGTTTCACCGGTTCTGCCGGTTGGCACTCTGCGTGCAGTTCTGGATTGGGGAGAGAACCCGCGTGACCTGGATGCTCATCTGGTGAAAGCAGGCCATTATCATATCGCCTACCACCACAAGCGCGTCAGCGATGACGGCCTGGCACGACTCGATCGGGATGACCGCGATGGGTTTGGGCCGGAAACGATTACGATCAACCAAGTCGATGGAAGCGCGGACTATACTTACTATATCCATGACTATAGCCATCGAGACCGGCCGGACAGTCGGCACCTGTCCGACTCACGCGCGACCGTCAAAGTTTTCGGCAACAGCGATCAACTCTTGTATGTGCTTCAGGTGCCGGTTGGTCAGAGCGGTATCTATTGGCCGGTCTTTCGCATTCGGGACGGTCGGATTGTACCCTCGAATGCCTACTTGACCGGCCGCATCGAATGAATGTGAGTCAGGGTCGATTCGTACGGGGTGGAACACGACTTTTCTGTTTGTGGGCTCACTCCTCCAGTCGAGCCATGATGGTCAGATTCTGATGGTTGTAAAAATCCTTGCCTTCGGGTGTATAGAGAAAATCGATTCGGTTTCGGTAGGCATCAATGATCTTTCCGCGCACCATCTTGAGGGTGCTGTTGAGGAAATGGTTGTGTTCGGTAAAACTCTCGCCCAGAACAGCCACGGTTGACGGCAACCACTTGCTCGGAAAGAGTTTTTTTTCGGCACAGGTTTTACGAAACATCTCGAGCGCTTGATACAAGATTTCCAACGCCTCGCGCTGCCCATCCTGGGAGCGGCAGTTCAAGCCTTTGTTTTTGAGGTGTTCCAGCAAGGCCTCGCGATTGGGGACAAGCAGAGCCGAGGTATAGGGAGACTGATTGTTGTAGAGCATCACCTGTTCGAAAAGGTGCGAGGCTGAAGACAGTGCTTCCTCGATGCCTTCCGGACTGAATTTTTCGCCATCATCGCTGATCAACAGACTTTTTTCCCGTCCGAGCACATAGAGAAAGCCGTCGTGGTCAAGGTAGCCGATATCGCCGGTATAGAGCCACCCGTCGCGGATTGTTTCGGCGGTCGTTTTTTCGTTGCGCCAATAACCGGCCATGACGTTTTCACCCTGCACCACGATTTCGCCTTTTTCACCGACAGGCACTTTTTCGCCCTGCTCGTCGCAAATTTTGACCTCCAGGTTGGAAACGATCCGGCCCGAGGAACCGAGTTTGTGGCATTTGGGCACATTGGCTGAAATGATCGGCGCAGCTTCAGAGAGTCCGTAACCCTGGAACATGGGAATGCCGATGGCATAAAAGAATTTTTGCAGTTCGATATCCAATAGCGCGCCACCGCCGATAAAGAATTCGAGCCGGCCGCCGAAACTCTCGCGAATCTTGCTGAATAAAATACGGTCATAGAGCCAAACCAGCGGTTTATAAAGAGCCCGCCAGCCGCGTCCGCGATTGTGTCCCAGACCGTTGTAGCAATAGGCAGCTTTGAGCGCGTGCTGAAAGAGTTTTTCCACCCGTGGGCCCTTTTGTCGAATACCTTTTTCGATGTTTTTGCGAAAATTTTGCGCCAAAGAAGGGACGCTGAGCAAAAAGACCGGACGGATTTCCCGAATGTTCTGTGGAATATTGCGCAGGGTTTCCAGAGCCGTTTTGCCGATCTGGATCGAAGCCAGCGCTGCGCCATTCATCATCAAAGTATAGATGCCGGCCGTGTGAGCAAATGAGTGATCCCAGGGCAGGATCAGCAGCGACAGATAGGATTCGGGGATCGGCAGCAAACCGCTCGCCTGTTCGATATTGGCCGTATAGTTTCGATGGGTGAGGATGATGCCCTTGGGATCGGCTGTGGTTCCCGATGTGTAGCAGATGTTGGCCGCATCGTCCTGGCTGATTTGCTGCCAGTATTGGCTGAACGCTTCGCCGTTCTGCAGCAGATATTCCTGTCCCCCGAGCATCAGATCCTGTAGACTCATTTCGTCCGTATCGAGAGAGGGGAGGGTGTCGAAAATAATTAGACGCTCGAGATCGGCCAGATCTTTTTTGATTTCCCGCACCTTTTCCGCCTGGGCTCCGGAGACGAAAATCAGTCGAGTGCCCGAGTGCGCCAGCCGGAATTTCAGCTCGAATGTTTCCAGTTTGATTGATAGCGGAACATTGATGGCTGCGGCGTGTAAAATTCCCAGTTCGGCAATGACCCAGTCGTTCCGTCCTTCGGAAATCAGCGCAATGCGATCCCCTTTTTTTATGCCCAAAGCCAAAAGGCCGGCAGCGACGGCATAAACCGATTGCTGAACCTGGCGATAGGTGGTGCCTTGATAGCTGTCATTGACTTTTTCCCACAAAAAGAAATTTTCCGGAAAACGCTCGACGCTTTCATGAAAAACATGGCACAAAGTTCTTTGGCTCACGGGCGGTCTCCTTGTTTTTGACCGGATTTCTTGTCATCGCATTCCAGGACTGGCAATTTTGGATGATATTCGCGGATTCGATGCCACTAGAATCCGAGATCGTATATGGGGCAGTCTGATATATTTATTTTTCGCCAGAAAATCAAGAAAATTCAACCGTTTTGTCCGGCTTTGTCCAGGCTGCAAAAAGAAAGAGTTTGCTGCAATCCTCAGAGTTTTTTATCTTTGCCTGCACGGATTCATCGGACTTTTGGGAATTTATACATTTATCAAATAAAGATAGATCATGTCCAGTCGAATTTCACCTGATAAAGTCGACCAAGTGCGTCAGGCCAGCGATATCGCCGAGGTTGTTTCGGGGTATTTGAGTCTGAAGCAGCGGGGTAAAAATTATTTCGGTCTCTGTCCCTTTCATCCGGAAAAGACCCCGTCGTTTAGCGTCAACCCCGAGATGCAGATCTTTCATTGTTTCGGCTGCGGCGCCGGAGGCAATGTTTTCACTTTTGTCATGATGATGGAAAAGATCACGTTCCCGGAAGCCGTGCGTATGCTCGCTCAGGCAGCGGGTATCGTTTTGCCTGAAGATGAACAAAACCTGAGCGATGTGCGGGAAAAGGAGGCTTTGTTTGTCGCCAATAAAATCGCCCACGATTTTTTCAGCGACAACCTGCTTCACTCGCCGGAAGCGAAGGCGGCACGCAGCTATCTTTTATCGCGTGGCATCGATCAGCAAATGATGCAAACCTACGCGATCGGTTACGCGCCGGACCGCTGGGACGGGTTGATTCGTTATGCAGCGGAAAAGCAGCTTGGCGAAGAGGTGCTGTTACGGGCTGGTTTGGTAATACAAAACGAAAGCGGACGAATTTATGATCGTTTCCGCAACCGCATCACCTTTGCCGTGCACGGCATCAGCGGCCAGCTGGTCGCGTTTGGCGCCCGACGGATGAACGATGATGACAATTCACCCAAATATATCAATTCGCCGGAAACCGATATTTACCAGAAACGATTTACACTCTATGGCTTGTTTTGGGCGCGGGAAGCGATCCGCCGCAACAAACGGGCGATTTTCGTCGAGGGCTATACCGATGTTCTCAGTTTGGCCAAAATCGGACTACAAGAGGTGGTGGCGACCAGCGGAACGTCGCTGACCCAGGAGCATGCCCGCTTGATTCGCCGCTATACCCCACAAGTAGTGCTGCTGTACGATGCCGATTCGGCCGGTGCTCAGGCTGCTTTGCGCGGTGCAGATATCCTGCTGGAAAACGGACTGGATGTGCTCATCTGCACCTTGCCGCTCGGCAGCGATCCCGACGATTTTGCGCGCCGGGAGGGGCTCAAAGGCATCGAGACGCTTTTTCAGTCGGCACGACCGTTGATGGATCATAAAATCGACCAGCTCAACAGCGAGGGGCAAATGCGCAGCGCTGCCCAGCGTGCTGAGGCCACCCGACTCCTGCTGGATTCGGTTTCCAAGGTGAACGATCGATTGCAGCAATCCTATCTGCTTCGTGAGTTGGCGAGTAAACTGCAGGTCGAAGAATCGGTGCTCTGGAGCGAATTAAAAAAGTCGACGCGACGCACCCACAGGGCAACGGAGAGCGAGGCAGAGGCGCCGTCGGAAAACACCTTTTTTTATACCAAACGCGGTTCTGCGGAATTGGGTGTCCTGGAAACGATTCTCTTGTTCCCGCAACTGACGCCACACATCATGACTGTATTGAGCCATGCGGATTTTAAAAATCGAGAGATCGCGCGAATTTTTCGCCAGATCGAAACCGATCTGTTGCACCAGTCCGAATACGATCCGCAGAGCTATGTGGCGTCGGTGGAGGATCCGGTCATTGCGCGCCATCTATCGGCGCGTGTGGACAACAAACCGGAACTCAAGGTAGCAAAAAAATTCGCACTCGATTGCATCATCACTCTTTATCTGGTTAAAATACGTGAAGAAATCGATCGGTTGCGCCTGGAAATGCGCCGGCAAAAGTCCGACGAATCCGATCTTCACCCCTATTTACATCGGATTCGTGAACTCGAAGAGCAAAAAACCGTGGTCGAGTCGCGCAAAGGTCTCGATGAAACAAGTTTTTTTGAGTAAAAAGTTCAAGTTTGTCTTCATCTAAAAAAACAAGTCGTAAATAATCGAGAGAAAAACCAGCATTCTTTCGAATGGATTTCAAACCTCTTGACATTCGCCTGCAAAATGGATATATTTTTAGGGGACTGGTCAACAGCGGGGGGCGAGCTGCCGGCTGGGGTGTGGTCGGCGAACCAAACATTTTTTTTGCGAGGGGAAGACATGAATCAATCAGCATCTCGTGAGCTCAAGATGCTCGGAAAAAGCCCGGAAATGAGCCGGGTGCGCAAGGCCGTAAAAAATGTTGCCAAACTCGATACGGCTGTTCTTTTAGTGGGGGAAACTGGCACGGACAAACGATTCATCGCCGAGCATATTCATCAGCTCAGTGCCCGAAAGGAAGGGCCTTTTGTCGTGATTCCGTGCGGTGCTATCCGTGACACGATCGATGTCGAGCAGGTTTTTCGCGTTCCATCGGACGATAAACCGCTGGACGAACCGCAACTTTTCGCTGCCGCAAAAGGTACACTCTATTTGGAGCGCGTCGATCGTCTGTCGGCTGATTTGCAGGAACGGTTGTATAATTTTCTTACCACTTTTAGTTCTTCAAAAAGAGAAAGTCGTTTTAAAGCCCGATTGATCTCTTCAGCAGAACCCACATTGTATGAAACGCCCCAAAGCGGCGGGATTCGTCAGGATTTGCTTCAACTCCTGGCGGCATTTCGCATCGACATCCCACCGCTGCGCGACCGGAAACAGGATATTCCTTTTCTTTTCACTCAACTTTTGGAACAGCTGAGCCAGGAATACGGCAAATCCATGCCGACGATACCTTATTCCGTTTTTGAGGCGATTCTCGATTATCCCTGGCCGGGCAATCTGCATGAGATGCGCAATGTCATCCGCAATTTGGTCATTATGTCACCCGAGGGTGAACTCGCAGCCGAATATCTGCCCTTTTTCTCCAAACCCGATCCGCTCGAGTTTCTGGCCGGACACGATTTGCCGACGGCGGTCGGAGAGGTTGAAAAATTTCTCATCCGCAAAGCGTTGACCAAATACGAAGGCAATCAATCCAAAGCCGCACGCATGCTTCAGGTATCGGAAGCGGCGCTGCGATACAAAATGAAAAAGTATGGATTCCCTTCGGCCCGCTGATTCCCGGGAGCTCGCCGTAGACCGTTGTCGAGTTTTTTGTCGAGACAGGTGTTGAATTCGAACGGCTGCGGAAAAACCACCGCCGGGGGGATACCGGTCTTGCCTCTTGACGTTTCCTGTATCCATCCTGAACTGCTTCATAGCCGGCCATTGGGCCGGTCTGTATTCAGTCGAGGTGATCATGGCTAAAGATGAGTGGAGACTTTCGCCTGAGGTCTGCCGGTGGAACTGCGATCTCTCGGGTTTCGAGTTCGAATCGACCGATGACCTCAAGGAGGTTCCGGCGATTTTAGGCCAGGATCGAGCGGTCAAAGCGATTCAGCTCGGTCTGGCGATGTCTTATCCGGGGTATAACATTTTCATCTCGGGTGAGGCCGGTACGGGCCGCAATACCACCGTTCGCCACTTGTTGCGCGATGTCAACCACTACCGCCCGACTCCGAACGACATTGCTTTTGTCCACAATTTTCTAAAACCGGACACCCCTTTGGTTCTAATTCTGCCGCCGGGGAAAGGTGGATTGTTACGGCGGATGATGGAAAATCTGGCCGAAACCCTGCGCCTCGGCCTGCCTCAGGTTTTTGAAAGCGATCGCTATCGCGAGAATCGCCAACAAATCACCGATGAATACGGCAAGGCCGGTCAGGTGCTGATTGACACTCTCGAAAACAAAGTGCAAAAAGCGAATTTTACGGTCGTCCAAGTTCAGCTGGGTCCCATGGTCAAGCAAGATGTGCTGCCGGTGATCGATGGACAACCTGTTTCCTTTGAGCAGCTGGAAGAACAGGTTAAAGAGGGAACGTTGGATGTAAAAGAGCTGAAAAAACTGGCGGCGCAACATCGAAAATTTGCGGCTGAATTGCAAAAAACGATCGAATCGAGCAAAAAACTTTCTCGCGAGGCTCAGGAAAAACTCGAATCATTGGATCGCAATTTGGCTGAATCCTTTGTCGATGAGGCGATGCAAGAGATCCGGCAAAATATTTCTGTCGAGGCGGCTCACGCTTTTCTCGATGCGGTGCGTGAAAATGTTCTCGGAAATCTGGCCTGGTTTAGAAAAAAAACGGACAGCGAAACGGAATCACTGGCCGAATCGGCGGCCCGCGATCCCTTGTTGATGTACGGCGTGAATGTGGTAGTCGACAATTCGCACAACCAGGGTGCTCCTATTATTTTTGAAAATCTGCCGACGTTGAATAAATTGTTTGGCACCATCGAACGTGTGATGGATGCAAACGGCCAATGGTATTCCGATTTTTCCACAATTCGTCCTGGCTCACTGCTGGCGGCCAACGGCGGCTATCTGATTATCGATGCAAAGGATTTGCTGAGCGAACCAGGAGTTTGGAACAATCTTAAACGGGTATTTAAAACACGCAAGCTGGAAATATGGGCTCCGGAAATCTCATGGGCCGGCGGCCCTATCGCCATCAAACCGGAACCTATCGATATCGATGTCAAATTGATCCTGATCGGCGAACCACTGCTCTATTATCTGCTCTATACTGCAGACTCGGACTTTAGCAAGATTTTTAAAATCAAGGCCGAGTTCGATTACGAGATCAAAAACAGCCGTCAGAGTGTGCTAAAATACGCGGTTTTTATTCAACGGCTCTGTGCCGAGGAGAATTTGTTGCCGTTCGGACGTTCCGGCCTGGCTCGAGTAGTGGAAGCCGGGGTGCGTTTGAGCGGCCACCAGACCAAAGTGTCAACGCGGTTCAATCAGATTGCCGAACTGGTGCGCGAGGCCGCTTTTTATGCCCGCCAGGATTTGGCCAAGTATACCATCGACGCTCATGTCGATCGGGCTCTCGAAGAGCGGCGCAGCAGACGCAATTTGGCCGAAGAAAAAGTGCAAGAGATGATCGCCGACGATTTATTGCTCATCGATACCGATGGACGAAAAATCGGTCAAGTCAATGGCCTGTCGGTTCTAAATCTTGGCGACTATGCATTTGGCAAACCGGCGCGAATCACCGCGCAGACCGGTGTTGGCCGGACGGGAATTGTCAATGTCGAGCGGGAAGTCGCGCTCAGCGGCCCGAGTCACGATAAAGGTGTCCTGGTTATATCCGGTTATCTGCAGCAGGCGTTTGCTCAGGACAAGCCCCTTGCGCTGAGCGCCAGTCTTTGTTTTGAACAATCCTATAGTGAGGTGGATGGGGACAGTGCCTCATCAGCTGAGCTCTATGCCCTGCTATCCCGCTTGGCGCGGATACCGATCGATCAGGGTTTGGCGGTCACCGGCTCGGTCAATCAAAACGGCGAGATCCAGCCCATTGGCGGTGTGAATGAAAAAATCGAAGGGTTTTTTGCCGTCTGTCAAGCGCGAGGCCTGACGGGTAGACAGGGCGTGGTCATTCCGCGCCGCAATGTTACAGATCTTATGCTGCATCCACAGGTGGTTGAGGCGATTGCTGCCGACAGATTTCACCTTTTTGCCGTCGATTCCATTGCTGAGGGAATCGAGTTGTTGACCGGCATGCCGGCCGGCGAAGCGGATCAAAGCGGCCGTTACCCCGAAGAAAGTGTCTTTGGGCATGCCGACCGCACCTGTCGTGAATACCTCGGACATCTGCGGGCCTTTAATGCCCCCTTTACCCTCTGAACCCAAAAGCAACGAACATCAATTCATGAAACCAGTTCAAGAAAAGGAAAGCTGCAATGGTGGATTTGCGCAAGGAAATTATTTATGGCCCATTGGAATCCGACCGGTTGGGAAACTATTTGGGTGTTAATTTGTTGCCCACCCATTTTAAACTCTGTCCTTACAACTGCGTTTATTGCGGACACACATCTCCAGGGCTCTATCCCATCGATCTCCACGAATTTGAGGATGAAATTCCAGCTGTCGATACGGTTCTCGAACAGCTGGAAGCAGGTCTGAAGAAGGAGCTTGAGATCGACTATCTTTTTTTCTGCGGTCAGGGCGAACCCACTGTCCATCCCCGATTCAGAGAAATAATAGCCGGCGTCGCACAATTGCGGGATGAATTGGCGCCGTCTCTCGATATCTGTGTCCTCTCCAACGGCGCCTGGTTGAATCGGGAGGAAATCGCACAGGCGTTTTCACTCGTCGATGTGCCGATTTTCAAACTCGATGTCGGGCTGGAACGGCTTTGGAAAAAGATCTACCGTCCTATGACCGGGCTCAAATTCAAAGAGGTGATTGCCGGAATGCAGACGCAGAAACGTTTCTATTTACAAAGCGTTTTTTTTGAGGGATCGGTACACAACAGCGATGAGGAAAATCTCGAGGCCTGGGCTGATTTGGTGGGCGACCTGAAACCCGTCAGTGTTCAGCTTTTTACCCTGCAAGAGAGACCGGGCAAAAAAGCCTATCGGCCGCTAGCCCTGCCACGTCTGCACGAGATCGGCCAATACCTTCAGGAAAAAACCGGTGTGCCTTATTGTGTTTATCGAACCCTGGAAGAAAACAATGGAGTTGTTTAGGCGGAAGCATAATATTTCAGGAAATCTGCCAGGGTGAGGATTTTAATCTTGTTTTCGGACGCTTTTTGGCGCTGTTTGTCATCGTTATATCCCCAGGCGGCCAGAATACAGCAAACCTTGGCCGCGCTCACGGTCACGAGATTGTCAACCTGGTCGTCCACAAAATGCACATCGCCGGGATCTAGCTGTTTATGCAGCAGTAAATCCTCGATAATATCCTTTTTCGAACGGTCTTCATGTGCATGAAACAAAGCATCTGGCTGCGGTTTGATGCGATTATAATGCAGAATTTCCTCAACAAAGGCGATCTTTTTGGTGGTGATGATTGCCAACCGGTTTTGTCGGCAATAATTGTTCACAAGAGGTTTGATTCCCCGGTAAAGCGGATTGAGGCTGAGCCAGCGATCCCGGTGTTTTGTGAGCAGCGCTTGACGCTCCAGATAAAAGAGATCGAAAAATGATGCTCTCAACTCCGTATTGGCCATTAAAAAGGTGTCGAAATCGAGCTGCGTTTTTAGTTCGATTTTTTTTTGCAGCGCATAAAAGATATAGACATAATCTTCACCGGAACGGATAAAATTTCTCATTCGGCGTGCTTTTTCAAGTGTCGTCGCCGCCAATTCTTCGACTTGCTGAATCTTGTGGTTCTTTCCGGAAAAGGCCACAAGAGCATTGTTGCCGACAACCAGGCATTCTTGTATGCTGTCGGCGATTACGCCGTCGAAATCGAGCGCAAGCAAGCGCAGGTTGTTTGCATTCACATCTCGATCCTCGCGCTTTTATGTTGCGGAAGGATGTGCCGCCGCTGTCCTCTTTGACTCGGCCCAATGTACTGGATCCCATATCAAAAAGCAAGCAAACCTTTTGCCAAACCCACTGGTGTCGCATTCGTGAACACCCCCAAAGCTAAAAGATATACAAACAGCGATCATTCTTGTCCACAATAAAAATTCGACCGGGTCCGATGTTCGGTGTTCGGTGGAGAAATAGGTAGCTACAGAGGCCACAAAAGAACCCAAAGAAAAACGAAACAGGCCTGCAATTTTGCCGTTCGTTGCAACTTGTGGTTATTATGAGGTAACTCTTTTGTGACCAAGTTGTTTTGGAAAGGAATGGTGGTAAGTCGATTATTTGCAAAAATTAAAGCAAATCCTCAAGAAATCGTTCAGGACAGCAAAGTCTCAAACCCATGCTTGCAATTTTCAACTCTGCTGTGTATAATTCTAACAGACCTTTCTGAAAGGAGTGCTGTTGGAGATCAGCATCGATTCCGAAATCATCGACCGGGTTAACTTGTCCCTCATGCTCTTTGACGAGGTGCAGAACAGCGAAAACCGAGTCGATCTGGGAAAAGAACTGGACGCCTTGTGCGCTGAACTCAGAGAGCGGTTTAAATCACCGGTCGATGCGCGCGATTTTATTCAGCCGACACGTAAACTCTATCGGAGCCTCGGTATGGATCCGACGCGTTACCGACCCTCATCCGAAGCCCTTTTGCGCCGCGCTCTGCTCGATAAACCCCTTTACCGAGTCAACACAGTAGTCGATATCGGCAACTATTTTTCCCTGCGCTTTCAATTGCCTGTGGGGATTTACGATTTCGATCGGCTTTCTCTACCGCTGTTCTGTCGTTTGGGGCGAGCGGGTGAAGGTTATGAGGGTATTCAAAAGGGATGGGTCAATATTCAAAACAAGGTGGCTGTATTCGACCGCGAGGGGCCTTTTGGCAATCCTTCGAGTGACTCGTATCGCAGCCGTATCACGCTCGGCAGTCGCCGGATTTTGTTTTTGATCTATGCTCCGCACTGCAACACTGAACTCGACAAACTCAGCCGTATCGCGGCCGATCTCATCGGTCGTTATTGCGGGGCCCGATTGCTGCAAAAGGATTTGATCGCTCAAAAGGAGAGATGACCATGGATTCTCGATCACTGCTTCGTCCGGCTGTATGGGGAGGTCTGCTCATTGCAGTCGTGAGCGGTGTGCCGGTTTTGAACTGGATCAATTGCATGTGCTGTGCCGGCGTTCTTTCGGGCGGCTTGTTGGCGGTCTATCTCTATCGCCGACAAATCGGACCCCATTCCGAAATTCTCAGCCGCACCGGCGCCCTGCTCGGACTATCGGCAGGCATTATTGGCGCGGTTCTGGGCGGAATCATCGGCCTGTTGTTCAATGCCCTGACACTGGATTTTATCGCTGCCCTGGTCGAATCCCTGGCTGATCCGGCTTTTCGCGATCAGTTCGCCGAGTGGACAGCGGTGCTGGCTTCGCCTTTGGCTTATCTGGGTTTGCTTGCGCTGAGCCTGATTATCAACAGCCTGTTCGGATTGCTGGGTGGCTTGATCGGTGTCGCTTTTTGGGGCAGGGAAAAGATGATGGAAAAGGACGCATGAGGATAAAGTGATCGATCGATTGCTCCAGCTGCTGCAGGAGGCGGGCGGAACCCTCTCCAGCACCGAACTCGCCGAGGCGCTGTTCAAAGTCACATCACCACCAGCCGCTCTGGCTGAACAGCTGGTTCATACCCTGGTTAAGGATTGCGACCGCGTCATTAAAAATAGCGCTGGTCAATGGAGCCTTGTCAGCACCGCGCACCCCGGTTCGCAAAGGTCGGTGTTGTATCTTTGCAAAGCATTCCCGGAACGCTGTTCAAGCTGGCAGGCCTGGCAGGGATTCGCTTTGGTACAGATGCAAGCCGACGGATCACAGGTGAAGCGCTTTGCGACGCCTCCAAACGTAGCCAAGCTGCGAACTCTGCTCCGTCCACTGATTGAGGGCCCGGCGCAAGATAGAATCGTTCTTTTCGACGGTTTTGGCAATCAGATTTCGCTTTTTCGCTCCGCATGCCGCTATCTCTTTGGCATCGATCCGGAAATGCCGATGATCAATTTTGGGCGCGTTTTCTATGCGGAAACCGGCGAAAAACCGCGCAACAGCCAGGATCTTTCGAGCTTGCTGGGCTTGATGGTCTATGACGACGCCTCTTTTGATCTGCAGGTGCACACTCTGACAGAGCAGATCCAAAGCGCAATGCAGCGCTGGAACCATTCGCTGGAGTCGGTTTTGAATCGATGGCTGGAACAAAGCACTCGACCGGCGGTGGAAATCGATTTCAGCTGTTATTCGTTCGATCTTGACGATCTGCGCTTGTTGCCAACCGGTCCGGGTGTTTATCGCTTTTACGACCGCAGCGGCGACTTGCTCTATGTCGGTAAGGCTCGGAATCTCTCCGCTCGTATCGGCAGCTATTTTGTCGCTGCCGAAGAATTGGATGATAAAGTGCACACCCTGCGCGATCGGCTCTATCGTATCGAGACTGAACCCGTCGGTTCCGAGCTCGAAGCGCTGTTGTTGGAACAGGAATGGATCGAAAACGAGGATCCGCCCGTCAACCGGCAACTGCGCGTCCGAAAACGGCTGCATAAAACCCGGCAACGCTTTGCGCAAATCGTTCTCTTGCCTTCGCTTTGTAAGGATACGGTTCGGCTCTATTTGTTGCGGCCGCCGTTTGAATTGGATACCTTTATGTGGGCCGTTGATGGTTCTCGCCGGAACGAACTGAAGCGGGTTCTGGAAACGTTCTTTTTTTCCACGAAAATTGCCAAAACTGACACCGCTGCGTGGCGTATGGAAATCGCTACAAGCTGGCTCTCACGCCACGCCGAAACTGTAAGCCGTATCGATATGCGGTTGATCGGAAGCGCCGCCGAAGCTGTTCGGCTGGTACAGGCGCAGGCTGAAAATGTCGTCCGATATCCCGCTCAGGTGGCCATTTACAGATGAGGCCGCGTTTTGCAGCGGCGAATACAAGGAGTCATCAAAAAAACAATGAATCGACTCGACAGAAACAGTTGGGTGCCGCGTTTGTTTCCTTTCATTTTTTTCTTTGTAGCATCGGTCGCCGCCGAAACAGGAGTTTTGCCCACCCCAGCAAAGTTTCCGGGATTCCACCCCGGTGTAAATGAGCGCTCACCGGCTGGTCACCAAGAGATCGTCGATTATTTCTACCGACTCGCCGCCGCATCGCCGCGTATTGCAGTGCAGGAATTGGGCCAAACCCGTGAAGGCCGGCCTTTGATACTGGCAATTTGTACCGCTCCGCAAAATTTTGTCGATTTGCAGCGAATTCGTCAAGAACGTTCAAAATTGGTCGATCCGCGCGCCACCGATTCTGATGAGGCAGAACGGGCGTTTGAATCCGGCAAAGCCATCGTGTCTGTCAACTGTTCTATCCACGCCCGGGAAATCGGTCCAGCTCAAATGAGCGCTTCGCTTGCCTATTTTCTGGCTGCCGATACCAGTGAAACTAGCGAGCGGATCCTGCGCGAGACGATCATTTTGCTTATACCTGTTCACAATCCGGATGGACTGGATCGGGTGATCGAGTGGTATCGCCGCCATCGCGGCAGCGATTATGTCGGGGGTTATTTACCGTTTCTAGGCCATCCGCAGGTCGGACATGATATAAATCGCGATTGGTTTATGCTCACTCAGCCCGAAACTCGGCTTACGGTGGAACAGGTCTATACGGTCTGGTATCCGCATGTGGTAATGGATCTGCATCAGATGGGAGCGCGCGGCACCCGGCTCTTTCTTCCGCCTTATATCGATCCCCATGACGAGGAACTCGACCCGCTGATGCAGGCGCAGATCAACGCCCTGGGAACCGCGGTGGCGGCGCAATTGACGGCCGAAGGCAAGCGCGGCGTGGCCGTTCATGCTTGTTTCGATGCCTATTCGCCCTCACGCGCTTTCTGCAATTATCACAACGGCGTCCGTTTTTTAACCGAGATCGCCTCTGCCCGCCTGGCCGATCCGCTGCACCTCTCAAATGACGATTTTGTTTCTTTTTGTGGAATGGACCCGCGTAAGCGTTCCTGGAATCTACCTCTGCCCTGGAGCGGTGGTACCTGGGGTTTGACAGAGATCATCGATTATGGACGGAGCACGGTTCTGGCTTTGCTCGACCAGGTTGCCCGCAATCGCCGTCAGTGGCTGGAAACGTCCTTTCGCGTGGCTCGTACCGCCTGCGCCCAAGATCGCGGATACCCTGTTTTTTTTATTCCGCCAGACCCATGGCATGCCGATGCCGCACGGGTACTGCTCACCATACTGGAAGACGGAAAGGTGGAATTTTATCGCGCCCAAAAAGAATTTGCCGCCCTTGACACCGTTTTTCCGGCGGGAACGATCGTCATTCCTACCGCACAACCGTTTGGAGCTTATGCTCGAACTTTGCTCAGAAACCAGCCCTATCCTGGCGTCGACGAATCGGGCGCCGTGGCCGCCTACGACGTTACCAGCCACTGTCTACCGCTCTATTTTGGCGTCCATTGCATGTCGGGACGGGAACAACCCGACGTGCCTCTCGTGCGGGTTAGCGCAGACAAAGCCTTTCTGCGTCCACCTTTCCCTGATTGCGATATTAGCGGCTTTCTTGTTGATATACGCCAGCCCTATGGCGGTCGGATCATCGGTGATTTATGGGCGTCCGGTTTTAATGTCTATGCCCTGTCCGATTCACTCGGATTGGATGATCGAATCCTGCCACCTGGTACGTTGTGGTGCAGTGACGAATGCCGTCCGATTATAGAAAGAGCATATAAAGAATACAGTCCCGCTGTTTTTACCGCACCATCTCGGCCACAGGTCGCGATGGTAGAACTCGAACCGGTTCGTATCGGCCTCTATGAGGGATATGCGCCTCAATCCGATGCTGGTTGGACTCGATTTTTCTTTGAGCAGCAGAGATTGCCGCTGATGTCGGTATCGGATTCTCTTCTTCGGCAGGGCGTGCCGCCGGTCGATGTGCTGATCTTTAGCGATCAATCGCCGGAATGGATTCTCTATGGGCAGGACAGCTCGTTGGTGCCGCCCGGCCGCGGCGGCGGTATCGGGCTGGCGGGGGTGCGGAACCTGCTCGACTTTATGCAGACAGGCGGCCGTCTGGTGTTCCTGAACAGAGCCTCTCGCTTTCCGGATTCACCCCAGGTGCGGGATCAATGGGGCGAGACCGGAACGCTTTTCATTCCGGTGGCTGCTCCGGGTAGCTTGTTGCGCGGGCAGACCCTGGGCGAGCATCCCCTCTGTTGGGGGATGCCGAAGCAAGTGGCTCTGTTCAATCGTCAGGGCTTTGCATTTAAAAGTCTTGTAGGTGAAAAGATAATTGGCTATCCTGACAGTGAGCTCTTGCTCGGCGGTGTTTTGAAAAGAGACGATGCGCTACAGGGTAGTGCCGCCTGCCTTCTTTTACCCTATGGAAAAGGCGAGGCAATTCTGTTCGGATTTCAGCCTCAGTTCCGCTGTCAAACCCTGGGGACGTTTCGGCTGATGCTGAATGCCGCGGTCATGGCCAGGGCCGTCGCGATCGAAACGCCGGTGACGAATTGAACCGCGGGAGAGGATGTCAATTTCCCCTGTCCGTATCAAATCGGCAGGAAACCGAATCGATGAGAAAGAGGTGAGCAAATGGCGGAAAAAATTAGCCCTTTTGTTCGGCAAATCAGACCCTGGATCATCCGCAAAACCTTGGTGGAATATTTGCACGCCCGAAACATGTTTAACCACTTGAAACGAAAAAACAGACGCGATGAGGCAGTCACGTTTGAAGACCTGAAAAAGCTTTCCAACGTTCTCTACAAAGTCAAGGAAGATCTTTATCTCGTTTTCCGACGCGTGCTGAATCCCCAAACCCGTGAATTTGAAAAAGTCGATAAATACAAACCAACCGATGCGGAAATCGAGTTCATCAACAATGTGGCGGTCGTTTTTCACAAGGTGATGGTGGCCAGAGAACTCAAATACGTGATGGAACACTATGCCACGGAAAGCCAGGATTACAGCGAAACCAAAAGTTCCTATGACTCGTACTGGGAAAAGGTCGAAGCGTTTTTTGCCGACGGGCTGGAATTGTTGAAAACCATCCTGGCCGAATACGGTGATATCGATAGTATTCTATGGTACCTGTTGATCAATGAACGCCACCTTAGCAAATCTCTTGGCGAAAAGATAACCGATGTGCTGAAAAAGAGCAAGTATCCCGAGCTCGACACCGCTTACCTGCAAGCTGGCGAGTATTGCCTCAAGAGCGGGTGGCGGGATCGAGCTGAAAAATTGTTACATGAGGCACTTGCTTATAATTCCAACAACGAGCAGGCGAAAAACCTGTTACAGAAACTACGGCACGTCGCTTGAAGCGATAGGGCCATTCAGTTTGGGAACTGTTGCGAATTCGGTGCGAAGCACCGAATTTCTTGTAAAATCATTTTCATGGTGATGCACAAAGGGTGTGAAATGTGGTTTGCTTAACTACATAAAGAACAAGAAATAACATGTTTTTTTATTCGTATAACACCAAGTTGGGTGTTATACGATAAGGGCGGAGAGAAGGAAAGAATTTGCTTTAATCGATAAAAAATTCTATTTTACAAGAAACAACTCGTTCCAACGAGTAACCTATTTTATAAATAAATGGGTCGGTGTGAGTTACAAGCTCAAAACGGGATCGGCTATCTCGTTGCCGATCGGATGGATATCGATAAGGAGGATAGAATGCAATTGAAAGAACGGATGCAGGATGACGTCGCTATTCTTGAGCTGAAAGGCAAATTGATGGGCGGGTCGGAAACCCAGGAAATCCACACCAAGATCAAGGAATTGGTTGAAGAAGGAAAAACCAAGGTGATCATAGATCTCGGCAACGTTACCTGGATGAACAGCACCGGTTTGGGCGCGATTATGAGCTCCTACAGCACTCTGCGCAACGCTGATGGGGATTTGAAACTCATTCGAGTGACGGAAAAAGTTAAAAGTTTGTTTATGGTCACAAAATTGATCACGATTTTTGATACCTTTGAGTCGGAGAAGAAAGCATTGGCCGCCTTTAAGAAATAGGCGTTGTGCTGCAAAGGCGATAGATCCGATTCATGATCGCCCTAGTGGAATTCGGCAGTGTGTTCTGAGTGTTGACGAGCGCCCCGAGGCTGTTGACGCGATGCATCTTGTGCTCCGTTCAACAGCCTTTTTTGTCCGAACACGGTGGAGGACATCGCCAAAGGCTGGCCTAACCGGCTTGACCAATGGAGTTGAAAAATGAAATACAAAACAATCCTCTCTCTTTTGCTGTTGCTCATGGGGATCGGTGGTGCGCGATCCGTTCGCGAAGGTGCGCCGCTGCTCCTCAGCGGAGCGGAACTCGCGCCTTTTTTGGGCGACAAACCGGAGGCACTGCGTGTGGCAGTCTATGATGCCGCGCGCACGACCTGGCAGGCTATTCCTTTTCAAGTGGATGAACGGGACGAGTCGGGCCGTTATTTTGCCGCCGACGGCAAACTGGATGCGCAGGATGAATTGGTGATGATGCTGCGCGATCTGGGCGATCGGGCAGCCATCGGCAGTTGGCCTGCGAATGCGGCGGCAAAAAGCCGCGCTCGGGTCGAAATTCGAGCAGTCGATCCGCTCAACGGCGACATGCGTTATGCCTATGTGTTTTTATCCGAGGACTTTGTCAAGAGCCCGGATTCTTATGTGCGCCACGAGTGGCAGGGGAGCACCGATGTGATTTACGGACGTTCCTATGTCATAGGACACGACCCGAACCAGGCCAGCGGTTTGCCCACAGCTATCCTTTTTCCGCAAAGCATCGGTGGCGATAGCCTGGATTTCTATCAAGCCCAGCGATTTCGGCTTTTGCTCAACTTGACGGCCTATGACAGCAAAGACCAGATCCCAGGGGTCGATAAAATCACTCTCGATCTGGAAGTCAAAGAACGGATGGTCAACCATTCGATCAGCGGCCTGGCTACGGTCACTGTCAGCCAGGAAAAAGCTCCACAGGTGCATGCCGGAGCGGTACGGGTTGTTCGCCAAAACTCGCTGCAGATCAAAATTTCACCCGCCGGATTGGCGAGCGGCGCTTTCAGCGAGGTGGTTCAGACCCTGCCTTGGCCTGCCTATTTTTATTATGATGACCACTATGAAATCCCGCTGCAATTCGATTTTACCGATATGCTCGACCAGATGACCACTCCCGATCTGGAAGTTAAAATCAAGCGCATCGAGCTGTCCCAGGCGCTCGATGTTCGGGGTAAAAACATGGTCTATCTCAGCAAAGGCCTATTGCCGGGTGGGGTCAGACTCGACGACGATACCAACCGAAGAGATACGTATACCGGTTATAACATTCTCTCAGGTGACGAATGGCTCGATCCCCACTGGTATGCCTATTTGGCCGATCCGCTGAAGAGCACGATCAAGCTCGGTGCGATCTTTAGTCTTCTCGAATTGCGCGATCGTGCCGTAGGCGATGGTCAAGCGATTTTTTTGCGCACGTTTGTGGATGAAGATGGGCGTCGAATGTACGGCGACAGCGGATTGCGCATCATCGGTCAGGAGCCGAATTATATTTCCGGGTATCTGAATTTGGATATAACGTTTCGAAATTATATGCTGGCGGATTCTTATTCCAAAGACCGGGATCACTATGGCACATTTTCGGCTTTGCGAGATACACTTTTGACGAATCTGGAAACCCTGACGCGCGAACAGGACCGCACCCCTCCGGCGCGTATTGCCGATCTGGCGGTTACAGCCCTTTCAGATACCACCCTGACGCTGCAGTGGAGCGCTACCGGAGATGACGGCTGGTCCGGCGGTCCGGCGGACACGATCCTGGTCCGCTACAACACTCGGCCTTTTTTCAGCGACGAGGAGGACATCGAGTTCTGGTGGCATCAGTCCACTCCCGTTGTTGATGTGCCGTCGCCCGGATTGCCGGGTGAGCTGCAATCGATTGCCGTCGGCGGACTCGATCTGAATCAAACCTATTATTTCGCCATTCGGGCTCGGGATAATGGGGGCAACCTTTCGTCGACCACGATCGTTTCCGGTCGCACGACGCCGGTAGAGCTGGCGGCTTTTACCGCAACAGTTCGGCGCGATGAGGTGCTGCTGGCCTGGCAAACCGTGAGCGAAAGCAACAATTTCGGTTTTGCTCTCGACCGTCGTCGCAATCAAGACGCCGACTGGAATGAAATCGGCTTTGTCGAAGGACAGGGTACCACGCAGCGCCAATCTGAATACGTTTTTACCGATCGACCACCGGCCTTTGGCGACTGGTACTATCGTCTTCGTCAAATCGATTATGACGGCCGACAGACCATCCTGAACGAACTCCAGGCTCAGATCGCTGCTCCGGCTGTCTTTGAACTGGCACAGAATTATCCCAATCCCTTCAACCCGTCGACCACATTTACATGGCAATTACCAGCCGATGTCGACGGTAGAACGCTTTTGGTTGTCTATGACCTGCTGGGACGAGAAATCCGCACCCTGATTGACGAGCCGGCACAGCCGGGCTATTTCCTCACCCAGTGGGACGGTCGCAGCAACCGCGGTGAAGCGGTCGGATCCGGTATCTATTTCACCGTCCTTCAGGCTGGAACCTACCGCGCTGTGCGCAAGATGATCAAGGTCGAATAAAAGCCGAAAGAGCATCCAGCCTATGAAGGCGGAGAGAACCTATCGCATCAGCGACTGGCCGGAGGACGAACGGCCGCGAGAACGGCTGCTGAAATACGGTGCGGATACCCTGGCGGATGCCGAGTTGCTCGCCATCCTCTTGCGTACCGGAAACCGCGAGAGTACTGCAGTGGATCTGGCCCGGCAGCTGCTGCGCCGGGCCGGGGGGTTGCGCGGCCTCGATCGACAGTCGCCCGCCGATTTGGCCGAGGAGCGGGGAATCGGTCCGGCCAAGGCGGCGCTGATCAAGGCCGCGCTGGAGATCGGCAAACGCATTGTCCAGCAATCCTGGAACAGCCGCGACCGCATACGGTCTTCCGAAGAGGCGTATCGCTATATTCATCTGCGCCTGCGCGACCTGTCGCGGGAAGAATTCCGTGTTCTGTTCCTGACCGGGCGCAACGAACTTATCGGCGAAAAAGTGCTCTTTACCGGCAGTCTGCACCAAAGCGTGGTTTCACCGCGTGAAATCATCCTTCACTCCCTGCAAAATACCGCCGCATCGATCATTCTCTTTCACAACCACCCCAGCGGCGATCCTTCCCCCTCGGCTGAAGATCGCCTGATCACCCAAAAGATCTGTACCGCTTGCCGCTATTGCGACATTTCGGTCCTGGACCACATTATCGTCGGCAAAGATACCTATTTTTCTTTTGCTGACCAGGGGCTCATGCCCGACTCGTCCGCTGACTGACCCGCTGCCTCAAAATAAAATGTAACCCAAATCTGTAAAGACTTCTTTTGCCAGCCAACCAGTAGATTCTTCGACATGCTCAAGAGTTGCAGGTAATGTATGGCCATCATAAGGATTACCATGCAAAGCTTTAATCCCTACAATCCAGTTGTCCCGACTCGTTGTAGCCATCGCTACTTTGCAGCCAAATTCACATCGTTTATGCACTTTTCCTTTGGAGATTGATTAACGACATTTATTATTCCTGCCTGACGACAATTAGAATTCCTGTTTAATTACCAACAGGATTCTTATACTATCCAAGCTTGA
>JAFGJN010000317.1 GCA_016929055.1 Candidatus Zhuqueibacterota bacterium
AAACGCGACGATAGGATTGTTTAAGGTTCCAGGAGCGTCGGCTTTCCGGCCGCAAGGGTGGCTCGGGGACAAAGAAAAAAATAGGAATAGCAAACACGAGAAAGAGCAAAGCGGTTGGCAAAAACGCTGCGGCTGGTCCTTGTTTTACCATACCGGGGAGGTCAAAACCCAGAATCTCGCCCTCAACATAAACCTGGGCGACCAGCAGTCCCATAATCGATCCCAGATAACCCAGCGCCACACCGTAGCCCGAAACGCGGCCCAATGTCCGGGGGGTGCTGACCGCAGGCAACAGGGCGTTGTAGAAAACCAGACCACCCTGATAGGCGTAATTGGCCAAGATGAATGTAAAAACGATGAGTACGCCCAAAATCAGAGGAGCATTTGACCAGACTGCATCAGGACCGATGGTCGAAGAAACAGCCAGTTTGGACAGAATAATATCCCATCCCCCCAAAAATGCGGTGCCCAAAATACACACGGCTGTAAAAACAAATAGAGAAAAGAGTTTTTTGCCTTTGCAATCCGACCAGTCGCCGAGAACCGGCAAGGTGAGGGCGACCAGAGCCATAGAGATCGAATTGGCCAGGGATACAACCAAATCCGGCTGTCCGAGATGAATAATGACCCAGGTTCCGAAATAGAGAGAAACCACATTCATGGAATAGGCGGTATTGGCCAGGTCATAAAGAATCCAGGAAATTGTCGAAATCAGACGTGGCTTGGGAACAGCGGCTTGCATAGAATGTTCCTTTTCTGGTCGGAGAATGGCTATCAAACCGACGAGTCGGAATCGGACCATTCCAACTGTGCGAGTTTTTGGACAAAACCATGGGTCAATCCGCGGTAGGATTTTCGCGGCGGCACAACGGCAACGAGTACCGATATCTGGTTCATGAACGGAACAAAACGGAAAATAAGTTTTTTCCCGTATTCATCTTCCATCACGATCTCTTTCAGACGGCTCAAACCGCCAAAGGAACGGATCAACTTTTTCAGGCGATTCATCAAAAGCGCAAATTCGGTGGAGCGCTGCTCGGATAACAGGTGGCGGCGGTTGTGCTGCGCCAGGATCAATCCCTCTTCGGTAAACAGAAAAACCGCCTCGTAACTGCCTTTGCGCACGATCTCGCCGAGCGCAGCTTCCAATTCAAACTGCAGGGCTGAATTCAGATCGCTTTCATGATTCGATGTCATCGGGCAACCTGTGTTTCGGTTGTAGCTTTTTGTACCGCCATCTGAATCGCGCATTTGAGGGTTTCAAAAACGCCGATTCCAGTGGTGGCGACGGCTTCATAAAAAGGTGTGTGAAGAAAATTGAGTTTGCGCTGCAACACTTCGATCGACTCGGCCCGAGGCAAATCCCGCTTGTTGTATTGAATCACCCAGGGGAAAAATGCCAATGTTTTTTGTTGTGCGATCAGCTTGGTTTCCAGATCCATCAGACTGACAAGATTGTCGTCCATCCGCTCCGGCTGAGAATCGGCGACAAAGACCACCGCATCCGCGCCGCGCAGCACGATCTGCCGACTGCTTCCGTATTGGGGTTGTCCCGGTATGGTATAGAGATGAAACCGCGGTTTTCGCCCCTTGATGCGACCCAATTCCATCTCGAGAAAATCGAAATAGAGGGTGCGCTCTTGGCTGGTTTTGAGACTGATCAGATCGCTGCGGATTTTCGGATCCAAACTCTGATAGATCGTCTCCAAATTGCTGGTCTTGCCGCTCAGACCTGGACCATAGTAGACGACCTTAAAGATCACCTCCTGTTTGAACACATCATAATACATATTTCTATCACGATCGATTGAGGCCGAAGGTACGATCGAGTTCCTCACCCAGCAAATCGCGAAACTCTCTGTCGAGCATCTGAGCGGCTTGATCGCTATTGCGTCTGAGCTCGGCCAGCAATTCGTCCAATTGATTGGTGATTTGATGTGTCAACAAGCGAATGATGCCCAACGCCACACTTTTGTCAAAAAGGACGATCATCAAATAATCCTCGCCGACATTTGCCAGATAGAGGTTGTGCCTCGCTCCTTCATGATAGATAAAACGAAACCGTTGAGATTCCCCCAGGCCATGCGCCATCTCCAGAGTGGCTGAGAAACTGCCAGCCGCCAGAGCCGTCAAGGTCGAGATGATCAGTCCCCGAGTATCACCGCCATAAGCGATGGGATAGCCGTTGATGTCGGCAAAAATGCACAAGGAGGCACGGGATCTTTGCAGGAAATCGTGGATGAGGCTGCGGATTCGTTTAAAACTGGATTCCGAAAAAACAACTCGCTTGCCGTTGTGTCGTTGCCGAACATCCATATGCCGATCCCTCTAACAAATGGGTGAGGTCGATAGGTGCGAAAATCTAGCGGCCGTGAGCGATTCTCTCGACGAGATAGGCGGGCATGTGCAAAGTCCGCATTTTTTTCTGTGTAGTTTGGAAATCATAGTCGAGCCGACAGAGTTCATAGATCCGCTGCTGAGGCCGCCAGATTCCCACCGCAGCTTGAGGATTGCCGTCCCGCGGTTGGCCAACGCTGCCTACGTTGATGATATAGCGTGCCTGCCGCTCCAGCTGCAGAGAACTCTTGTGCAATCGCAATACTCTATTTCCCCGCAGACAAAAAACAAGCGGAACATGAGAATGGCCGATAAAGCAAAACGCCTCGTCGAAATGACGAAACTCGAGCGCCGCTTGACTCACCGATGAAATATATCGCCAGTCCAAAGGTGCATACGGTGACGCATGTACACACAAACACGATTCTTCCTGGCAAGTCGCCGGTAATTGCTGAAGAAATTTCCGGCTCGATGGCGTCAGAGTTTCGCCGGTCCACTCGATCGCCTGGCGGGCATACCGGTTAAAGGTCATCGGATCGGTCAATCCGATTGCGGCGTGATCGTGGTTGCCCAGCAAAACCCGATCCGCTCGCATGCGCAAACGCTCGATGCACTCGTTGGGATTGGGACCGTAACCGACAACATCCCCCAAACAGATGATCCGATCGCAGCCGCACCTCTCGATGTACTCGAGAACCACATCCAGGGCCTCTAAATTCGCATGGATGTCGGAAAGCACGGCGATTGTCATCGGCGATGCGCTCTTGAATGCGTCAAGTCAATAATTTTATCCAATATACCATTTGCAGTCAAGCAAAGCAAGAACAAATTTCCTCATCGACGCCAAATTACCTCGTTTAACTGATTGTTAAATAAGCCAGTTGCAAGAAAAGACATTTTTGTTTTTGATTGAATCCACTTAATAATACCACAAGTCGTAACGAGCTTGGGAAAAATTCCCGGTGAGTCGAATCGTGAGGATTGCAACTTTTACCAAAGCAGGACAATGTTGCGAAATCCATTCAAAATCTGAAACCTTTAGCAACCAATGACATCTTACAAATGGAACAATCGAACGGCAGCGTTCACTAGCCGTTAAATCGCGATGCGGCCGTTCCTGTCGGTCTTAACCACGAAACCAATCAATCATCTGTTATGGTATAGGTGGAGACAAAAAACCATCTCCCCTGCAAACTCGAAAAGGAGAACAAAAATGGATAACGAAACCCTGTCCAGTCTGCCCCGCCTGAACGAACCAGCACCCGATTTTACCGCCAAAACCACTCACGGCACCATCAAGTTATCGGACTATCATGGTAAATGGGTGGTCCTGTTCTCCCATCCTGCAGATTTTACCCCGGTCTGCACAACCGAATTTATGGCTTTTGCCAAACGCAACGAAGATTTTAAAAAACTCAATACACAGGTCATTGGTCTCAGTATCGACAGTATCTATTCGCATCTCGCCTGGGTTCGCAGTATCAAAGACAATTTCGGCATCGATATCCCCTTTCCGATTATCGAAGATCTCAAAATGAATGTAGCGAAACTCTATGGGATGATCCATCCCGGCGCCAACGACACATCCGCGGTCCGCGCTGTTTTCATTATCGACGACAAAGGCATCCTGCGCGCCATGGTGTATTATCCACTGAGCAATGGTCGCAGCATCGATGAAATTTATCGGCTGGTGCAAGCCCTGCAAACAACCGATAAACATGGAATCGCTACCCCGGAAAATTGGCAACCAGGCGACAAGGTGATCGTCCCGCCGCCGACAACGCAGGACGCGGCAGAAAAACGCAAATCCGAAGGTTATGATTATACCGATTGGTATTTCAGCAAAAAATCGATCTGACCTCCCCCCTCTTTTCCTTCAGCAAGTAAAAAAAGCCGACCAATTGGTCGGCTTTTTTTACTTGACATATCGCCTATTATTGCGTATTTTTCGCTGAGAAAAACGCTTTTAGCGCTCCAATACCTCGCGATACGCGACTTCGTGCTCGGGATCAAGTATCAATAAAGTGCGCAACGGGGATTTATCTTGTGCGCGTCGAAAAATTTCCAGCATTTCGATATAATGGGCACTGATAAACTTTTTTGCGTATTCATCTTCCGGATTGTCGGCGAGCAGTCGATCCAGCATTTGAATGGCAGTTGCACAATGTTCACGGGCTTTGGCGTTGTCTTCTTTGACGAAAGAGAGACCATAGTAATAATAGTCGACCATCTCTCGATAAGGCCGATACCGATCGCTTAAAAACTCTTCCACAAGCTCGACGCGGCGATCCCAACCGTCGATATAGCGCCCGAGACCGAATTTGGACTGTTCGGCGATAAACTTGGCCTTTTCATAATAGGGCGTACCGGCCAACGTCCCCCATTTATCGAACTCACCGCCGAGAATGAGATAGATATAAAAATCGATCAAACTGGTGAAGGAATCCTGTACGGAATTGTCATGCATCAACATGGATCCGCTCTGGTAGGCAAAACGCCAGCGTTTGTCGAAATACTGGATATCATAATTGTTGTGAATTAAAATATTGCCGGAATATCGCTCTTCGGCACCGCTGGTCATGTCCTGAAGTATGAGCCGGACTTCCAGATAAACCGTGGTATTCCACGGATCGTCGCTCCACTCATAGCTGTTGATATAGTGCTCGACTTTTTCGGCGAAATCAACCAGTTTGTTCTGTTTTTCCAGGGGCAGGGTACGCAAGTCGGTTTCAACAACGGCTTGGATTCGCTGAGCCAGGAGTGAAACCGGCAAAAGAGCCGCGGCCAGCCCAAGATAACACGCGATAAAAAAAATTCGTTTGCCTGAACGCATCTGATAATCTCCTGCTTCGACTGATAAATGGCGAGTCGTTCACCTTAAAAACGGTGAAATAGCCGCGAGGTTCCCAGAAATATGAAGCTTTTCCCGATCAGAATCAAGCCTTTCTTGCTGCTCTGCCTCTGCGCAAGAGCCGCTCCGGCGGCATTCGATTATCGTCCCGCTTGTGCACGAAACCTGGCTCTTGCATCGGCTTTTGCTGCTGTTAAAGGCGAACCGACTCAGAGCCTGACCAATCCGGCATCGCTCCCGGACAATCCTGGCTGGCGCCTGTGTGCATCCACGGTGCGGCCCTATGGGCTACAGGCCCTCCAAACTCATAGCGCCTCTTTGGCTCTGACGTCAAAACGCTGGGCGTTTGCGGCAACCGGACAGCGTTTTGGCGAGAACGGCTATCGCGAAGAAACCCTGGCGCTTTCCCTCGCTCGAATCGTGAGCGACAAAATCACTCTCGGAATGACTCTGCGCCAAGCCGACTTGCGTATTCACGGATATGGACAATCCCGGAGTGCTGTGTTCGATCTCGGCCTTTGGACGCGTCCGCACCCTGCTGTGGCATTCGGTTTTGCCGTCAACAATGCGGGAGCGGCGACCATCGGCCGATGCCGTGAACCATTGCCACAGATCCGGCGCTGGGGACTGCTCCTTGCTCTGTCGCCTTTCCTGCACATCAGCACCGAGTTGAGCAAAGACATTCGCTATCCGGCCGATTTTGCCTGCGGAATCGAAGCATTCCTGCATCCGACGCTCTGTCTGCGCGCCGGTATTGGCAATGAGCCGGGCCGCGTTGCAGCCGGAACCGGAATTTTCATCGGTTCCCTGCGGCTGGATTATGCCGCTGAAATTCATGCAGAGCTGGGCACAACGCACCAGCTAAGCGCCGTGCTTTTGATCAACAGCCCTGCAAAACCCTGACGACCTTCCGGGGGAGGTCCCGCATGGACGCTCGCAAACTCTTGACCCGTGTTTGGATCTCAGCTGTGTTATTCGGGTCGGTGCCAGTGCTTTGCCAGGAGCAAGAATGGAATGAAGATCTGCAGCAGCTGACTGAGATCGAAGAAGGGATCGATTGGGGCGAATATTCGGAAACCCTGGCCGAAACGCCGCTGGATCTCAACCGAGCGACGCTGATTCAACTGCAACATCTGCTGCACGATTCACTGCTGGCGACTCGAATCCAGGAATGGGTGGAAACAAATGGCCCTTTTTCCGATCTGCAAGAGCTTGTAGAGACGCATCTGTTGTCCGCAGAGCAGTTCAAACAGCTAAAGCCATTTGTCCGTTTCGCTCCCCCCGTCGTCCTGCGATTGAGGGGCCGTCACCGCATCAGCATGCGCAGCCCACAATCCCGTGCATTTCTCGAGGGCCACTATGCCGGAAATCCCGTCACTCTGCTGAACCGCCTTTCCATCGATCGATGGCCGCATTGGCGCCTTTCTCTTTTGACGGACAAAGATGCCGGCGAGCTCAGCTGGATGGATTTCGTTTGTGGCAATTTGCAGCTGCACTCGCAACGGCTGGGGTGCACCCTAACCGTCGGTCATTTTTTAGTGGAAACCGGTCAGGGTCTGCTTTCCTGGGGGCCGTATCGCATGCCGACAGGATCCAGTCTGCTGGATGGATTCGCGACAACCGGACGCGGAATCGTGCCATTTACTGGAACGGCGGAAAACGCCTCGTTTTGCGGAGCGGCGCTCAGCATTGAGCGGAGCAGATGGCAAAGCCTTCTTTTTTTCAGCAATCGACTCCTCGACGCCACTCTGGACGGCGATACCATTCGCACTCTGGTACAAAGTGGACTGCACCGCAACGCAAACGAACTCGAAAAAAAAGACACCGCAGGCCATCAGGCGATCGGCATTCAACAAAATCTAAACCTCGGATCCTGGAATTTTGCGCTTTCGGCTTTAGGGGCTCACTTTTCGCCTCCCCTGTACATAAAAAGCGCGTTTCATGCCGACGAAAATAGATCTGCAAATCGTTTTCACCTCTTGAGCGCTTTTCTAAATCGACAACTTTTAACTGCACACGTGTTTGCCGAAATCGCGGTTCAAAAAGGACAACAGCCAGCCTGGGTAGGCGGCATTCGCTGGCGAACGGATGCCGGCAAATTAACATGGCTCATCCGATCGTATCCGGCAGATTTTTACAACCCTTTTGGCCGTTCATTTTTCGCTCGCAATGCGCTAAATAACGAGCAAGGCGTCTATCTGGGTTGGCAAACCCGCCTTTTTCGCGGAACTCGATTAGGGTTCTACGGGGACTGCTATACCATACCCTGGCCCGGCACATTGCTGGACATGCCCTTTAGCGGCACAAAAATGGGCAGCCATCTGAGCTTTACACCGCTTCGAGGCATTCAGATCGAGTGCCGCCTCGATCGCCACAGCGACTGGGAACGACTGAAAACGGCTGATTCCTGGGGCAATACACTGATACAAAGCATGCCGAGATTGCAGCAGCGCCTACAGCTCAGTCTGAAATACAAAGTCGGTTCCGAATTGCACACCCGTTTTCGTTTTGAAAAGCGAAAGCTGGAAACTCGAGACACGACCAATCCAGTGCAGTCCGGTGTATTGTTCGCCCAGGATATCGATTGGCGGTGGAATATCGGTCGAGTCACCTTTTGTTGGCTCTTTTTTGACACACCCGGATCCGCGATCAAATTCTATCGCATCCAATCAGGAGTGCCGGGAACCCTGCAATTCATCCCACTTAGCGGACGCGGCCAAGTGCAAAGTGCCGCTGTGCGCACCAAACGCATCTGGGGTGTACAGGGAACGGCGCAAATTGTTTTGCTCGCTTATGATGACCGCGTGTCAGTCGGCAATGGAGCGGATGAAATCCGAGGAAATCGGCGTTGGACCTTTACCCTGCAAATCGACTGGCAAGTGGAAACACCAGCCCGTCCGAATATTCGCTATTGACCTTTTTGTTGGAATTGGTTAAATTTTCTAAGTGAACGGCTCAGCAGGACATGGAGATCTCGAACGGCCTGACTCCAAATTCAGCTTTGCAACGGCAGACCCACGTTCTGAACTTTTGAGGCACCTTGGCATGCAAATCCATGGATTAAAAGCAATGGGGATCAAAGCTTCTCTTGGAATGCATCGGCTGAAACAATGGCTGCACTGCTCGAAGGATAACATCTCGATCTGCGACCAATTGACCAATGTTTCATCGGTGCTGATCTGTTTACCAGAGGAGCGAGAAGGTGTGGAAACGGTGATGAGTTCGATGCAGGGATTTCGGCAAATTTTTCCACAGGCCAGGATCACTCTGTTGAATTCAGCAGAGTATTCGCTCGAAGAGTATATTTTGAACGATTTTTCCGTGGTCGAATACGATGAATCGCAGTTAACCCGGTGGGGGGCGCCAGCAAAAGCTTTACGATCGCTTTTATACAAGCAACCGGTTGGAATTGCCATCGATTTAAGCAAAAACTTTCACCGATTCAATACACTGATGATCTGTTCGAGTCGAGCACGGTTGAAAATAGGGTTCAGTCACCCACAGCGCAATAAATTTTACAATTTTGTAATACGTTTGCAGCCAAATCATGATTGGGATCGTTCATTGGCTACCCTCTTTCGCTACCTTTCGCTCGGCACACCCGTTTACGCTTGAATCGGCGGAACCTGGCTTATATCATGTCGGAAATCAGTGAACAGGTCAGAACCAATCAACTGTTTTTTATGAGTTTTGATCCAACCTTAATACGGTTCAGAACCCAAAGCCGCAACAATTTGATGCACCCCCTCATAAAGATCCGTCTTTGAGGTATGATTTTTGCCTATGCTGCTTTTATGAATCGGGTTCGAATCCCGGCATAGACTCTTGTGACAAACCCTGAGGTATAAAGTGGTGCATTCAGCAAAACCGGATCTCAACTGCACGCCTGACGGTGCGGCGTTGCGCTATCGTTGTGCGGATTTGATATCAGCCAACCGGGAACTGGAAAACCAGGTACAGGAACTGGGTTGGCTGCTGCAAATCAACGACTGTTTGAGCAACAATCTCGACAAAGATGAAACAATCGAGTCTTTGAAAAAATTTTTTCTCACCAACTTTGAGTTGGATGAATTTTCACTGATTCTCAAGACCCACCTGGGAGAAAAACTGCGCATTGCCGCCACATTCGGCAGCGCACTCAAAGTCGGCAAGCAATTCGCGTTGAACCATTCAGACCCGTTGTCCAACCATCTCATCCACAACAACCAGCCTCTCTATCTGCGCGATCTGGTGATCGCCGACCAGTTGCCGCGCTTTTCGCAAATGCAAAGCGGCGCCTTGCTCTGTCTGCCGCTCTGTCCGCTGCAGGATCAGGTGATCGGTTTTATCGTATTCGGCAAAGCGATCCGCGAAAGTTTTTCTCAGGAAGAGATCGAACGTTTTCGACTGCTCACCAACCATGTCGCCAGTGTACTGCACAAAGCCAATATCTATCAGAACACCAAAGAACTCGCTTTTACCGACGAATTGACCGGCATCTTTAACCGACGCTATTTCAATCAGCGCTATCAACGGGAAATCGGTCGCGCCAAGCGTTACAAACGCATGCTGTCGGTATTAATGATCGATATCGATCATTTTAAAAAGTTCAACGACACGTTGGGGCATATGCAAGGAGACCGTGCACTCAAAGAGATGGCCGGCCTTTTTGAAGACAATATCCGCAAAGCTGACATCCTCTGCCGCTATGGCGGCGAAGAGTTTGTTGTCATCCTGCCGGAAATTCATCTCGAACAAGCCCTGACGGTGGCAGAAAAACTGAGAAAACGGGTCAAAAACCGGAATTTTATAGGTGAGCAGCATTTGCCCGGCGGCAAGGTGACGATCTCGATCGGCGCGGCCGCTTTCCCCGAAAACGGCAGTACCGCTGATGAGGTGTTGAATAAAGCGGATTTGGCCTTGTATGCAGCCAAACAACAGGGAAGAGACAAGGTGACTGCAGCACAGGATTCAAGGAAAGACTAGGAAAAAAACAGATATCGGGATGCGGTTTGACGAATCTCATTGAGCCGGTCTTGGGCCGAGCATTCACCGAGGCGAATCAGCGTATTCGCCTGTTTGAAATCGGACCAATGTACATGTCCCACCGGGGGTTGCAACAACACATCCGCCTCGGCCACGAGATCGTCATGGTAGCGGCGGGCGGTTATCTTGTAGGCGCGCAGCACGACCTCGATGATATTTTCCATGTCCAAGTCAGACGCAATAGGTTGAGAGACGTCCACGGCCACGACCCGGTTTTTAGGCCAGATACGCCGAGCTTCGCGAACAGGAACGACCGAGGTGGCAGCGCCATCGATGAGAAAATAACCATTGTATTCGATCGGGGGAATGAATCCGGGCAAAGCCGAACTGGCGGCCACCGCATCGCGGATCGAACCGCGCTGCAAAATCACCTCAGTGCCCCGAATTAAATCGCTCGCCACCGCAGCAAAGGGAATCGCTGCTTCTTCGATTTTTTTATCTTCCAGCAAAACCGCCAAAGGCTCGCTCAAACGTTCCAAAGAAAAAAGCGATCGTTTGTGAGCGGCAATATTGACGGCAACACTTTCCCGAATGTTTTTCGCCAGCTGGTCCAGCCAGGTTTCGGAAAACTTGCGCTTGCTGGCCATCTGCAGACCGCTCGATTTGAAAGCGGGACTCTCTAAAAGTGCGAAAATCTTTTCTTCAATTTTGGCGCTGTCCGGCGTCTGGGCATACATGGCACCGATAATGGCCCCCATGCTTGTGCCGATGATTCCCCGAATCGGCACATTTTCGCGCTCGATTATTTTTAGAACGCCGATGTGCGCCAAACCTCTTGCTCCACCGCCGCCGAGCGCCAGCACAATCGGTTTTTTGCCGAATTGAATCTTCATATCAATCGCATTATTTTTTTATCCATTTCTCTTGTCACAATCGCGTCTGCTTTTGTAAACCGATTGGGGGGGCTCAACGGACCGTTGTAATTTTGTGTAAATGGACGTTGTCGCCGAATTGAACTCGACAAAAATAAACACCGCTGTGCACCAGTCTGCCGCTAGAATCGCGACCATCCCAGTAAAGACGATGAAATTCGCTGGCAGGGCCATTCCATAACCCGACCACTTTTTGCCCGAGCAGATTATAGATATCGACTCGCAGGGCGTTGGTCGCTTCGAGATTCATGACGATTCGGCTTATCTGTCGTCCAGCGACAAAGGGGTTGGGATAACTGCTGATGCGCCAATCGCTCGGCACAGATTCATTCAAAGGCTGAATTCCGCTCTGCAGTGAACGGGCATACGCGATCGCCGCATCCGCTTGCACGATTCCATAGCCATAGCGGTTATCGGGATCGGTGCTGCGTGTGGCGGTCTGCATCAGCGATTCCCGTACCTGCATCGGCGTCAGATCCGGCACTGCCGATAACACCAGAGCGGCGACCCCAGCGGCCATCGGTGCTGCAAAAGAGGTCCCGGATCCCGACGAAAACGCGCTCCCGAGTATACCTTCACCGGGCACCTGGACGCAGATGTTGCCCACTCCCATGGCGACCACTTCTGGCTTGATGCGGCCATCGGCGGTCGGACCGTAGGAACTGAAACAGGCGATAGAGCCGGTGCGATCCACAGCACCCACGGCGATTACACTGTCGGCGTCAGCCGGAGCCGATATAGTTTTCCAGTTGCTCATGCCTTCATTTCCCGCCGCCGTCACCACCACCATGCCCTTTTTTACCGCCAGATCCACGGCGCGGGTAATCGGCGCCGTGTCGCCATCCATATCCTCCACTGTGTACCAATCCAAATAGCTCAAACTGGAGGTGACAATATCCGCCCCCAGGCTGTCTGCCCATTCAAGTGCAGCGATATAGTAATCCTCTTCCGCCTGCGTCTCGGTGGGCACATGCTCGGTCTTGGCCAAAGCGAATGATGCCCCATAGGCCGGTCCGATCAATGATCCCTGAGCGTATCCGGCCAACACCGACAGCACTTTGGTACCATGACTGATCTGCGAGGTTACATCCTGATCGGGATCATAATCGACAAAATCGTCCTTGTTGATAAAATCATAGGCGGCCACCACGTGCAAATGCGAAAAGACTATATGGTTGAGTCGGTATCCAGTGTCGAAAACGGCGATGAGCACATTGGCGCCATTGTTGCCCTCTTGATGAACAGTGGGAATATGGCTCAAGGCATTTTGATCGAACGAATTGCCGTAATCAAAAAACTGCATCGATTTATGTAGTAAGGACGGTTCGAGTGCCTCGGGCTCAAAGGAACGGCTGCGCCGAGCCACAGGAACAATTCGCTGGACAAAATCGAGCTTTGAAACAGCCAGTGCCTGTTCGGGTGAGAGGTAGGCGCTGACGGCATTGAGCCAGCGCGAAGGCCACTGGATCTGGCAACCCAATTGGGTCAGCGCATCGACATAGCCGGAATAGACGCGTGCATCTGTTCGATCCACAAGCGATCCTTCGGGCAGAACCCGAGTTCTGCGTCGGAGCGCCCGCGGCGAAATTTGCTGCTCGTTATTGAGCGAAGCAAAACCGTCGGGCGTTTGGGGACCCTTGTCGATTAAGTAAACCCAATATTTGGTTTGCTGCGGCTCTTCGCTTCCAACAACCGTCGCCGTCGCTACAAGCACAACAGCGAGTATGTGCAGGGCTTGTATACCTCTCACGATCAAACTCTCTTACTTTTGGCGAATTTGCATAACGGCGCGCTCGATACGAATAACCTGTGTCGGCTTGGACTTTTCGCCTCCATAACTCGGATTGGGCACAACCTCAATCTTTTCCATCTGTTCCAGCACCTCCTCACCTTCGATGACCCGTGCAAAAACCGTATATTTGCCGTCCAGATGCTGTGTTCTTTGGCGCGAAAAGCAAATAAAAAATTGGCTGCCGGCGCTGTTGGGATCCTGACTACGCGCCATCGAAAGAATACCCCGGTCATGAGGAATATCATTGAATTCAGCCATCAACCGGTAACCAGGGCCCGGGCCGTTGCCATCATTCTGGGGATCCGCGTCGCGGGTCAAAATATCGCCGCCTTGAGCCATGAATTCAGGCACCAGACGGTGAAATGTCGTGCAATCGTAATAGCCCGCCTGCACCAGGCGTTTGAACGCAGCGGTATGCTGCGGCGCTTTTTCTGGAAAAAACTCGATCACCAGATTTCCCAGATTGGTTTCCAATACCGCCACTTCATTGTCGGCGACCGGCTCCAGCGGCAGAGACTTGACCTGCTCAATCTGCACCTGAATGTCCTCCACTGTCAATGGCAAACATTCAGCCTGTTCCACGTTTTTTTTGCTTCCACACGACAGGGTCAATCCGATCAACAAAACAGCAATCGCTCTGGCATACATGGTCTTTTTCCTTTTGCTTTCATGTCAGTTTAATTTGACAAGTTTACGAAAATTGCCGACAAGACACAAGTTGTATTTGCCTCGACGCATCGCGGTTTTCCTTTGCAAAATCAGGGAAAAAATACTATTATGGAATCCGACCGGTAAAACAAAGCTGGCCGGTCGACAGATCAACGCAGGGTATCTTTTATCAAAAACCCTGCTCCGAATCCTGAATGAAAAGAGATCCGCACACGCATGAAGAACCCGCTAAAAGAAGGCCAACTCTATTGCCAGGTTGTCTTCCCGATTCCGGTCAAGCATGCCTATACCTACGCTATCCCTTCGCATCTTGCAAAGGAGGTTCAACCGGGTGTACGGGTTCTCGTGCCCTTTG
>JAFGJN010000318.1 GCA_016929055.1 Candidatus Zhuqueibacterota bacterium
GTTGGGGGCACGAATTCTGCGCGTTGAACACGTCATGCCGGCTTTGATCGGCCGTTTGATGGCGTAATCGCTTCAATGTTTACACCAACTGCCCCAGAGAGGTCAAGAGAGAGGAATCCATGACGCCGGAAGAAAAAAGCATCTTTATTCGCAAAAAACTGGACGAACTTTTTCCGCAGCCTGATATTCCGCTTCAACATCGGGACCCCTTTACCCTGCTGGTGGCGGTCGTGCTCTCGGCGCAAACCACGGATGCCCAGGTCAATCGGGTAACCGCCGCTCTTTTTGAGCGGGCGAAAACAGCACAAGAGATGACGCGCCTGAGCGAACAAGAGATCCTCGATATTGTTCGCTCCTGTGGACTGGCGCCACAGAAAGCCCGGGCGATTTCGGCGCTTTCCCGTATCCTGGTGGAACGATATGGCGGATGTGTGCCTCAGAGCTTTCAAGAGCTGGAATCGCTGCCGGGAGTCGGACATAAATCCGCCTCGGTGGTCATGTCGCAGGCATTCGGTAAACCGGCTTTTCCGGTGGACACGCATATCCATCGCCTGGCAAAACGCTGGGGACTGTCGTCTGGAAAAAACGTCGTGCAGACGGAAAAGGACTTGAAATCCCTTTTCCCCGAGCAAGCGTGGGGCAAACTGCATCTGCAGATCATCTATTTTGGACGCAGATATTGTCCGGCTCGAGGGCACGATCCCCGATACTGTCCGATCTGCAGCTGTATCAACGCACACGATGAGGATGAGGTATGAGGAGCGCATTTTTGTTTATGTGGCTGGCCGGCATCTGCTTGTTTTCAACAGCAGGGGCGCAATCAAGGCTGGTTATCCGCGAGGATGCCACCTTGTCGGACTCACTGCGGGCCATAGTTGTTCGGATGGGTCTAGACCGGGAGTTCGATGTGGGAGAAGACGGCATCGAGCGCATCTCGCTGGCGGTCATTGATCTTTATGATGGCGCCGATCCCCGGTTGGCCGGAGTCGAGATGGGCAACTTTATCTATCCTGCCAGTGTCTATAAAATGTACGTCGCGGCCGCCGTGCTCGCCAGGATCGACAGCGGTTGGGTGCGCCGGGATTCGATAGTCGTGGTAAAAGAGCACAATGCCGTGGACCGACGCAGCGAGATTCCAGACGATCCTCGCCCGCTATTGCAGGCAGACGACCGGGTGCCGCTCCATTATCTGCTCGACCTGATGATTTCACGCAGCGATAACAGCGCTGCCAATTGCCTGATCGATCTCGCCGGCCGTCCGTTTATCAATGATCTGATGCACGCCTATGGCTGGCATGGCAGCGAGGTGACGCGTAAATTCCTCAGCCGCCGCCTGGAAGACCCGGGATACGGCGATGTTCCCGGAACCGAGACCTGCGCGCGCCACGCAGCGGAATTTCTCTATCGCATGGAAAAGGGCGAGTTGGTCAGCCACCAAGCCAGTCTGCAGCTGAAAAATCTGCTCGGCAGACAACTGGATCGAAACAAATTTGCAGCTGGATTGCCAGCGGATGCCTTTTTTTATCACAAAACCGGTTGGTGGTCATTTTGGACCCACGACGTTGGGCTGGTGGACGCTCCGGAAGCGCGCTATATCGTCGCTTGCTTTCTTCCTCTGCCGGAGAATCAAGCGCTACAAGTTTATCCGGAATTAGCCCGACAGATTCATGCACTGTTGCAAAGGCCAGCCCGATGATCAACGGTTCAGTGTCCGATACGAGCCGCTGGATCAAAAGTACCGCTCTTGAAATCGGATTCGACAAGGTAGGGATCTCGCACGCTCGGACGTTGCCTGCAGAATATTACAAGAAATGGCTTTCGCAAGGCTTCAACGGCTCCCTCATCTACCTGAGTGGGCACGTTGCCGAACGCCATGATCCACGCCTCCTGGTGCCAGCTAGCCGGTCGATCGTTTCCGTGGCCCTCAATTATTATCATCACGACCCAAACCTCGCCCCCGAAGCAAGGATATCCCGGTATGCGTGGGGACAGGACTATCACCGAATCCTGAAAAAGCGCCTGCAGCAGCTCTATCGAACCATTGTTGCGCGTATTTCGGGAGTTTCGGGCCGTTTTTTTGTCGACACAGCGCCGATACTGGAAAAACAATGGGCGGTATCGAGCGGCATCGGTTGGCAGGGCAAAAACTGCATCGTCATCACTCCCGAATTTGGTTCCTGGATCTTTTTGGGCGAATTATTGTTGAATATCGAGTTGGAGCCGGATGAGCCTGGTAAGGATCTCTGCGGTGATTGCCGCAAATGCCTTGATGCCTGTCCGACTGGGGCCCTTATCGCACCCTACCAAATCGATGCTTCGCGTTGTCTCTCCTATTTCACGGTCGAATACCGGGAAAAAGAATTCCCGCCAGAGGTCAAAGACAAGATCGGCGACCGGGTCTTTGGCTGTGATGTATGCCAGCAAGTCTGCCCCTGGAACAGCAGAAGCGCTACAATCAGCCGAGAAAGTCGTTTTGCTCCTGACGCAACGCAATCGATTACCACTGTACAGGAAGCGCTGACCTGGAACGAAGAGGAATTCAAGCGGCGGTTTAAAAAGAGCCCGGTTTTTCGTTGCGGTTATGCCGGTTTTCAGCGCAATCTGAGGGCGGTGCAAAAAACCGACTGCTGAGCGGGATTCAATCCCGCCCAATAAATAGAATAAGGTATTTGCACCAAACGGGTGGAAACGATGACAGCTGCAAATACAATAAAATTGAAAAGATGTTTTTTATTGGATTCTGTTATCACAGAATCCAATTCCGCTTTTTATCCCGTTGCCTCAAAATAAAATGTAACCCAAATTAATTTTAGCTTGGTGACACAAAAACATGCCATTTAAATCATCAATATGTGACA
>JAFGJN010000319.1 GCA_016929055.1 Candidatus Zhuqueibacterota bacterium
CGGTTTCCCCGAAATTCTGGGGGGGCGTGTAAAAACGCTACACCCGAATATCCACGGCGCGATTCTGGCCAGAAAGGATGCCGAGCAAATGACGGAATTGGATTCGCACGGTATCGCGCCTATCGACCTGGTCGTCGTCAACCTTTATCCCTTTGAAAAGACAGTTGCCGCAACCGGAGTTACCCTGGCGGAGGCTTTGGAAAACATCGATATCGGCGGTCCCTGTATGATCCGTGCAGCGGCCAAAAACCACCCACGAGTTGCTGTGGTGACCGATCCCGCACAATATGCCCAGGTGAAGGAAGAATTGCGCGCCTGTTCCGGTTGTCTTTCGGCAGCAACCAAAAAGAATTTGGCTACTCGAGCCTTTTTGCGCACCAGCCAATACGATGCGGCGATTTACACCTACTTGAAGGCGGTACTATAAACCGGTTCGTCGATACTTTTTTGACGCTCTCTCTCACATGTATTGTGATTCGGTTAACACCGATTCTGGAAAAAATATTGGGGAATTCTTAGCAGCGAAAAGATTGAATTTTCAACACAATTGTCGTATATTAACGAGCGCGCGGCAAAAAGATACCGGGGCGCTTGATCGGCCGGGAACGTGTAACGTGTAAGGGATGCCATGAAATTTTCTCTCAGCCAATATCTGAACAACGATATCGCCATCGATCTGGGTACGGCCAACACCCTGGTCTACATGAAGAATCGCGATGTTATCCTCGATGAACCCTCTGTCGTCGCCGTTCGAAAAAGCGACCAAAATATCGTCGCGTTCGGCAAAGCCGCAAAAGAGATGGTTGGCCGCACCCCGGGAGAAATCATCACCATACGCCCTTTGAAAGACGGTGTCATTGCGGATTTTGATCTTTCTGAGCAAATGATCCGTTATTTTATCCGCAAAGCGGTGCCCAGTCGGATTCCCAGACCTCGAATTGCGATCTGCGTCCCGACCGGCATCACAGAGGTGGAGAAACGGGCAGTGCGCGACGCCGCCGAGCATGCCGGCGCGCGCGAAGTCTATCTGGTGGACGAACCCATGGCAGCCGCCATCGGCCTCGGGCTGCCGATCAACCAACCCGTTGGCAGCATGATCATCGATATCGGCGGCGGCACGACTGAAATCGCAGTCATCGCCATGTACGGCATTGTCAACTCGATCTCCATCCGGGTGGGCGGCGATGAGATGAACGAAGCGATCGAACAGTATTTCAAAAAAACTTTTAACCTGTTGATCGGTGACAATACATCCGAATTGATCAAGTGCGAATTGGGATCGGCTTCACCCCACGAAATCAAAGGCTCGATGGTGGTCAAAGGCCGTGATCTGATTGCCGGCATTCCCAAGACCGTAACCATCACCGGAAAACAAGTGCAGGAAGCGCTTGCCGAAACCGTTACGCAGATCGCCGACTCTCTCAAGATGTGCCTGGAAATGACGCCGCCTGAACTTTCATCCGACATTTTGGATCGCGGCATCCTGATGACCGGAGGGGGATCCCTGCTCAAAGGACTCGACGAACGTCTGCGCCAGGAAACCAATCTGCCGGTAATCGTGGCCGAAGAGCCGTTGCTGGCGGTAGTGCGGGGAACCGGCAAGGTACTTGAAGATCTCAATCGCTATCGCAAAGTTCTGACACGAATCAAAAAATATTGAGACGCATGACGATTAAACACACACGCCGTATGTTGCTGCATCCCGGCAACCGGCTAACACGGATATTTTGGAGCAGCGGTCGACGCAAATTTCTCACTGTCCTTCTGCTTTGCACCCTTTTCGGTGTGGTGTTTCTTTTTTGGCTCAGCCGCGACCTCCCCTCGTTTGAACGATTGGAAAACATCACGCCGGAATTGGCCACCCAGGTGTATTCCGCCGACGGCGTTCTGATCAAAGAGTTTTATACAGAAAAACGCTTCTACACACCTCTGGGGCAGATGCCTCCTGTGCTTATCGAGGCCGTTCTGGCAACCGAAGACCACCGGTTTTACGATCACTGGGGTGTTGTCCCGGTACGCGTACTGCAGGTGATCGTCAAGAACATCACCACCCTCAGCAAGCAGCAGGGAGCCAGTACCCTGACACAGCAGCTTGCCCGGCGTCTGTTTCTGACGCCACAAAAAACTTTGACGCGTAAGCTGAAAGAGATGCTCACCGCACTCCAGATCGAACACACCTATACCAAACCCGAAATTATGGAAATGTATCTCAACCACATGTCATTCGGGCATGGAACCTATGGTGTCGAATCCGCCGCCCAGCATTTCTTCGGTAAACATGTTTACGATTTGAATTTGCAGGAATGCGCCTTGCTGATCGGTATGGCCCAGCGTCCCGCAGCTCTGAATCCACATCGACATTCGGAACGCGCCCTACGGCGCCGCAATGTCGTGCTCAGCCGAATGCTGGCGGAAGGTTTTATCACCCGTGAGACCTATGATCTGGCTGCCGCCACAGAGCTCGGCGTTTTGCCCCTGAACAAATCGATCGGCATTGCCCCTTATTTCAACGAATATCTGCGCCAAAATCTGCAAAAAGAGTATGGTTGGGATCTCTACAAAGGGGGAATGAAAATCTATGCCACACTGGATTCACGTGTTCAGGCCTGTGCCGACAGCGCCGTAGCCAAATTTCTTCCCGAGCTGCAGGCAGCTTGCGATCGCCACATGCGCAAAAAAACGGAATTCAGTAAAATTGTTCCACCCTCGATGCTAAAAGAGCGCACGATCGAGCAGATTTTGGCGGACAAGGCGTTGTCGGATTCGCTACTTTACGCTCAGGCAGCGGTGCAAGTGATGTTGGTCGCGCTCAATCCGCAAACCGGCCATATTCTGGCCATGATCGGCGGCCGCGACTTTGATCAGAGTCAATTCAACCGCGCCGTTCAGGCTATTCGACAACCGGGTTCCATTTTCAAACCCTTTGTCTATACTGCTGCGATCGATAACGGCTATATGCCGTCCTATGAAAAACTGAATCAACCCATCGTTGTACATATGGTCGACGGCACCCGCTGGACGCCGCAAAATTACGACGGTTCGATCGGCGGCAAAACCACACTGCGCGAAGCATTGCGAAAATCCCTCAATCTGGTTACCGCGCGCCTGGTACAGGAAGACGTACCGCCTGAGCAAGTGATCCGCTATGCCCGCAATCTCGGCATCACCACCCCACTCGATGCGGTCGACGCCATCGCTCTGGGTTCCAGTGGCGTTATTCCGATGGAAGTGGTCTCCGCTTTCAGTGTTTTCGCCAATCAGGGCGTCTTGGTTTCACCCTTTTCCGTTTTGCGTGTGGAAGATCGCTACGGCAACATACTCGAACGCGCAAAACCGGTCAGCAAAGGCGTTTTGCGTGAAGAGACCGCTTACATCATGGCAGATCTGCTTAAAACTGCAGCCATGCACGGCACTGGTGCGGGGTCGCGATCGGTGTATGGATTCATGCGGCCGGCCGGTGGCAAAACCGGCACCACCAACAATTATACCGACGCCTGGTATATTACTTTTACGCCGCAGATCGTCGTCGGTGTGTGGACGGGCTTGGATAATCCCGCGCTCTCGCTCGGCAACGGTCAATCCGGTGCCCGTGCCGCATTGCCGATAGCAGCAACCTTTATGCGCACCGCCCATGATACGCTGCAACTACCAGTAGCGGATTTTGTTCGCCCATTTGGCGTGGTAGATGTGGAAATCTGTGCTGACAGTAAAAAGCTGGTTGGAGAAAGCTGTCCCAGCGCCATTACCGAGATTTTCGACGAGCGCTATGTCCCCCAAACCCACTGCGACCTGCATACAGGTCAACGCCAGCCTGCCTCCGAGGAACTGAACAGCAAAAAACGCCGAATCCGGTTCTGAACGGCACCACGCCCAAGCCGGTTCAACGACGCCAATGACAGTCGAAAGCAAATCGGTTCATCCGAATCCCGCTTTTTTGATGAACCGAGAGCTAATGCGACGATACGGCAAGGTTCCCGTTGCCTCAAAATAAAATGTAACCCAAATTAATTTTAGCTTGGTGACACAAAAACATGCCATTTAAATCATCAATATGTGACA